>DAOLES010000005.1 GCA_035326705.1 Oligoflexia bacterium
ATGATGACCCGCTTCCTACTTTTTTACAACCATACTACTTAAACCTGGCAAACGCTTACCTTCTAAGAAACTTAAAGTTGCGCCGCCACCGGTTGAAATATGTGCCATTTTTTGGGCATAACCAGACTTAACCACGGCCGCCGCAGAATCACCCCCGCCAATGATACAATTGGCATCTAAATTGGCCAGCTCTTTGGCTAAGCCTATACTGCCAGCATCAAAGGGCTCTTGTTCAAACCAGCCCATAGGACCGTTCCAGAACACTGTTTGACAATCTTGCAACTGCCCAGAAAAATAGTCTAAGGTTTTAGGTCCAATATCCAAAGCCATGACATCATCATCAATTCTGTCATTTTTAGTCACATAAGCTTGATCAATGGCATCCATACTGCTTGCAACCTGATAATCCTTTGGAAAACAAACTCTTACCTTACGATCTCTGGCCATTTGTAATAATTTTTTAGCATAGTCCACTTTATCCGCTTCAAATCTGGATAAACCCACGCTTTTTCCTTCTGCTTTGAGAAAAGTAAACACCATGGCTCCTCCCAAAAATAAATAATCCACTTTTTTAAGCAAGCTTTCTAAAACTTTAATTTTATCAGAAACCTTAGCTCCACCCATGATCAATGCAAAAGGTTTGGGCGCATCTTTTAGCAATGGTTCTAAAGCCTTAATTTCTTGTTCAATTAATTTACCAATACATTTCTGACTATCTTTAAACAAACGTGGCAAAGCATCTACACTGGCATCCGCTCGATGACAAACACCAAAGGCATCGTTGACAAAAACATCATGGTTGGCTTTTAAACCCTGAGCAAAAATAGTATCGTTATCATTCTCTTGGGTATGAAAACGCAAGTTTTCCAGCATCAATAATTGTTGCTGATCTCGCGTATGCAAAATCTTTTTAACAGCATCGCCCACGCAATCATCTGCCAAAATCACTTCGCGATCAAGCACATCACATAAATAAGATGCTACCGGCAGCAACGAATACGCTTTAGTAAACTTACCTTTAGGCCGTCCCAAATGTGAAATAAGGGTTACATACGCCCCTTGTTCCAAAAGATAATTCAAGGTAGGCAAGCTGGCCTGGATTCGCGTATCATCTGTAATGTTACCCTTTTCATCCAAAGGAACATTGTAATCCATACGGCACAAGACTCGTTTTCCAGCCAAATCAATATCTTCTAAGCATGTAATGTGATCTTGATAAAGTGAAATCATGCTTTGTCCCTGAGCTGGATAGAATCTATTTTATGAAAGGGTAAAAAAATGTGTTGTGGGGGTACTTTTTGCAAATTAATCAAGGTACTGCCTACAGCATTGATTTCAATAAGCAGACCTGATTCTTTTTCTACCACAACCTTGCCTGAAATACTTTCAACCGGCACTTGCAGTTCTCTCATATTGTCAAAATAGCTTGTAGGCAATGGCGTGCACAACCATGCAATCACAGCCTTACCCACCAATGAATCTGATATTTTAGTCATGGCTTGGTGTTAACGTCACTCCAGCATAAATGCAAGCAATTTAAACTTTTAACCACTCCAGACTTGAAGTTAAACCAATTGTACTGGCTGATCTTTCTTTTTGAAGAACTGACATTCCGTTAAGTAATCAGCAATATCTTGAGAAAGTAACAAAAGCACCTCTTCATCCCAGTAAAAAAGTTTTTCTTTAGACCCAGCTTCTTGCAATAAGCTATTAATTAACTCTACAATGCGTGTAAATGCAAACTCCCAAGAATTTTTTGCCTCATCTGCAGTCCACATAATATATTCTTTATCCGCAATATAAATCCGATACCCATGTTTTTCAGGCTCATAAACTTGTCTTAACTTTTTCAATTTTACACCATTAATTTTTAAATGCGGCTGAATTGATTTTAATAAGTCAAAAGCTCCACCTTCAGCTATATGTTCATACTCAGCAAAAAATTCTCTTTCTACAACATCAAATAACTCATAATTATTGTCTTTAAAATAATCATACAACTCTTGATCAACTTGGTTATCAACATATTTAAAAAAACCCAATTCAAGTAATCGTTCAATCCGATCATCTTTTATATCTATGGCTTTATGAGAATCAGCATTTTCCTTAAGTACTTTATCCAGTTGTTTTAAATCGGTATCAAAAATTTGAAACTGCTCTGGTTTTAGTTCCGAACGTAAAAATTTTCTTTTTTTAATGCTCTCTTTCAGTTTCTTTCCTTCCCAGCTAACACTTAAAATCATATCGTTAGCGCCAGAAACTATTTTTAAATTTTCAGAAACATCTTCTTTATAAACCATGCATCTAAAATCAATCAATGCTAAAATTTGGCCTGATTTACTTTGTAGAAAAAAACACTCCACATCTTCATGGCGGTCTGAAATAATCCGAAAGGCTTCAACATCCAGTTTTATTTCTTTCACTTTTTCAACCTTCAAAAAAGGTTCCCACTGATGGCGACTCCAATTTATCCCTCTTTTATATTCTTGAATTGCCTTGATGATATCTGAAGCAGGTAACATCAAGGCAAAACCGATCAAGACGACTTGTATCAATAGATTATTAAAAAAACCTTGCGCAAGCTCATCTCCAGAATTCAACATCAATTGTCTTATTAAGAAATATATTCCTACATATATAACAATAAAAATAATTTGTTCAATGATAGCCTTACGACATTCACTGTAATAGGATTGATGATGTTGTTCCTTCTCATTTATAAGAGTTGTTCTTTCTTCATGACTAAGCTCTCTTAACGTTTCTTTGATCATCTGATTGATACAACCACAGTTTTTTCTTGCTTTCAAAGTAAATTATCAATCACAAATTAATTATATGATATGTTAGTGATAGCGAGTCACGTAGCACACATACCCTAACAAGCCATATACAATGTAAATAGTGCCCTGCACCTATGCACAATCTTATTTTTATTATTTTTAAATACTTGTCATCAAATTTTTAACTACATCATAGTCATTTAATAAGGTGTTAATCCACAAAAAGAGAAAATTGTTTTTTGTGAAAAATTAAGGGGTTGAGGGTTTTAGTCCAATCAGCTTGGTGTTTATAAAAAATAATGCATCCTAAATTTTTTATAGCCCTATAATAAACATAAAACTAACTTCACAATAAGACCAGAACCACAAAACTCATATGATGACTTTAGTTTTAATTGTGTCTAATGCTGATGTGAGTGCCCTGGATGACCGTGATCCGCATCTGCTGCTACTTGCGCTTGCGCTGATTTTAAAACTTGGACTTGGTATGCATTGCCCTCTTGTTCAATTTGCACAGGTGCCGTAACTTTACACCAACTGGGTTTCCTCTGACCTCGCAGTTGTTGATAAACGGCAAAACTGATGTGTGCCCCTTCATACTCATGATCCTCTACCTGATCGTGATCATGGTCATCATGATTGTGACTATGGTCTTCATGATCATCTTGCTCATCATGTGCCTGACCATTGCCAGAGTGAAATGCAATCCTCACCAGAGCAACATGTAAATTTTTGCTTTCAAGGATTTCTTTTGCAATGTCGTGCGTGACAAAAGCTCCACCTTCTTGCTTAATCTCAAGCAATTGCCAAGTATGATTGATATGCTCACCATTGTTATCGGTTGATTCAAAAAGCAAATAATCTGAGTTTTTCATTAAATCTTGAAACTCCAAAAAAGGACTTTGTGGTTCATCGCTACCTATTTCAAAATCATTTAAGATTAACCTTAAATGTTCTCCATCCATACTTAAAGATGCCATAAAACCTGCCATTGCCAAACCACATTGATAGCTTTGCCTGTGTTGCTTGGAAATAACATCATCGCTTTGAGGGAGCTTACACGCTGCGCATAAAACCATAGCAATTAAAAAAAATACACTCTTGTACTTTATCATCATTCATCCTCCTTGTTTGCAAAGACAGGCATGTCAGGAACTTCATTTTTTTCAACAACTTGGCAATCAATATCACCTTGATGCGCCTCACATGAAAAAAACAACATCTGATTGGCGTCTGTTAATACAGCTCTTGCCCAAATTTTTTCTTGTGCTTGCCAAATAACCAATTGTCTAAGCTCTTTGTTTTCCAGTTGATCAACAAGATGATCAGTGACACTGTCATACCAAGTTTCCATTTCAACAATGCTTAAGTTTTTAAGATCTTGGCTATGATCATGGTCATGCCCATCTTGATCATAGTCATGTTGTTGATGATCCTCACTATGATTGTTTGTTTTATCTTCGTGATCGTGAACATGCAGATCTTCTGCATCTCCATCATCACTTTTGAGCTGCACAACACTTTGATCTTGACGTAAAGCTTTTACAGCGCGAACCGCTTCTAGCGAGTCTGTACTTTTCATGCCTGTGCAAGCAAACAACAACAAAAGACTCAATGCAACTATACTATTGAGACTGTTCTTAGCTCTCATCTTTAGCCTCCAGAGCTCCAAGCAAGTCTTTGTTGTCTTCTGCTAAATCGCAATGATAGTTTTGATCATTCCCATGACAAGAAAACCTTAAATTGAGTTGATCAGGAAAAAGTAAGTTAACCACAATCCTACCTTGCATATATACAGTATTAGAGCCTACAAGATGTTGTTTGATCCATGCTGCATCACGGGTTTGAAGTCTGCTTTCCAAATCTTCAACACTTAAATTCACCGACTGAACAAAAATATCAATGCCTTTGGCACTGACAATAGAGTTAAAAAAGAAAATTAGAGTTAATAATAAATATTTTATTCTATGCATTGCTTCCCCTTCTTTAAAAATCATGAGCAGGATGTGCCCCAAACAAAAATTCAATTCCCAACCATAGACTATGCGCATACATTTCTTCTAAGTGCGTAGCCTGGTCATAATTGTACTGTAATCTTACTCTGGAAAACTCACTGGGATAAAAAGCCAACATCGGAGAAACACGAATCCGGTTATCCCTAAATGGATCAAAATCTCTAAATCCTACAGAAGACTCACTGCCACTTGCATATTCAAATCGAACACCTGCGGCCCAACGCGGACGGAATCCATACAAGACTTGAGAGTAGTAACCCCAATCACTTAAGGTGCCGCCAAAATTGAGTATCGTACTATCGATCATACCCAAGTTACTTTGATTCAAACCTGGATCAACATGATAATTTCTTAATAAAAATTCGCTTTCCCAAGTCAGAAATGGCCAGCCTCTTTTAGCATTCAATGGAACCCACTTTAAAACATAGTCCACCCCATAAACTTGAGTAAATGTATTTGCTCCAGCGCTGTTGGGTCCTGTTAACAATGAAAACCCTAGTCGTGATGCTGTGGTTTCAGAAAAATCCCAGCCGTTGACCCAGCGCAAAGCAAAAACCAATTCAGTCAAACCATTAACATCTCTGTCCACCAGATCTTGACTTCCAACCGCTGACTCTTGCGCTCCAGCAAAGCTGATCATGGTTGCCCCCGTTGCATTTTGTGCAGAAAAATACACTTGCGAATACCATGATACTGGCAGTAACCACGCTAACTGTGCCCCCAAACCGCGCATTCCATCTGCACCCAGAACTCTGGAATTAATAATGGGTTGATCTTGCCAATTCCAGGCATGAACATGATAAGGGTTGCTGCGTCCAATTTGTGTTAAAAACTGACCGCCTTTTAACTCTAAACCACCAGGCATGGACAAGGTTTTAAAAAAAGCCTCTTCAAGCTCTAAAAAGCTTTCGCCCTCTTTACTCAGTCCAAATAAGATATGTGTTTCTGCGGTAAAATAATGATCAACTGCCCCGGTTAAAGAAACTTCTACAGACTGTAAATTAAAGCCACTGCGCTTGGGGTCATGACCACCGGCTTGCAAAAAGCTTAAAGATTCATCATCCAGACTTGAACCGCCAACTGATAACAAAGCATTGATTGACAGATCAATGTATTTTGTCTGCGCATTTTGCACGCTTGTTTGTCCTCTACTGTCAAAGCTGTACAACCACAACAGGACCATCATGGACTTAAATAAAATATGTTTCATGAAAAAAACCTTCACCTGACCTTTAAATCAAGGGTTTTACGTTTAAAAAGCACCCATTAAAGAGCACGGTCTTTAATTGAATGTCTTCAAAATAATCAATAAAAAGTATAGGCTTGACTTGGCCCTACTTGAAAAATAAGCAATTAAACGTTTTGCGGAGGAGATCGGTTGCCATCAATACTGTAAAACCTGCTTTGTATAGTTAACGATGTATTAAAACAGCTTAATGTAAAAAATTCTGGCTCCGATAAAAAACTGACTGTTTGTTGAAAAGGTTTTTTAGACGTTAGCAAAAAAGTACATAAACCACACTCATCACCGTGATCATGCTCTACTGCATTGATCGAAGATGCATGACTTTGTATTTCATCATGGCAGGTATGGACATGCTCATGCCGATGAAAAAATGGCAGCATGAAAGCTGTGACCAAAAGGCAATGTATAAACCTTTTCAACATGACGCAACACATAACATACAATTTAAGTTTATTCAAGTCACTCTCTTTGGGCATTAGCCTTGTTGAGAAAAATAGCTTTGACTAAAATCAATAGTAAGGGAACGCAGGTAAACACACCCACGATAAATGCCCCTGAGGGTAAGTTCCAATAATATGAACCAAACATGCCAAAAACGCTCAGTATTGCCCCTATTCCCCAACCAAACCATAAACGTTTGGCGACATCTTTAAAGAACACTGCGCTAAGCAAAGCCGGGACAATTAAAAAAGAAAAAACAATGAGTATCCCTGCCACTTGCACCGAGCTGGTGATCACCACCGCAAACAGTGCATAAAAGAGAAAATCCATGCTCCAAAGGGATGCTATACCCAAGCTATTAGCCAACAGTGGTTTACGAAAAATATAATACAGCCCAGATACCCCAGAATATATGATAAAAACTTTGAGAACATCCGCCCATGTCGTCCACAATAATTGACCAATCATGCTGTGTTTAAGATGTTCTGAACCATGCGGCATTTGATCGGCCAAAACAATTAAGCTAGCAGAACAAAAAGCAAACAAAACACCTATGACCGCTTCCTGTGATAGTGTTTGCCTAAAACGATTGGATAAGGTTAAAAATGCCGCTGCCCCCAATGTAAAGCCAAGTGAAAATAAATATTTAACAAGTGATGACGGTTCATGAAAAAAGAAAAAAGGCACCGTAGCCCCTAATGCTGCAACTTGCGCCAAAGCCAAGTCCACAAATATCACACCACGTGCAAGAACGTGAATACCCAAATAACAATGGATACCCACCAAAATCAAACACATCAGCAAGGGTGCTGCTAAAAAATTAAGGGCTTCCATCACATTGCTTGTAAACAATTTGAAGCTGCACCGACCACATCATTCATCCAACTAAAATAACTGCTTTGTTTTTTCAACCCCCCAACCTCAGGTGCAACATTAACCACCCGCATTTTGGTTTTTTGCGCAATGGTATTGGCTGGCGTTTGATCAAAAATACTTTCCATTAAAATACAGGATATCTTTTTTTGTTTTATTTGAGCAATTAAGTCCTGAATATGCTTTGCAGTAGGTGGAATACCTGGTTTTGGTTCAATTGAAGCAGCATGCTCAAGACCAAAACGCTGCAAAAAATAGTTCAGCGTTGTATGGTAGGTAATCACAGACTTATTTTGTAAGAGTGATAATTGCGCCAACCATTGTTTCATATTTGATTGAATTTTATTTTCAAATTGTAAAACATTTTTTTGATAGTATTGACTGCTTTGCGGATTGAGCAGACTGAGTTTTTTTTCAATGGCTTTTGCCACATTAATAACACGAAGAGGATCAAGAAGAATATGCGGGTTACCTTCAGGGTGAACATCCCCCATGGCGCGAGTGATATTTCCTTGAGGAATCTCAATGGGCGTAACTGATTGACCCGCCACCAAACGGCCTTTTTTGCCCTGCATTAAGTCTAGGTTGCGTGCGCTGGTCACAATTTTATCCAACCATGCATCTTCCAAACCCAAGCCTATGGAAATAAGAAGGTCTGCTTTTCTTAGTTTTGCAATGTACGATGGCTTTGCTTGAATGTAATGCGCATCTTGTGAACCTTTAACCAGTGCTGTCACTTGATCCTTTGTTGTTATTTCTTTTACAATCGCTTCTAAGGTACTGGTTGTCGTAACAATTTCCAATACTTTTGCTTGCGCTGTATTAAAACAAAGAGCGCAGAGCAAACACAGTGCAACCCCAATCAACACTTTGTTTATATTTAAATTTTTTAACATTCTTAGTGACCTATCATTTTATTTCAAAAAAGTTGAGTATTCATACTGCAATACAATGCAAAACTATTCCGCTTCAATTTCCAAATCTCTACATGTCACACTATTGTTTTCATTAAAACAAAGTATCTGAGCATTATATATATCCGGATCTTGAGCATTAATTTTAAAGCGTATTTTCACTTGCCAGGCTTGATCATTATTTTTTTGGATGACAATATTATTTGGATTGGTAATATAGTTTTGTCCTACATCTGGATGCTCAGCCAAAGTTTTTTGCGCCATTTCCATAACCTGCCTTTTGATCACTTCATCATTGGCTTGACTTTTACCTTGAGCCAGTTTTTGTTCTAAAATCATAATCTTATTGTTTAGTTTTTGTAAAAGTTTCAAAATTTCTATTTCCGTAAGAGAAGCATCACTTTCTTCATGGCCGTGTTCATGACTGTGCTCTTCGCTTTCTTCAACACCCTCTTCATGATCAACTTCATGCTGTGAATCTTCAATTTGTTCATTCAATTGAGCTATTTTTGATTCTAGACGCCTAAGTTCTTGAGCATAGCTTTCTTCTTCAAAAACTGCTTCTAAACTCTTCTGATTGGAAGAGCAATGAACCAGCGTTAAACTAACGCCCACTATAAAAAAATTTTTTAATGCTAACATTGCTCTTCCCTCATTCAATTTATGGTCTGGATGGGTAGAGAACAAGCTTTAATCTATCACTCCTATTAATGAAGGGCAAAAGCTTTGTTAATTGGCTCACTTCAGTATAAGGAGGGGTTGTACACACGGCGGCCTCACAATGAGCGATCAACCCTTGTCCAGAAGTCTGCATTTCAACATGACAACAATCACAATACTGACTTGAATACCCAAAGCCATCGACGTAAAACACATAATAATGTTTAACTATTGCACTACCATTTAGAATATAAACCATTGCTGGTCGGTGTTCATTGTTCATTGACGTCGATCTTTCACCAAGACCGTATATCATCCATTTTTGTAATTCATCATAATTTGTGGCATCAAATTCACTAGAGTACTTTTCATAAACCACTTGTTTTATCGCTTCAATATTTTCTGAATTTGGGCTTTGGGCAAAACCAATACTTTGTATTGCCAATACTATCAATAAACATACTGTTATTTTTTTCATAAATTTCTCCTACACTATTTTTTATAATGTTATGCGGCTTCATAGCTTATTGATCTAGCAAAAATATTTACATTGTTATTTCATCATCTCTTTTCAACAACTAACTTTTTTGCTTTCAAAGCTGTAAGAAGCTTCAAACTACTTTATTTGATTAAGAATATTTCTAGTTCACCATTATTCAATGATGAATAAAAAATTAAGATTTTTATCCTATAAGATCAATAGGAGGAGAATTTTTAGGTGCCTGTAAAAAACACACACGGTTACGGAAACTGTTTTCATGTGTGTTGATAAATACTGATGTTTTTTCTAAAAAGTTAATCCCTAAGAATTGTGCTGATGGTATTCGATTATAATGATTTGATAAAAATACACACAAAAGACAATCTGAATGACCAACAAAGGAGTCATCTTCAGATAACTTTTCAATAGAAACGTCACTTGCTTGAAAAAATTGGGATTCAACTGCATGATGATGATCACAATTGCCATCCTGAAGACTTTCATGATCATGGCTATGAAAAGAAGCCGATAGGAGCGTGATTAAAAAAAGTACACAGACAAACAGTGAAACTTTTTTTTTGTATTGAATTCCCCAATGATGCATCGAGAAAATGGTTTAGCATAGACAGACTTTAAATGTCAATGGAACCTTGCCTAATAAAATGATCAAATTTTTTAAGGCAATACTTTTGCGTTATAAACGATTTAATAAAAATAAACTTAACTCAACCAACATAATGGTTCCCAGACTCATGAGCAAAGTCATGCTTAAAGGATGAGTAAACGGTTGAAAGTTAAAGGCAGGTGTTCGTACGGTCTTGACTTTGGCTTGCGCAATTTTGGCTTTGCGCAAATAATGCGAATCTTCCTCAATAGAATGCATGGACAAGGTATAATGCATGTCTGGAAACAGTTGATTAAAGTAATTCACCACATTCTCTCTACTGCTGTTGGGGAAATTTTCTTCATAAATTTTGGCAATGGCTTGCTTCATTTCATAAGCATTGGCAAATCTTTTGCTTCTATCTAAACTTAAACCTTTACGTATAACATACTCTAGTTCTGCCGGAACATTGCTTCTAAATTGCTTTAAGGGCGGAATATCGCATTTTCTGACCGCTTGCAGGGTCTCAATTTCACTGTTACGCAAAAATAAAGCGTGGTTGGTCAACAGTTCATAAAATATAATATTGATACTGAATTGATCTGAACGGTGATCCAGTGGTTTTCCCAAAGACTGCTCTGGGGACATGTAGCTAAACTTGCCTCTAATAATACCCGGCTGGGTCAAAAGGTTTTTATCCCTAACTTGGGCTATACCAAAGTCTGTAATTTTAAACACCCCACCCAGATTTACTAATATGTTGGGCGGGCTCATATCTCTATGAATGATATTCAAAGGTCGTTTGTAACGATCCTCTTTAGAATGGGCATAAAAAAGACCATCACAAATATCCATCATCATGATCAAAGCCACGTCAATGGGCATCATTTTATTTAAACGCTTTTGCTCATTGGTTACAGCTGATAGAGCCTTGCCATCCATCCATTCCATGGAAAAATAATAGGCCCCATCAACCAAACCAAAATCCATCAGTTGAACAATATTGGGGTGATCCAATTGAATAACAATCCGGACCTCATCCAAAAACATCTGCACAAATTTTTCTTGGCTGGCTAAACTTGGGTGAATTTTTTTAATGGCCACGGGCTGACCGGAAACATCTGTGGCTTTATAAATCTCTGCCATACCACCAATGGCAACTTTTCGATCAACATCATAGGCCCCAAATTTTTTACCCATGCTTATAAGTTTACGGATTTATTTAGTTTTATACAAGTGATTTCTCAAAAGATACGCTTCTAACTGCTGAGAAATCACTTTAAAATAAGATAATATTTATTTAAAAATCAATTGTCAGCTTTTGCTGGCATCTGAATCACATAACGATGCATGATACGCTCAAGGGGGCCTCCGTTATAAAAAGAAATACTCCCTGAAAGCTGCTGGTGCTCAAACTCACATATAATAATATCACCTGTATTTTTGTAATGGATTGAACAGCCGGACATTTCATCACTGGGATCATTGTTGTCGGTTTCAACATTGACTGCCGCATATCTGTTTAGAAGAAGGTTCAATGGAGTTTGTACATCATTTTTTTCATAGGTCTGTCTCAAAATTGGTGTTATGGCTTTATGATACCAAATTCTTTGTTTCATACCACCATTGTGCGAAAGATTTTCATGTTTAGAAAATAATGCAATTTTGCTGACTTGATTTTCATTATCAATCAAAGCTTGTAAATGACTTACAATTTCCGCAATAGATAGCTTAATATCTTTGCCTGTTCTCCACGGCATTCCTAAATTCCATAAGACATCTTCAGACGCTTGGTATTTTTCTTTAATATCAACACCAGGATACAGTTGAGGATTGGTAAATCTTACATAATAGTAATCAACCATTTGCACCGGTTTACCGCGCTCCAAAGCATGATTAGAAAACTGACACAAATAACCAATATTTTCTTCATCATATCTACAAGGTTGTTCTCTATGGTCTCGAGCATAATTGTATCTAGCCAAAAAGTCTTCACCACTACATTCTGATAAAGAACTCACCTTTGCATTGGTCACCACAAGCTCATTTTTTGAATTAATAAAAACTTCTGCATTAGCATGGTTAATTGTATAATTACTGGGGTTTTGTACTAAGGTTCTAATACTAGCATCAACAATACTGTTGCCTGAGCTAGATGGATAAATAATTCTATTTTTAGCTAAATCACCATAAATCAGATGAAAGCCTTTAAAAATATCTGTTTCTGAACGTTCAGACATGGTCTGGTTTTGTTGAGAAAATACTGTGTTTAGAATAAAAATAGTCACTAAGAGTATGTATTGAATAATTTTTTTCATGGCATAACGCAATACATCATAAAAAAGGGCGCGTCAAATAAAAAAAATTTATACCCACATTAAAGATTTAAGAGAACGATGCTTATTAAGCGTTAGTAGCGTAATAAGCTTTGTATGTTAACTATTCACTTTCAATGACTGTTTCGTCAAGCTCTTTTTTGGTCTTAATCCGACCACTGGCAATTTCACGCAAGGAGGTGACGATATCTTTGTTTTTAGTGATGATTAAGCGGTTTGAACCTCTGGCCAACTGACGGGCTCTCTCTGATGCCAAATGCACCAATGCAAAACGATTTTGTAATTTTTCTAAACAATCTTCAATTGAAATTCTAGCCATAGCTGGTCTTTCTATACTTTTTTATGCATTTGTCAATAGCCTTATTGTTTTTTACCCGTTATGAATATAGGACAAACCCTTAATAATTATATGAAATTTTGAACCCGTTCTTTTTGCCGGTGCATTGAAAATGCTTTTTGATCATCCAAAGCTTGTTTTAGGTCTTTAATACATTGTTCAACATCATCATTAATGATTACCTGATCGTACCAGAGCATCTGTCTTATCTCATGCTTAGCCAAATCTATTCTTTGCGCTATGTCTTTTGCGTCACCCCCACGGCCAGAAATTCTTTTTTTGAGCTCATCCATGGATGGCGGTAACATCAAAATAAACTGGGCTTTTGGATAAAGTTTTTTAATGTTTTTTGCTCCTTGCCACTCTATCACCAATAAAGCATGTTTTCCTTGGGCAACAATAGCTGTTATACCTTGCTTTGAAGTACCATAGTAATTGTCATAGACTTTTGCCCATTCAACAAAGGCATCTTGGGCTATCATCTGTTCAAACTCGTCTTTGCTAACAAAATGATAATCTACACCATTTTTTTCACCGGGTCGTTTTTCTCTGGTGGTATGCGTAATCACTCTAGAAAAGCGTTCATTTTGAGCCAATAAGTGATTGACTACTGTGGTTTTGCCTGCACCAGATGCCGCAGAAATAACAGATATTTTTTCCTTATTACTCAAGATTTTGTGCCTGCTCTCTTAATTTTTCCATATCTGTTTTTAACAAAATCACTTGATTGCTTATTTTAACTTCTGATGATTTAGAGCCAATGGTATTGATTTCGCGATTAATTTCCTGCATCAAAAAATCCATCTCACGTCCTACCACACCAGAAGAACTCAACAAAACTTTTAAGTGCTTAAGATGAATACCAAGCCTATCCAATTCTTCTGTTATATCTGTTTTATCTTTCAGTGCTATCAAATCATTTTCAAATTTCTTATTGTCTTGCACATAGTCTTTAGGCAGCTGGCTTATTTTTGTTTTTATTTTTTGACTTAAACCTTTTTGAAAACGTTTAAATTCCTGCTCAATTTTTTTTACATGCTTAATTACAGCGTTTTGCAATTGAAGCATGACTTTTTCAATGCCCTTACCTTCTCTTTTGCGCGACTCTTTAAGACTATCCAGACCTTTCTGCATCACTTTTAAATAATTTTTTTCCGCTTGATGAATATCTTTTTTTAATGGCTGTTTGTTAATAAAAATACTCCGATCAATATGAACCAAAGCCTCAATGTTTAAAGGCTCTTTTAAACCCATTTTTTTTCTTATGGCATCTAAGCTTTTCCAATGACTGATAATGCTTTTTTCTTCAAAACTAATTTTTTTTTGCTTTGCAATATTGTTTCTTTGCAAGACCACACTAAACTTACCCCGTGAAAAATTCATTTGGATCATTTTTTCTAGCTTATGTTCCAATTCAACCATATCTTTAGGGCATGTACACTTGATATCACGGTAACGGCTATTCACTGACCTTACTTCACAGGAGTATTCATAACCATTCACTTTAATATTGGCTTTGCCAAATCCTGTCATACTATTGGGCATCATTCATCCTTGTTTATTTTGTATTATCACTTGCGCACAAGCATAATCCTGACTGTGACTTAATGAAAGCATTACAGTTCTGGATTTAAAAAAGTCTAGCAGTGCTTTGCTGCAGGTTTCTTTTTGCCATATTGCTATATGTGGCTTATCACCGTCTTTTTGAACTTGAATATCTGTAATTTTAAATTTTTCTTCATTGGCGCAAGCTTTGACAAAGGCTTCTTTAGCACAAAACCGCGCTGTAAAATGCAATTCAGGGTGTTTTTTTGCCATACAATAATCAATCTCTGCACTTGAAAACAAACGCTGAAAAAAACGTGCATTGGCTTGATCCAAATGCATTTTAAAGCGATCAACACGCTCTATATCTATGCCTATTCCAACAATACTCAAGTCAAAGTTTATATCATATTCAATATTAATGTGAAATTTGCCCTCACTCTCTTTTACAATTATGTCAAAATACATTATGACTGAGCACATGAAAGATACACAGGTCATCTTGGGTGAGCATGTTACTATTGGTTCACACTGTACCATCATCAATGCAAATATTGGTAAACATACCCGTATTGGTCACAAAGTTTTTATTGGGAAAAATGTCCGTATTGGTGAACATGCAATCATTGAAGATGCCTGCAATATTGCTGACGACTGTGTTATTGATAATAATGCCTTGGTACCCTTTGCCTCTCAATTAAAGCCAGGCACTCACTTTAAAAAGTAGCTTTTTAAAAACGTTTCTTTACCTACCCATACCGGGTAGTTTTGGATTTTGTAAAAAATTTGTCTTAGCTTAATCTTGTTTTAAATTATGATAGCTTCTAAAAATCTGGTAACCGTCTTCACCCATGTAGTTTTTTAAACTTTTCTCTTCTGTCTGTTTTAAATCTACCAATATCAGCGCATCCAAGGCATTGTTAAATTCTGGGTCTACATTAAAATCAATAAACTTTGCTCCCAACTTAATGTAGTGTTTTATCAACACTGGTATCCCTGCAAACTCTTTTTCTTGATAATCAATGTAATTGGAAATATCCGTTAAACTATTAAAAAACTTAAGCATATCTTGAGAGGAATAATCATATAAAATTTCATCATTGAATGGAACTTTAACCTGGACATGTTTTTTTAAACTTTCCTCTCCATAATGCCTTAAAAGATACTGTTTAATAACTGTCTTGCTTAAAGGAGAAAATTCACCGCTGATGCTCACCGGACCAAAAAGTTTGGTGTATTTTGGATATCTGGCTACAAACTGTCCAATTCCCTTCCACAACAACAATAAAGGCGTAAAACTTTTTTGATACTCTAAGCTAACAAAAGATCGTCCCATTTCAATAGCCGGCTCAATCTCATTGATAAATCGTTGATCAAAACCAAATAAAGTTTGTGAATAAAAGTTTTGTTTTTTCTGTTTAACTTCATCACTAAGTGCAATCCTGTATGCCCCCACAATTTTTTTTGCATCATCATCCCAAACAAAAAGATGCTTATAATATGGGTCAAAGCTATCGGTATCAATGGCTTTACCCGTTCCTTCTCCAACTTTTCTAAAAGATCTTTCTCTTTGTTTGGCAATTTCATGCATGATTTTGGGTATTTGTTCATACTCTGCGACATAAACTGAAAAGTTTTTTGACTTTAATAACAAGGCTGACTCAGGTAAACGATCTATATCTGACTGTAAAACTGAAGTGTCATAGGACTGTTCTATTTCTTCATGCTCTTCTTTATACAACTCTATTTTTTTACCTTGCTTGGCTATGCTGTAGGTTAAAAATCTAAAGTAATCCGATAACTCTTCCCTACTTAAATGTTTGGGCAGTCTATTAAACTGAACCAAATTGCCATAGGTCATATGGATTGTTTGCTTTTGTTTATTGACCAACTCTCTGCCTAAGAGCAAGGTTCTTATTTTTGGGTGCAAAACACCCAAGGCTTGAAACCACTTGCTGTTTTGCCCATGAAAAAAAACAGGTAAAACTGAACATTGTGCTTTTTCAACAAATGCCGCACAACTTTTGCTCCAAACTGGATCAACCACACAGTTTTTATTGAGCTGGTAGCTAGAAACCTCGCCTGCAGGAAACATAGCCAAAACATTACCTTGTTTTAACCATTGAATCGCCTGCTTGGTTGCCTGAACATTTAACTTTTTTGACTCAATATCCTCATAGGGTTCAACAAATAGAAAATTCTCTCTTAATGGTTTAAAAACTTTTAAAATTGGATTGACCAATACTTTGATTGCCGCATTTTGCTCTAAAAATTGCCGGGTTAAAATCATGCCCTCAACGCCACCAAAAGGGTGGTTTGCAACAATTAAAACCTTGTTTAAACGATCATATGTCGTTTTTGTACTTTTATGTTCTCTGACCGAGATTTGCCAATCAGATAAAACTTTTTCTAATAATTCTTTAGCACTTAATGCATGCTCATATTTCAAATAAGCAGCCTCAATTTGATCATAGGCCAAAATTTTTTTTACCAACTGTGCCAACATAATATAAAAGTCATTTACCATAGACATGCCAACATCCAAACCTCTGTGACAAAAAATAATCAAAATCAAAACTTGACATTTACTGGCTTGGTCCTAACTTCCAGATGTAAGCTTACTCGTATAAACCCTATAAAAAGGAGGCTTTAGCATGAGCATACAAAAATACAACAGAGATTTTTTTAACCTACCTTCACATATTGATGGCTTTTTTGATAACTTTTTTTCACCCTCAACATTCAGAGGTTTGGAAAAAAACTTTTCAGATTTTTTGAGCCCCACAAGCTCGATTTCTGAACAGGATAAATCTTATACCATTCATATGGATTTGCCTGGTGTAAAAAAAGATGACATCAATATTGAAATGAAAGACGGTACTTTGTTGATTAGTGGTGAACGCAAAGAAGAAACCAAAGGCAACACCGTGATGAATGAAGTACGCTATGGCAAGTTTCAACGCAGCTTTAAGCTACCGCATCTTAGTGATAACAGTAAAGTCAGTGCTGAGTTTAGAGATGGTCAACTTAATATTGTTGTTGAAAAGGCAGAAAAAGAGCAAAGTAAAATCATTCCTGTTAACTGAATTTAAATATAAAAAAGGGGCTATGGCAGCCCCTTTTTATTAAAATAGCTTTTGATTTTATTGATAAGTTATTTTTGATCTTTTTTCCATTCGCATAAGCTAACAAATTTTTTCATGATATTTTCCATACGTTCTTCAATCTGCTTTTTACCTTCTTCACTTTGAATAAAATAATCAGACGCATAAACAAAATTTGGAACAATTAAACATCTAAAGTCCAACATCATGCTGTTCATAAAAGACATGGCTGACATATAACTGCGCTCACCCCCAGCATAAAAAGCCATAGCCAATACTTTTTCTTTCCAGGCTTGCCCTGTTAATTCAATAAAGTTTTTCAAAGCAGCATTGACGTCGTAGTTGTAAATAGGTGCCGCAATAAACACGCCATGCACTTTTTTAAGAAGTTTCTGATAGCTTGCCAAATTAGGCGCTGTAAAACATTGACCACCATCACACATGGGTAAGCTTACTTTTCTTAAATCTACAATTTCATAACTATGTTGACCTTTATCATTAAAAGAATCCATAATCTCTGCCGCAATATCGGCAAACCTAGCACTTTTACTGTTTGGGTTTAAGCTGGATTTGATAATTAAAATATGAGCCATGATTAAGCAAGCTTACTCTGACGCAATTTCTTTACGCTGATGTCTAACAATCTCACCTTTGACCATATAAATAATATCTTCACAGATACTGGTGGCTAAATCTGCAATACCTTCTAAACGTCTGGTAATGGTAAATACATCCAATGCTACAGAAATATGATTGGCATCATTTTTCATGATATCTTTAAGTTTAGATAAAATATTGGCCTGCAATTCATCCACTTGATCATCTAACTTAATCACAGCTTTAGCCAACACATCATCTCTTTGAAAAAATGCTTTTAAAGTCTGCTCAATCATATTCACTGTTTTTTCTGACATTTGACTGAGTTCATCTGGAATAGCAATAGGAGAACGTTTGGCATAATGCAAACAACGTTTAGAAATACTGGTTGCACTATCTCCCATACCCTCTAAGGCATTGTTAATTTTCATAACGGCTGTAATAAACCGCAAATCTTCTGCCACAGGTTGGTGTAGAGCTAAAAGTTTTAAACACTCTTCTTCAATGGCCACTTCTTTAGCATCAATTTTTTTGTCTTGAGCAATCACTTCATCAGCTAGTTCAGTATTGCTTTCATTGAATGCAACAATTGCTTTTTCAACACTGTCTTTGACCAAAGATCCTATAAATAAAAGATCTTTTTTAATATTATCCAATTCTCTATGTAAATGTCTTTGCATAGCCTCTACCCAAACTTTCCTGTCACATAATCTTCTGTTTGCTTTTTATCTGGTCGTGTAAAGATTTTTTTGGTTTCTCCATACTCAACCAAATCACCCTGATACATAAATGCCGTTTTATCGGACACCCTGGCTGCCTGTTGCATGCTGTGGGTTACAATAACAATTGTATAATCTTGTTTTAACTCAATCAATAAATCTTCTACCCTGCTGGTAGAAATGGGATCCAAAGCTGAACAAGGCTCGTCCATTAAAATGATTTCTGGTTCCATGGCCAAAGCTCTGGCAATACACAAACGTTGTTGTTGACCACCAGAAAGAGATAAACCATTTTGATCAAGTTTATCTTTAACTTCATCCCATAAGGCTGCCCGCTTTAACGCTCTTTCAACACATTCATCCAAATTGCCTTTGTAACCATTGACGGATGGTCCCCAAGCAACATTTTTGTAAATTGATTTTGGAAATGGATTGGGCTTTTGAAATACCATGCCAATCTTTCTCCTTAAATCAACCACATCCACAGCCTTAGAAAAAATAGACTCATTTTGAAAATGGACATCGCCTTCGCAACGAACAGATGAAATAAAATCATTCATCCTATTCAGTGATCTGAGTAAAGTACTTTTACCACAGCCACTGGGCCCAATAATAGCTGTTACACTGTGTTCATCTATATCCAAATCAATATGATTGACCGCCTTAAAATCTCCATAATAAATAGAAAGGTCTTTAATTTTAATAATATGTTGTTTTTTTTTCTCTTCCATCATCTTCTACTTACGTTTTTCAAATTTATGTCTTATCCATATCGCCAGCGCATTCATGGTTAATAAAAATACCAATAACACAATGATTCCAGCTGCGGCAAGATAATGAAACTCTATTTGTGGACGCGAAGCCCAATTAAACACTTGAATGGGTAACACCGCAAACGGATCATGAATACTCTTAGGAACAAAGGCAACGTAAGTCAATGCTCCAATCATAATCAATGGAGCCGTTTCCCCCACCGCTCTGGATAGGCCTAAAATAGTTCCCGTCATCATCCCTGGAATACTGGCGGGTAAAACATGATCCCGTACCATTTGCCAGCGTGTAGACCCTAAAGCCAAAGCAGCATAACGGATAGAATTAGGAACTGCTTTTAGGGCCTCTGATGAGGCTATAATAATGGTGGGCAAAATAAGCAAGGACATGGTTAAGGCCCCAGAAATTACGCTTCTTTGCAAGCCAAACCAACGGACAAAAATAACCAATCCCAACATGCCATAAACAATAGACGGTACCCCAGCTAGGTTGGCAATATTGAGTCTAATGAAATCAGTTAACTTATTTTTTTTAGCAAATTCTTCTAAATAAATACTGGACGCCACCCCTACCGGTACAGAAATTAAACTGGTTAGAACAATCAACCATAAACTACCATACAAGGCTGATTTAATGCCGGCTTTCTTGGCAAAGCGTGATGGAAAATTATTAAAAAAATCGGCGTTGATGTAGGACCAGCCTTGCAGGGCTACACTCACCAATAAAACAATCAATAAGACAATACCCACAGCAACACAGGCCAAACATAAATATTGGAAGAGTTGTCCTTGTAACTGCCGAGAGGCCATACTTTTGGAAAACTGCATCGGCTGTCGTTTTTTTTTGGTCATCAGTCGTATTGCTCCCTGAATTTATGCAAAAATTTCTGAGCCATAATGTTCATAACAAAGGTCATTAAAAACAAGGTCAACCCCACTGCAAAAACAGTTTGGTACGATATACTGCCTGCAGGTGTATCTCCTAAACTCACTTGTACTATATACGCCGTCATGGTTTGAATACTCTCTAAGGGGTTAAGGGTTAACTTGGGGGTTGCTCCTGCCGCTAAAGTTACGGCCATGGTTTCACCAATTGCACGTGAAAGCGCTAAAACATATGATGCCACAACGCCTGATAACGCTGAAGGAAATACCACTTTAGCAGACACATCCAGCTTTGTACCCCCCAATGCAAAGGCGGCATTGCGTAAACTGTCTGGCACCGAGCGCATGGCATCATCCGATAAAGATGCAATCATGGGTATAATCATGATCCCAACCACAATGGCCCCACTGGCTGCATTAAAAATATTGGTGCTTGGAAAAATTTTCTGAATCACCGGGGTAATCACCGTTAAGGCAAAATAACCATAAACCACGGTTGGAATACCCGCCAAAATCTCTAAAAAAGGTTTTAGCACTGCTCTTTGTTTAGCTGTAGCATACTCGCTCAAGTAAATGGCACTGCCGGTTCCTATGGGTAAAGCCACAATAGCTGCCCCAATGGCAATCATTAAGGTACCCCCAATCAGAGGCAATATACCGTAACGTTTAGGTTCAAATAAAGGATACCATTGGGTACCTAAGAAGAATTCTTTTAAGCTAACTTTGTCAAAGAAAGGTAAACTTTCGCTAAATAAAACCCAAACAATCCCAACAGTGGTTAAAATGGAAACAAGCGCACAAGCAAACAGAAAAATTTTAACCAGATTTTCCGTCCTTTTTTTCCCCGCAGTTGGAGAAAATTTATGCTGTTTATTTAACCTGTTGTCTTGCACAATCTTACTTGCCTTGAGCTTGCACCAATTCTAAGATACTTTTTCCTGATTGCCCGGCAAAACTTGAACCTAAAACTTTGTTCTCCCAGCGTTGTAAAACAGCGGCATAAACTTCCTCTTTGAAAGCCACATAACCCACTTGCGGAACCAGTTCTTTGGCATGTTGGATATAAAATTTAACAAAAGCATCCACTGGTTGTTTAGCAAACGATGCTTCACTGATATAAATAAAAACTGGCCTTGATAGCGGTGCATAACTGGCATCTTCAATGGTTTCTACACTGGGCAATATTGGGCCGCTTCCATTATCTATGGCAACTCGGTTCAATTTATCTTCGTTTTCCATCCAATAGGCAAAACCAAAGTAACCCAAAGCATATTCATCTGAAACCACACCTTGAACCAAAACATTATCATCTTCACTGGCCGTAAAGTCAGGGCGGGTGGCGCCAGATTTACCCACAATACTGTTGGTAAAATAATCAAAGGTTCCAGAATCTACGCCTGGTCCATACAATTTGATGGCTTGTTTTGGCCAATCTTTGCGCACATCGCTCCACAACTTAATTTTGCTTTCAGGCTCCCAAATAGATTTAAGCTCGGCAACCGTTAAATCTTTTGCAAAGGTGTTTTTGTGACTGACAACCACGGCAATACCATCATAGGCTACCGGTAATTCAACAAATTTACGGTTTTTTTCCTCTGCCATTTTAATTTCAGAAGCTTTGATAGCGCGCGAAGCACCCGTAATATCAATCACGCCTTCAATAAACTTTTTCATCCCCCCACCGGTACCAGAAAGGCCCACAGTCACCCGGACTTTAGGATTTTCTTTACCAAACTCTTCTGCCATGGCTTCAGTGATAGGAAACACTGTGCTTGAGCCATCAACTTTAACACTGCCCTCCAACTGGGCGTGGGCATGCTCATGTGTCCCGGAATCTGCTGTATGCTGATTATGACTGCTTTTATCACATGCAGAAAACAGCCCCACTGCCATAACAAGCGCTAAATTAAAAACTAAACCTTTGATATTATTCAACATAAATCCTCCAAAAACTGGCCTATTCATAACGACTATCGCCCCCACTAGCAAATTTTTGTTAAGATTTTGTTAAGATCTTGGCTTTTAGGTGCATGAGGCAATAACCCAGTGCACCTAATTAATTTAACTTACTTTTCTGAATTTGTGGTTGAAGTGTATTTATTTAATTTTTGATTTGATTTTATTGACTTGATTTTCACATAAAGCCCTGACAATTCAGTCAATGCTATACTTTGCTCACTTAATGCTTGTCCATTGATAGTACCATAAATACTGTATTCATTATTTTCTTCATCAATTTCTATATACAGCTCTTCCACAGATGCTCTTGGCGTATCTTGAGGAACATGATTTAACGCACCATGCTTCATGAGAATTGCCACTAAAACTGCCGCTAATATCGGTGCTGTTGCTCCTAGACTAGGCAAACTACCCCCGCCTGTTATAAAAGCAAGAAATGCATTTCCGCCAAAATACAAGATAACAACACCCAAAATAGCTAAAACCAATCCTAGAGAAAACTCATCCCAATGATTCTTGATATAGTCCATCACCCAAGCTAAATCAGGAACTGGAATACGAGGACTTTGCGGTGTATAGACTGGGTCAAGATCACGCAAGTCTCGATAGTTTTGGTTTTGATTAGCTCCATCAAGCAAATCTTTAAAAAAATTATCTACCCCATCGGGTAACTCAATTGGGTCTCCAGGAGCGTGTGTGTCTGGCATATAACATGCTCCACCATCATAAACGACTTCATTGCCATACAATATTCCTTTATTCTTGCACTGTCTATACAGGTCAGCTTCACATAACTGTTTAGTAGCAAAAAATTGATTAGAACTTACAGCAAAAGTATAGTACCCATCGACAAGACCTCCAGATAAATCCTGAGGTAAAACAAAGTTATCATTAACCTTGACGGTACATCCCCCGACGCCTTGCCAAAACATATCTTGAGAAGCCTTGGAAAGGCCTACATATAAAAAACTAACGACCAACAAAAAATAAATATTTTTTTCATTTTAAATTTCCCCTAAAAAATTTTAATTTATATACAATAAATTATATTGTGCGTCAATTTTTAATTATTGCCAACTCCTGAAAAATCTTCCTTCATCTATCTTGTTGAGATATTAGTTTTAAGTGTCTATTCCTAACCACCTCAACCACGCTAAAAAGCTCTTGGCCATGAAATTTATCAGTCATGCCATGACCTTTATCATTCCTTTGTTGCCGGCTTTTTTGGTGCAGGTCAGTGCTTTGCCTGAAACAACCGCTTCTTTATTGTTAGCTTGTATATTTTTTGTCTCTGGCTGCACGCAAATTTTTATAGGTAATTCTTTTGATGAAGGTTACGGTAAATCTGCTCTGATTTTTTCTTTTTGTAGTGCCTTGGTTGGTATTTTACTGGTGATGTTTCTTTATCAAAATCTGTTTGCCATAGCTTTGGGTGCTATCTTAACCATTATCAGCTTGGATATTGTCAGCACCGCTATTTTAAGAAGCTTGGTTGCTTCAGCCCCTGACCATCTGCGGGGTGAAGCTTCTGCCAAACTTTACCTGACCCATAACTTAGGATTTTGTTGTGCCTCTGTTCTTGCTTTTTACTTTCTGGAAAGTCATCGTTTATTGTTATTCACGGGTGATCTAATCACAACATTGTCCATGATTGTTTTATTGCTGTTTTTATTCAACTCTCTTAAATTTGCACCCAAAAAACAACGCAAAAGTTTGTTTACTGTCATTGATAAAGCCTGGCTCAAACGCAATTGGAGCATGTTAAGCTTTCACTATTTAATGTACATCAATATTTTTATTCATGCCATCATCATTCCTATGATCTTTGCTAAAGCTGGTATCAACGCTATTAAATGGACAACCTTTCTTTTAGCCATCAATACTGGTATTGTTGTTGTACTTGCTCTACCCATCACCCGTTTGACCAAAACTTGGAACGATAAGTATACTATTTTATTAAGCTGCTTCTTGTTTGGTTTGGCTCATGCCTTGGTTCCGTATTATTTAGAACCTTGGGGCATTGCCATGACAGCGACCATTGGCGTTTTAGGAGAAAT
Source organism: Oligoflexia bacterium (assembly GCA_035326705.1). Classification (NCBI taxonomy): domain Bacteria; kingdom Pseudomonadati; phylum Bdellovibrionota; class Oligoflexia; species Oligoflexia bacterium. The sequence goes on from DAOLES010000005.1 coordinate 24,324, forward strand.
CACCTGTGTTCCCCCTTTGACCAATATTTTGTACCGTTGTTTTAAGCAAGAAAACATGGGACTGGCTTCCGGTTTAAAAGTAAGCTTGCGGGCCATTAGTATGTTTAGTATGCCTCTACTGGGTTTGTTTTTATTTAGTTTCTTTCCTATACACTATAAACCAGCATTTTCAGTTATGTGTGTTGTGCTGGCGATCATCACTTTTTTGTTGGGTGCTGTTGCTATTCATAAAGGCCAACAAAATTTAGCCAGTATTACGAATTAATAATTTTAAATTCAATTTTAAAGCGGGTTCCTTCATTGGGTTTAGAACTCACTGTCCAATGAGAACTCCACTGATCTAAATAAGCTTTAACAATTGATAAGCCAAGACCTGTACCGGATTCTTTTCTGGATTTATCAATTCTATAAAAACGTTTAAAAATATTTTTCTTTTCATGTGGCTCTATACCAGCGCCTGTATCATGAACCTTGAGCAGTAAGTTTTGTTCATCTTTCCTAATCACTACTTTGACCTCGCCAGAAGGCGTATATTTGATACTGTTATCCACTAAATTTTGTACTACCTGGTAAAATTGCTCTTCATTACCATTGATTAAAAGTTGTTCTTCTGCCTCGCTTTCACTGGACAAATAATTTTTTAGGTGCAAGGCAATACCTTTGGCTTTGGCAATGTTTTGGTAATTTTCAACAACTGCAATAATGGCTGGTACGGGATTAAATGCTTTATTGCTTTTTTTCAAATTGTGTTGCTGCCATCCGGAAGCTTTTAAAATATCTTCTGTTAAAACAATCATTCGCTCAACATTTTCACGTATCTTAGTATAACTGTTTTGTTCTTGTTCACTTTTGTTTTGTTGTAAAATATCCAAATGCCCAAGAATAACGGTGAGGGGTGTGCGCAATTCATGCGAAACATTTTCCAACATGGTGTTTCTATTTTTTTCAAGGGTTTTATCTCTAGAGACATCCTGCAAGCTGATTAAAATTTTTGATTTTCCTTTATGACCCAAGCTTCGCATCTGGACGTAAACATACTTCGCTTCACCTTTATCAAAAAATTGAATGTATTCTTCAATGGGTTTGTGTTCAATTTTTACGGTTTTTATGGCTTCTAAGATCTGGGGTCTAAACACAAGTTCTCCCACAAAGGCACCTTGCATATTATGCTGTTGTTGTTGAATACCTAAGATTTTTTTAAAAGCTGGATTGTAAAATAAAATTTTATCTTCTTCATCCAGCATCATCACCCCATCAACCATCTGTAAAAGAATTGCACTGAGTTTATCTTTCTCATCTAACAATTCATCAATAATCTTTCTTTGGGTTTTTTTAAGTTTATGAACCTTACTTTCTACATCCAATAAACTGCCTGAAAACAATTTTCTCAATGTCCCAAGATGTCGTATTCTAATATCTGAAGACCGCTTGGAATCTATGTTATCACTCAATTGTACAATGCGTTTTTCTAAAGAAAGATAAAAACCATAACTGATGGCCAAAGATATAACAAAAGCCAATAAACCAACAACACTCCAATCTTGATCGGATAAAAGCCAAGCAAAACAAAAAGTAGCCATGAGTATCAAAAAAATAATACTGCTGTATTTATACTGTTTCATTTTTTTCATTATTCTAACTCTGTAATAAACCTATAGCCAATTGATCTGATGGTTTTGATATGATTACCATAAGGCTTTATTTTTTTCCTTAAAGAAAACATATGCACATCAATATTTCTATCATACACCATGGCATCTTCACCTTTGATTGCATCTAATAGCTGATCTCGGGTATACACTCTTTCAGGCTTACTGATAAAACACCAAAGCATATCAAACTCAGTTTTGGTTAAATGAACTTCTTTTCCATCCACTTTCACAGCCCGTGCAGATTTATCAATGACCAAGGTTTTAAATTGTATCGTATCAGTATTGTTTTGTGAGCTATGCTGATAACGCTTGAGAACATTGTGAACTCTTGCCTTTAACTCTCCACTGCGAAAAGGCTTGGTCACATAATCATCTGCGCCTAAACTTAAAGCTTTAACCACACTCTCTTCATCTGATTTGGCCGAGAGCATGATAATCCCAATTTTTTTAAAGTCTGTATTTTTTCTAAGTCGCTTGCATACATCCAAGCCATTGATTTTAGGCATCATGATATCCAATAACAGTAAGTCTATTTGAGAATTTTGCGCTAAAAAGTCCAAAGCTTCCTCACCGTCATAAACCTGAAAAACTTTAAATTCTTCTGCTAGCTGCGCCGCCAATATATCTGAAATATCTTTGTGATCTTCCACCACCAAGATCTTTTTCTGAACCATTGTCACCAGAATTATACTGAAAGCCGTTAAATGTGAAGTTAAAGCTTATTCACTAAAAAAAACCTTTAATCTTATAATTTAACCTTTTGTCTTTGCTGTTTTTTTTCTGATTGCTTTTTCTTTTCATCAATTCGTTTTTGCTTGGTTGCTTTGCTGGGCTTGGTAGCAACTCTTTTTTTTGGTTTTTGATTTAATTTTTTTAAGCGTTGAATAAGCGTATCAATGGCTTTTTGTAAATTGAGTTTTTGTGACCGTTCTGTGGTAGCCATAATCACCATACCCGTTGGAATATGCGTTAAGCGAATACCGGTGGCTTTTTTATTGCGATGTTGTCCACCAGGACCAGAACGACGGATTCGCTCTACCTGTAACTCTTCTTTTTTCAGTTTAGGCGGCATGTTTTACTTTTACTTTTTTAGTATCAACTGTTGCCCTATCCTTTGCTTTTTTACGCATCCAATACAAACCTATAAAAATAATACTCATCCCCAGCCACTCGGTTATATTTGGAATATGACCTTTGGCTAGAAAATCCAAAGCAATAGCCACCAAAGGTACGGTGTAAGTGACACTGGCAGCACGTACAGATCCCCAAGTATGCACCAAATGAAAGTAAAAAAACCAAGCAATGGCTGTAGAAAAAACGGCCAAGTACAACAAAGCCCAGGTGCCTGAAGGCTCACTCAACCAATTCTTGGGCCAAGACTCCCCCATGACAAGTGCAGCTGGAATAGACACCAAACATCCACCCAAGCCTTGTGCAAACATAGACCATTTAGGCCCCATAGAAGCCCCTAAACGTTTAATTAAATTGGTCCCTAAGCCATAAAAGATTGCCATACATAAAATAGCCAACAAACCTTTGAGTTCACCCACATTTTGCGTCTGCAACAACGGTTTAGAAAAAATAAAAAAGATACCCACAAAACCTAAGCTTACCCCAACCCACTCTTGGGCTTTGGGTTGATCAGAACGAAAAAAGCTAATGCCCCAAACCGCCACAAAAATTGGAACGCCACTATTAATCATTGAGGCCACTGCTGGCGCCACATACTGCTCACCCCAAAATAAACAAATCCATGGGATACCTAAGGCAATACTTCCACTTAGAACATACAATACAAACTCTTTTTTATTGCTAAAGCCTTTGCTTTGGGTCAAGACTGCCGCCAAACCCATTAAAAGACTGGCAAGCCCCATTCTAACGCTGGCAGCAATCATGGGGGGGAAAACATGCAAAGACTGTTCAATAGCAATAAACGATCCACCCCAAAACAAGGTCAGTAGAATAAAGCGTAAAGTGTTCATGCCCATGCATCTATCATTACTCAATGACAAATGGTATGCTTTTTTGTCTACTTCAAAAATTTGGTCAAATACAATTTTAATTGCAAATGGATAAGCTATCAATCCATTGAATTAACTCTACATAGGATTTTCCCAAGTAATGCTCCACTGCATCCAATACAAAACCATCTTGTTTGGGTTGTGGACTGGCCAAATCATGGGGATGTTGTTCGTCCATTGGCTGTTCAGGTTCTGCAATATTCAACGTAAAAATTTCAACTTTTTGATCAAAACCAAAATAATCTGACAATCTTTGTATTTGTCTTGAAAGTTGTATTTCACTGTGTTTGGCCTGCTCAATACCTTGTGCAATTTTTGCCTCACCCCCCACAAACATGCCCACACCTTCTTTATAAAAGAACGGTTGCTGTTTGACATCTTCTAAATCATACTCAACGGCAGGTAGTACTGCATGCCAAAGGGGGTCACCATCTGACAATAGAATCATACCTCTGTGAATCTCAGCAGGTCTTTCATAAAAAGATTGTTCAAACATGGTTTTTGCTTTTTCTAGAGCTTCTAAAATATTGGTCCCACTGCCTCGGACTAAAGAGGTGATATTTGTTATACTTTGATGGATGGTTTCTTCATCACCGGTTAGTTGCTGCTCATAAACAACCCCATCGTTGAACACAATAAAACCAATACGTATGGCGTTTTCATCAACCTCATAGCGGTCTATCTCAGCCATGAAGGCATCCACCACTTCTTTAGTTGCTTCAGACGAAACACTACCAGAAATATCAATGACAAAGACAAAGTCTGCTTGCACACACAATACTTTATCTTGATTGTATATTTGAGCATGAGCATGCTGAACCATCAGAATTAATACAAACCCAATCAACCTAAGCCAAGTGCTCGTGAACAGCCTTTGTTTTATTGTTTTTTGCATCTTATTCCCCCCGGATTTTAAATTTTGCAATAGAGATGATTTCTCTTAGCGTTTCAGTAAGTCTAAAGTATTGAACTTTAGACCTACTGTACGGCTAAATATTTAACGCTTAATGAATGGTTTGCATCCACTCTGGCAATGGCGCAACAGTACCTGTCGGTTTTTGTTTTCTAGCTTGCGCTGCAGCCACTACTTCATCAATATCTTCAGTACGGATAAACACATTTTTAATTTCATGAACATGATTTTTTCCGTCAATTATCACCAAAGACTCTTCATTTATTTTTAAACGCTCTTCATCAAAACTTATTCTAGGACCGTCAATTTCTACCAACTCACCTTCATTGATTGTATACAAGCTTACATCAGAAGTACCAATCGCAGACAAATCGTAAACAAGTTCATTATCTAAATTTTGAAACTCTGATGTGTCTTGTGCAAAGGCTGTCCCAGCCAAAAGTAGCATTACAACACCCATTAAAAGAAAATTAATATTTTTCATAGATACCCCCATGGTTTGGTTACATTATTAAAATTAATTGTATATTGTCTAACATAATAAATTCTTATATGTCAAATCAAAAACTTCATCAAAAAAACCCTAAACACCTAATCTTTATTTAAAATTGAATTGGCACGTCTTATTGAAATGATGACTTGGTCAAGTCTATAAACCTCTCCATCATACGGATTCATCTGTATGGCATCTTCTTCATCTATTTTTAGCTTCTCTTCATCAATCCTAGGATTGTATTTTTCTTCAACAATCAATAAAGTTCCTGGTTCTGCCTCAGGTAAATCAAAATCATCTGAGTTGTGAGCCTCAGACAGTTCCTCTATGCTTTTAACATAGGCACTACCTAAACTCATCCAGCGGCCATTTTTCTGCACCAACAACTTGTAATGATATAAATTTTTACCTTTCAAGGCTTGTGCAATTTCTTGATTAACACGCATATAGTTCTGAGCATGTGCTAAATTAGAGACCCCCAGTACCATTGCAAAAATAAAAAATCCTAAATGTTTCATTGTATCAACTCCTAAATTTTAAGGCAGGCATTGTTTGTCTGAAATAAAAACCATCCCCTGATCATACAGACTTTGCTTGAGCAGCAATTAAAGCAGCTAACAGGCTAGCTCAGTTGTTTCTCTTAAACATAGTTAATTTTGTTTTGCGTCATTGTCAAGCCGTTTTAAAGCCGTTAAATTATGGCTTTATGAGAGCTTGGGCAGCCTGTAAAGCCTACGTGGCTTCTATTCATCTTCTTGGCTAGCAAAAGGATCACGCTGACCAATAAAGGCTTGAACCGTTTCAAATTGTAAATATGGATTATCCTTTTTTTCTTCTCGCATTTTTCTTTGCTTTACATCAGCATAGTTATGGCCAGGACATAAAATCACTTCATCATCAACCTTACTTAAACGATGATACAAGCTCTCATAAAGTTTTTCTGCATCGCCTCCAGGTAAATCGGTTCGGCCACAGCCCCCTATAAATAAAGTATCTCCAGAGACCAACCGTTCATCTACCATAAAACATTGAGAACCCGGCGTATGTCCTGGGGTGTGAATGCAGCGAATAGGAATTTGTCCAACGTTAATAATGGTTTCATTATCGGTTTTAATGGCGGTTTCCTTAAATTCTCCCAACCATGGCATTTCATCCTTGTGCATGTGCACCTTAGCTCCAGTTTTGGCAATCATATCCTCTACCCCGTTGATATGATCTGGATGACCATGCGTAATCAAAATATCACTGATCTGATAACCTTCTTGCTCCGCTAGCTTGATAATGGCGTCCACATCCCAAGCTGGATCAACCACGGCTGCTGTTCTGGTTTTAGGATCACCAATCAAATAAATAAAATTGGCCATGGGACCAATTTCAAACTGTTTAAAAAAAATGGGGTTGTTATTCATTGTACTATCTTTACCTCTACTGATGTGTTGGATATCAGCCTTTCCTCAGCCAGAGCCGCCCGATCAATCATCGCCAAGGCCCAATCTTCTTGTTTTACTTGATCATGCCCAACACTACTTACACTTCCTATCACCTTGTCTTCATTGCTTTTATACAATGTATTTCCAACTTGTAAACTGTTCAATGGGGCTTTTAGGCTTAATAATTTACGCGCTACCCGTTCCCCTCTTGCGTGTACTCTTGCTACAGTTTCTTGCCCCAAATAACAACCTTTGTCCAAAGCCACGCCTTGCTTTAAAAAATCACTTTGTAACACCAACATTCCTGGTTCAACATCTTGCTGCCACTTTGGCCAGATTTGGGCAATTCTATAGATATTCCATAGATCATCACTCATATATTCTATACTTTTCAGTAGATCATCTTCTTTAGATGAAGCAATTTCATATTTATACAGTACCAGTTGATTAACCTTGATCTGATGTTCAATACAATCAATGCTGGTAGACAGTGGTTTAAACGCAAAATAACTGTGTTGCTCTGGCATAGCCTTAAACGCCACCTTCATTCTTAACTTGTATTGATTGAGTATATTTATAACATTATCCACCATAGTCGTATGCATGTCCAAACAGAAACCCCCTTCACTCAGACTTACCCAAAAATAAGCTTCCACACCGCCTTTTTGATTAAGCAGACAAGAGAGAAAAGCCTGTTGTGGATTTTGCTGGCACAGCTTAAGGTTTTGACTCAGTAAATTATTTAAAAACTTTTCTGCATCTTCGCCTTCCACCTTGATAAAAGCTCTGTTTTTTCGTTGATAGATTTGCATGTCTTGACCTTATGTTAAAAACTATACACACTCTACCCTAATGTCCACGCAAAAAACTTTAAACTTAAAACAAAAAAAATTATTTATCTTTGACCTGGATGGCACCCTCATCGACTCTTCTTTAGATATTTGTAATAGTCTCGCAGCCGCATGCAATAAACTAGGCATCACCCCCCCAAGCATTGATGAACTCAAACAATATTTACATCAAGGCAGCCGACAAATTCTTTTAGATTTACTCAAAGATCGGGCTCTGGCCAAAAAAGTTTACCCTCACTTCACCCACTTTTATCAAAAACAACTTCTGGTTCACACCAAACTTTACGATCAAGTTGAATCTATTCTTACGACTGTCAGTCAATATGCCAAAATTGCATTGATGAGCAATAAACGTGAAGCACCCTGCCACACCATTTTAGAGGGTCTTAATATCAAGCATTTATTCAGCATGATTGTAGGAGGTGACACCTATCCAGTAAAAAAACCTCACCCCCTGCCTTTACAAAAAATCTGTCAACATCTTGCAATTGATAGCAAAGACTCGGTCATGATTGGCGACAGCCCAGTAGATATTATTGCTGCCCAAAAAGCCAATATGGATAATATTGCGGTCCTTTCTGGTTTTACCGCTAAAAAACCGCTTTTGGATAGCATGCCTAGCATTTACCTCAATCATGTTTCTGACATGATTAATTATATATAGATATATAGGTAAATATTTTTATTGTTCTCTTTAAAGCTAATAATAACAATATCATTATTGATTTAATCTTTTAAAAAGCTTATTAAAAGAGATTTCAAAGCTTTTGTTGCAAACTAAATATTCTTTGACATTTATATGTGCTCTAAGTCGTTATGGTTTTTCATTTAAAGCAGTTTTCTTTTTAATCTTGGGCGCTTATGAATTATTGAAAATTGTACTTGATTTACTGGCGTATTTTGCCATAAGTTAAAATACATATAGTGCATGGTTATGTACCTTAACCAAATGCCCTACATTGAGTTTATTCGACCAAAGGACACAGCAAAAACAATTAAAACTGCGTCCAGGGGGTTTTATTCTCAAAAAGAAAGATTGAATAATAAACTGTTTTAGGAGGACCTATGGAAACATCCGCGATTAACCGCTCAACACCCAACTCATCTTCGCGTAAAAAGACTACACAGAAAAAAACCAGTAAAGGCTTAAATTTTAAACGTTATTTTACACAAGAAGGTGTACATCCGTTTGATGCTATTGAGTGGGAAACACGTGAAGCTTTGATTGCCAATGAAAAAGGAGAAGTGGTTTTTTCACAAAAAAATGTTGAGGTCCCAAAATTTTGGTCCATGTTGGCCACCAATGTTGTGGTCTCTAAATATTTTAGAGGCACTTTAAATACTCCTAGTCGCGAAACTTCTGTTAAACAACTGATTTCACGTGTTGCTAAAACCATGGCAGCTTGGGCAAAAAAACAAAATTATTTTGCCAGTACCCAAGAAGCTGAAATTTTTGAAGACGAATTAACGCATCTTTTGGTTCACCAAAAAATGGCCTTCAATTCTCCAGTTTGGTTTAATGTTGGCGTTGAAGAGCATCCCCAATGCTCTGCTTGTTTTATCAACTCAGTTGATGATTCAATGGCTTCTATTTTAGATTTAGCAAAAACCGAAGGGATGTTATTTAAAGGTGGCTCAGGTACAGGCACCAACTTTTCTAGTATCCGCTCTTCTAAAGAAGGTCTAGCTGGTGGTGGTGAAGCTTCAGGTCCAGTTTCATTCATGAAAGGCTATGACGCTTTTGCCGGTGTCATTAAATCTGGTGGTAAAACACGCAGAGCTGCTAAAATGGTTATTTTAAATGTAGATCACCCTGATATTGTTGATTTTATTCAATGCAAAGAGCTAGAAGAGAAAAAAGCTTGGGCACTGATTGATGCTGGCTATGATGGTTCTTTTAATGGTCCTGCCTATGGTTCTGTCTTCTTCCAAAACTCCAATAACTCTGTGCGTGTGACAGATGAATACATGCGTGCTCTTGAAGAAGATCGCAGTTGGACAACGCTTTCTGTTGTTGGCAAAAAACCTGTGGAAACCATGCCAGCTAAAGAAATCATGCAAAAGATTGCTCAGTCAGCTTGGATTTGTGGTGACCCAGGTCTACAGTTTGATAGCACTATCAATGACTGGCACACTTGCCCCAATACAGATCGCATTCATGCTTCAAACCCATGTTCTGAATACATGTTTCTCAATGATACGGCTTGTAACTTGGCGTCATTGAACCTCATGAAATATGTAAGCCCAGATGGAAAATTTGATGTTGAGTCTTTTAGACATGCCGCAAGAACAACCATTTTAGCGCAAGAAATCATTGTCGATAATGCGTCTTACCCTACCCCCATGATTGAGAAAAACAGTCATGATTACAGACCTTTGGGTATTGGGTATGCCAACTTGGGCGCTTTGCTAATGTCCATGGGCTTAGGTTATGATTCTGATGAAGGTCGAGCTCATGCTGCTGCCATCACAGCTATCTTGTCCGGCCATACCTATAAAACATCTGCTGAAGTTGCTGCTGACAAAGAACCTTTTGCTGGCTATGCCAACAACCGTGAACCTATGCTAAAGGTGATTCGTAAACACGCTGATGCTGTAAATGATATTGACCAAAGTTTGGTTGATCGTGACTTGTACTTGGCAGCTCAAGAAGATTGGGAAGAAGCTTACAGCTTGGGTAAAAAATATGGTTTTAGAAATTCGCAAATCAGTGTGCTTGCCCCCACAGGGACCATTGGTTTTATGATGGACTGTGACACCACCGGTGTTGAACCTGACATTGCTTTGGTAAAATACAAAAAACTTGTGGGTGGTGGTTACTTAAAAATTGTGAATACCACTGTTCCTATGGCACTTAAAAAACTAGGTTATGATAAAACTCAGCGTGAAGATATCTTGGCTTATATTGAAAAAGAAGAAACCATAGAAGGTGCCCCACACATAACAGCAGAACACACAACCGTTTTTGACTGTGCGTTTAAACCCATGAACGGTGAACGTTCTATTCATTATATGGGCCACTTAAAAATGATGGGAGCTGTGCAACCCTTCATTTCAGGTGCTATTTCCAAGACAGTTAACTTACCTAATACCGTGACAGAAGAAGAAATTGCTCAAGCCTACATTGATTCATGGAAAATGGGTTTAAAAGCGGTTGCTGTTTATCGTGATGGTTGCAAGCGTTCACAACCCTTAAACACTTCTATGGATAATAGCAGTGAACAAGCCAAAACGGCTGTAACGGCAAAACCTTATCGCAAGCATCTTCCAGATGAGCGTCAGTCTATCACGCACAAATTTTCTGTGGGTGGTTACCAAGGCTACATTACTGTGGGTATGTTTGAAGATGGTAACCCAGGTGAAATCTTCTTGGTTATTTCTAAAGAAGGTACCATCATTTCAGGAATGATGGACTCCTTTGCAACCGCTATTTCTTTAGCATTGCAATATGGCGTTCCATTGCGGGTTTTAATTGATAAATTCAGCCACACACGTTTTGAACCTTCAGGCATGACCAGCAATAAAGAAATTCCATTTGCTAAATCTTTGGTGGATTATATTTTCCGTTGGATGGCTTCTAAGTTTTTAAGCCCCAGTGAAAAAGCGCAAGTGGGTATATTGTCTGAAGATGCTAAGCAAGCTGTTGAACAAGCAGAAAAAGCCCTGAATACTGCCACAACAACAGAAACAAGCAGCAATGCTGTTGCAGGCGCAGAACTGGCACATGATGAGTCTAATTGGTCTATCCAAGTTCAGCAAGATACTCCCCCCTGTACAGAATGTGGGTCTATGACCATCAGAAGTGGTGTCTGTTATAAATGTCAAAACTGTGGTGCCACCAGCGGTTGTTCATAGAACATCCTTTCATCAATGCTATGATAAAAAAGGGAGCTTAATCGCTCCCTTTTTTATTGGCCATCTTTAAAAAATCTGTATATTTTAACTTAAGATTTTATCTTCAACCTTTAAAGGAGGTCATGATGTTTTGTTGTGAAAAACTATGTGCGGGAATCAACAAAAAAAGTGCTTGGATCACCAGCATTGTTGTTTTTATTTTTATCTTTGTTTCTGACTTTATCATTCATGGAATATTTTTAAAAAGTGCCTATGAACAAACTTCCCATTTATGGCGAACTGAACAAGGCATGCATGATCATTTTTTATGGATGCTTCTGGCTCAGTTCCTGATTGCCAAATTTTTTACTTTACTTTACGCCCGTGGTTGTGAACAAGGTGGCATCAAAGAAGCCTTAAGGTTTGCTTGCTTTATAGCTCCCTTTGCCATTGCTCCGTATTTCATCCAATATGCGGTAATTCCTTTACCTGCCAATATTTTATGGGCTTGGGTTGGGTTTGGTATTTTACAAATTGTTGGCGCTGCTGCAGTGGTTGGCTTGGTTTATAAAAAATAAATAGCTGGGTCTTAATGCAAACAATTGATCTCAACAATTTTCCCCATCTAGATTTTGCTCAAAGTCACTTAGAATTTTGTCAACCAGAACATTACCCCCAACTCCAAACTATTCTCAGTGACACAAAAACCATGCAAAATTTAATGTTCATGTCCAATCACAATAAAGGGGGTTGGACATTGGAACAAGTTACTGAACGTGAAACCCGTTGGAATAAATTACGTGAAGAAAACAAAGATATCAGCTACATCATTAAAGATAAAGCGTCTGAAAAAATTGTAGGAACCTGTGGCTTAAAAGATGTCAGTTTTTTGCACCAAAGTGCTGAGTATGGAAATATTATTCATCACCCCTATTGGGGAAAATCTTTTGCAGCAACAGCACATTACTTGGTATTGGATCTAGCATTTTCACAATTAAACTTACATAGAATTCAATTTGTCACTTCAATTCACAACACAAGAAACATTACATTTAAGAAAAACTTAGGGATCACTCAAGAAAGTATTTGTAAAGAAAGTATTTATAACCCTCAAACTCAAACCTTGGATGACCAAGTTATTTTTAGTTTAATGTCTTATCAATGGCCAAAGGTTAAACAAAACTTGTTAAAAAAAATACAAAAACAAAGCCAAGAAATTTCTTTTTAAAAGCGACAAACGCAAAAAAGCCAAGCACTGAGCTTGGCTTTAAAACACTTAAAAAGCTTAGATTTTTATTCAAAATATTTTTTATTTTTTTCAATATAGGGTTGCCATTTCTCTGGTACTTCTTCTTCAATAAAAATGGCATTCACTGGGCACGCTGGCTCACAGGCTCCACAATCAATACATTCTTCAGGATGAATATACAACTGTTCATCAGAATCTTTACCGTGAATACAATCCACAGGACACACTTCAACACATGCTGAGTCTTTCACACCTATGCAGGGTTCAGTAATAATATAGGCCATTGTCTGGTCTCCCTTCAAACACTAAATCAGATTTGGTTTCACACATGCTCTCACTTCCACGAAAGCTTGATTATGATACCATTTGTAGCTGTACTTGCAAATCTTATCTCTTGTGTTTTAAAATAACGCTTACCATTTGTTTACGTGCAAAAATATTCAATATTGTTTAGAGTAGCTGCTATGAAGATTTACACCAAAACCGGTGATAGTGGTGAAACCTCTTTGTTTTCTGGAGGCCGTGTTCAAAAAAATCATCCTCGGGTGCGTGCCTATGGAGAAGTTGATGAATTGAACAGCTTACTTGGCTGTGCCCTCAGTTTTTGTGTACAAAAAGAAATTATGAGCAAACTTATTCGCATTCAAAATGAACTGTTTTCTCTTGGTGCTGTATTAGCAAGCCCTAAAGAAAATGAGTATGTTCAAAAACTTGAAAGCAAACATATTGAAGCCTTGGAAAAAGATATTGATGCCATGGAATCTCACCTTCCTGCCTTAAAAAATTTTATTTTACCCGGTGGCACCCAATGTGCCGCATTTTTACATTTTGCACGGACGGTGTGTCGCCGAGCAGAGCGCATGTGTCTTGACCTACATCAACAAACTGCAATAGATGCATGGATTATCCAGTATCTAAATCGCTTATCAGACTGGTTGTTTGTTTGCGCACGTTATGAAAATCATTTAAATAAAGCCCCTGAGATCCAATGGCAACAACCTCAAGCATAAAAATTTCTTGATGCTCTTCAAAACAATTGTGCTTAACTTGCTTGCGTTATATGATAGCTCTTACTGATGCTTGAAATAAACCATAAAAATGACATTATCATACCCTTTAAAAAAATAGGTGAACCCGGTTGGATTGAAAAAACCAAACTTATTATCCAATCTTATGCGGATGTGTGGGGAGAGAAAACACCTAAAACAAAAACTCAACAATCCATTGATCAACTTGAACAAAAACTAGGAACCCAACTGCCTGATTCTCTCAAATTATTTTATACAGAATTTGGTGTTGCTGATATCGGAGAACAACTGCTGGATTTTTCTAAGATTGGTTGGTTAAAAAATATTTGGGCAAAAAATCCAGAGCAGGGACCCAATTTCAGTAAAGAAGAGTTGTCTATTCTGCCACATTTGGTTGTATTTAGCGATTACCTTGGTAACGGCAATATGTTTTGTTTTCATAGTAAAAACAAAGCGGTTTATTATTTTGATCACGATCAAAAACCTCTACTGCAAAAACTGTTTAATAGTGTGGATGACTATATCAAAGGATGTTTAATTTTTTCTCAGGCAGCTTTGTGCAATGAAAACCTACAAGAAAAAGTTGATAGCTGGGTAGAAGCTGTTGCCATTGATTGCTTTGGTAAATCTACAGTTAAAAAGTGGCGTTATTAAAATACTGTGCCGCAAGTAAACTGGTTATTTAAATCAAAGTAGCCCTAAAGCAAGCTATAACAAGCTTCTTCAGCGTATGTGCCTTTTGCTACAAATCAAATAAAAATTTTCTTAACTCTCAAAAAGACCCTTGAACACAAACCAAATATTTTCTTTGCGTTCTTTTAAACGTCTAACAAAATAAGGTAACCACTGTTGACCAAACGGTACGTAGACGCGAACAGGATGCCCTTCACTGGCTAATTGGGCAATGGTAACCCGTCTTAAACCATACAGCACTTGAAACTCATACAAGCTTTTGTCTACCTTGTGTTCTTTAATATAAGACAAGGCCCAATCAATAAGCTCTTGGTCATGGGTAGCAATGGCTGCTTTACATTGTTTGTTCCACAGGATTTTAACCAACTCTTTATAGTTGGCTCTAATTTCATCCATATTTTGATAAGCAATGTGCTTTGATTCTTTGTATGCGCCTTTACATACTCGCACTGAAGCACCCATCTCAGCCAAACGTTCTATATCTTGTTTACTGCGATGCAAATAGGCTTGAATCACAATCCCTACACTCTGACCATGCTTTGCAAACAACTGTTCAAAAACAGCAATTGTTTTTGATGTATGGGATGAACCTTCCATGTCAATACGAACAAAATTATTGCTCTGTTTGGCTTTGGCTATAATATCATCTACTTGTTGTAAGCAAAAATCTTGCTCCAAATCCAAACCCATCATGGTTAACTTTAAAGACACATTGCTATTGAGCTTCTCCTCTTCAATAGTATCTAAAAGATCTAAATAAGCTTGAGCAAAAGCTTGCGACGCAACTTTATTATCAACATCCTCACCTAAAACATCCAAAGAAACTGCAATCTTATCTTGATTGAGTGCTTTAACAGGTTCAATAATATCCGCTACTGTTTCTCCAGCAACAAAACGTTTGGCCAACTTTGCTAAAAATCCCATTTGCTCTCCATATATTACAAGGGGATCTTTAGCAACTGTTAGACCCTGTGTCTTACAGTTGTTTATGCAGAGCCCCCTTCTTGACCAGCTTTGCATAAAACATTCTGGTTCGTTCCTCACAAGAATGTCTAAAAAAACGTGGTTTTTGATCCTATTCATAAAGCTGTACTTATAAAGAGCAAGGTATAACCTTGCCATGATCTAGTACAACTTACACCCTTAGGCTGCCCCACCCAGAAGGTTTATTTATCAATGCTCACTATTTCCAATTCGCGCTCACCCCCTGGGGCTTGCACAAGCGCAATATCACCTTCTTGTTTACCAATCAATGCTCGTGCAATAGGTGAATTAATAGAAATATCACCTTTTTCCAAATTTGACTCTACATCACCGACTATTCTGTACTTCATTTCTTTATCTAAATTAGCATCGTACAAAGTTACAGTTAATCCAAAAACAACCTTATCTGTAGACAAACCACTCACATCTATAACTTCAGCACGCGCAACCTGATCTTCTAAAAATCTAATTCTTGCTTCTACCAAGCCCTGCTTTTCTTTGGCGGCATGATATTCTGCATTTTCTTTTAAATCACCATGACCACGGGCTTCTTCAATATCAGCAGATATCTTTGGTCTCTCTACATTTTTCAGTTGATTCAATTCTTCTTGTAAGTTTCTCTTACCTTGTTCTGTCATAGGTACACGATCCATAAACTTATCCTTTCGTCCAATTAATATAAAGGGAGATTATTACAAACAGCTGTCTCTAAGCCCAATATCTTATTATACAAAGCTGCTATCCTTTTTCTTTTTGTTATTTAGTTCATCTTGAACTGTTATATGTATGCCTTAGCCTACTCAACTATTCTCTCGCCACCATCAACACCTAAAACATTACCCGTTAACCAATGGGTATGCGGTAAAGATAGTGCAAGAATTGTGTCTGCAATATCTTGTGGTGTCGTTAAACGTTTGTAGGGATTTTTCTGGCTAGCAATTTCAATCATTGCATCATTGCCAGGAATTTTTCTTAAAGCTGGCGTATCGGTTACGCCTGCCATGATAGCATTGGCTGTGACTTGCATTGGAGCTAACTCTAATGAAAGTTGTCTGATATGTGATTCCAAAGCAGATTTAGCAGCAGACACAGCGCCATAACTTTTCCAAACTCTTTCTGATCCAGCGCTGGTCATCGCAAATATACGACCACCTTTTGCCAATTGGCCAGATTTAACTAAATCTTGCACCCAATACACCAAAGAATTGGCCATAACATCCATGGTCATATTCATTTGTGACTCTGTCAGTGCTGACTCATCAATAAAGGGTTTCAAAGCGCCAAACGCTAAAGAGTGTAAAACAATATGTGCACCTTGACCGCCACTCACTTCTTTAAGTTGCGCAATTGCCTCTTGACGTTTTTGCGCATCTGACGCATTCATATTATTAAAAACAGCTTGCACACCATTGGCTTCAATTGCAGCAATCGTTTTTTCTACTTCTGGCATGGTTGATTTACGATCCAAATGGACACCATAAATATTTACGCCTGCTTCACTTAAACTTTTAGCTACCGCAGCTCCAAAACCGCTAGAAGCACCTAGTACCAAAGCCCACTTACCTTTTAAATCTGAAAACTGATTATTCATTCTTCATCCTTTATACCATTAATAAGAAAAAGCACCTGCAATTTTATTGTGATGCTATATCTAACTTGAGTCAGGCTATATCTAACAGTCTAATCTTATCCGTCAACAAAAAATACAGCCTTTATTTTTCAAGCACTATACCTTTGTTTTTATATTTTGACAGCAAAAAATGCTTTAAAAGCAATGATTTACCTAAATCTTTAGGCAGTTCAGGCTGCTTCTGGGCATCAACTATATTTTTTAAGAGTTCATATTTGATATGCACTGGATACTGAGGATCAGCTAATTTTTCTAAAATATAATGTTCTGAAACATCATTTAAAGGTTCCCCTACAAAATTGGCAATAATTGCTTTAATATATGGATTATTGTTTTCATCTTCTAAAATAGAATCGCTCCCAATGTAGTACTCTTGCCCTAAATTCAATGTATTTTGTTTATCTTTTGGTTACTGTTTTAAAATACTAAAAACAAGAAGCGTATTCACAAACAGTAAAAATAACAGAATGTTTTTCTTTCTACTCATTTGTATTTCTAAAATGTTTAAACAACTCGATCTGTTGACCTAAGGGAACAGCTTTCTCTCGGTTTTTAGGCACTTGAATATGCTCTAAGTCTATCGTTGCAATACTCAAAGGATCGACATCATAAGCTTTGTCTTTTAAATGAGCATCTAGTAAAACTCCGCCCATATAATAATAAGCACTTTTTTGATACAAACTTGCAAACTTTTTCACTCTACTTAGAGTATTATCACTTACTTGCACAATGGATAAATCTTTTACAGCTATAGCTAAAGATACATTATAAAAAGTACTGTTCTGTATCTGAGCTAAACTTGCTTCTCCAACACTAATTCCTTTATCCCTATTGTTTTTAAAGAAACTGTTTTTAATATTTACTTGGCTGCCCATCATATCTAAGCCGTCATTACCGGTATCAATAAACTGACTATTGATAATTTGACCTTTGGCATAATCCAAATCTAAACCATCGGCATAGGCTTGCGCATAGACGCAGTTATCCATCAAAAAAGACTTAACATGTTTTAGATTGGCCATATCATCATAAATATGATTATTTTTTAGATGCACATGAGAAAAACCTACCCTCTTTGCATTGTATATAGACAACATGCCCGTGTAGTTAACGCCATTGTAAGCTGCTCCACTACCATTTTCTATATGAACATGTTCCATCGTAACAGTATTTGCTGATTGAACAACAACAGCCCCAAATGCTTTGTTTTTATCCAGAGCATAAATACGAATAGGCTGTGCTTGACTGCCTTTAGCAACAAGATCTCCTTGTATGATTAAATTTTTTCCTGGTGCCAAAACAATATTGGTTCCAGGCATAATCTGAACTTTTTGACCTGGAGGAAAAATCTTATCTTCCTTAAAGTTGTACTGACCAGGACCTATCACAACATCTTCTAAAACTTTTACCTTTGGATCAATATTGTAATATTGATTGTTTTTTAGTTTATGTTCTTTTTCAATGGCGTTGATTTTTACATCAACATCAAACTTTCTCTCTGTCACCAAGTTAACAAACTCTAATTTTTTTGGCTTAACTTTAGACTTTAAATCATAGTAATAATATTTTTTTTGCCATTGTGCTTTAAAAGAAGAATGCCATATTTTATATGGTTCTATACTAACCGCTGGGTATAAAACGCTTGGCTTTTGATCGTCTATAAATGAATAGATACTTTGACCATCAATGTTTTTTAATTCAACTGCTGATTCTCCCATGATACTGAGTTTTAATTGATATTTTGATCCTGTGCTTATTAAACTTGCTTCTACATTAACATCATTTAAAATCTGCTTTAAGTTTTGATTTCTTGCATAATAGTAATCACCTATTCTTCTATAAAACTGATCTATGTCTGATCGTTTTTGTTCTAAAGCTGTTCCCACCTCTGTCCAGGGATCAAGCTTAATCCAAATGGGTCTATGAATGTGTTTTGCATATTGATAAAGAGGCAAAACTTCTTTTTTTAAAAAATGCAGCGTATTAAGTGTGACTTCTTGCTCTTCATCAAGTTTTAGCAGTTGATATAAAATCTGATTTTTCCTTAAATACAAATCTGAATGCTTAAGCACATTCAGTTGTGGCAATGCCAATGGCCAAAACAAATCTTTATCATCTGCTTTTGCTCCTTGACCATGTCCCCACATATCCCAAGCTATTGCTCTTAATTTACCATTGGCTGGATCATGTAAAAGCTTCCAATTGTGCAACCGGTCTGTATGTCTACTACCAATATAATTTTCCAATGCCATGAGCTTTAACAAACTTTCAACATCAAAATATTTTTCAAAATTTTCTCTGCTGTTAGGACTTGCTTGTAAAAAACCATCTTGTAAGGCTTGGCTGCCTTGTTGCCACCAAGAAAAATCATCTCTTTGAATGGCATTGTTGTAACTGACTTTTTCCCAATACTGTTGCTTAAACCAAATATCTTCCTTGGACTCTTTAACCACAATGCCTTTGGCTTTACTGACGGGCTCAACCTCACCAGAATAGACATCTCCTGGAAGTTGTTTCTGTTTTCTTAACCATGCTTCTTCCAGTGAACCCACAAACTGAAAGGGCCCCCAATTTTCACCATTGACAAAAACCCTTACAAAGGCAACATCTTCACTGAGTAAACCTATGGTTGTTGCCAATTGCGCTCCTATGACCCGCTCAAATCCTGTGGCACTTCTTGGGTTGATCAAGTTAAACTTTCTATAACCCAAGAAACTCTGGCCTTTGGGCATTTTTATTTTAAGGGAAGGTGTTTCCACCCCCCAGTGATAAGAGTAATCTCCTCTTACCCTGACTTTTATGGGTTCGTACTGCTGTGCCCAGGTTTTGGATAAAGCATTTTTCCAATCTGCTGTGGGCTTTTGCTTAGACTTTCTCCAAGCATCCAATATATTTTGTGGAATTTTTAATTCTATGCTGGGTATGTTGATTTTTCCGATACTGGGCCGCCAGGTCAAAGCATTGTAAATATTGCTTTTGGTCTGTTCTTTGATGTATTTATTTTTTTGTTGTTTTTCGTGCCCGGTTAATGGCGCACCATCACGGACAGCTGTAGAAAAACGTTGTATATCAAAATACAAACGCAAATGACTGCTTGTAAAAAAGGTCCCTATAAAGATCAGCACAACCATAAAAAAGTGCATGATTGAAAATGAAGAAAAAATACGCATACAATTTTTAGGATACTTTATCCATCTTCATTTAATTTGCCTAAAAATTATCCAATTCAAACCATAAATTTAGATCACGATACTGACATTAGCTTGTCAAGCTCACTTTTTTTTCATAATCTTTGCCCAACATGGATCAGTTATTTTCTTATTTTGACTACAGCCAACTTCAATCGCCCCCCATGGGATCTTTTGATATGGTTCGCTTGAGTATGGCTATTGTTCTGAGCTTCATATTGAGCTTGATGGTCAGTAAATTTTACCAACGTTTTCATCGCAGTCGAGGCCTAGAACTTCACTTTTTAATTTCATTGGTTTTACTGAGCATGGTTGCTGCCTTTATCATGCAAGCTGTGGGCAATAACTTGGCCAGAGCTTTTTCTTTAGCTGGAGCTTTATCCATTGTCAGGTTTAGAAACGCCGTTAAAGACATCATTGATATTGTTGCCATTTTCTTTGTCATGGCCATAGGAATTGCCTGCGGGGCAGGATTTTTTGCTTTAGCAATTTTATCAACTGTACTTATTAGTTTTTTATGGTGGGTCATCAGTGAGAGCATGTTTGCCATGACCCATGAACAATTGATTACCTTACAATTTAAAGCTTCTACTCCAGACTTAATGATTCAAACCTTTAAAACTGATTTTAAAAAAACTGTTTTGGCTGCGGATTTAAGACAGATTAATCAAGCGCAAAACAATGAAAACCTTTATACCTTTGATTTAAAACTTAACGGTAAAATTCCAGCAGACCAATGGTTTGAAAATCTCAAAACATTGGTAGAGCGTAAAAATATCGCTGCAAATGATTTTTCTATCTACCTCTAAAGAGTTATGCGCATAAGCTCAAGAATAGAGTTAAAATATCCCTGTTCAGAGGATCATTTACAAAAAATTAAAACGATTTTGTGGAACCATCCCAGTTGGCAATTAGACAGCCATTGTCATGATCAAAAACCCTACTGGGTGGCTTCCTTGTATTGGGATACACCCAATTTAATCAATTATCATGACTCCCAAGATGGCGTCTTAAAAAAATCAAAGTTGCGTTTACGCAGCTATGCCAGCTCAGACATCAATGACACTGGTTTTAAAGTTATAAAAGCTGAAGTGAAACATAGACAAGGCAGAGTATGTTACAAAGCCGTTAAAACTTTACACCCTCATATCCTTGAACAAGACAATCTATTACACAATGATTGCCAGTCTATCTTTGGCCCAGATCTCTGGCATTTTTATAGAAAAAATACGCCATCCTATAAAAAACAAAGCTTGCAAGCTGTGGTTACCGTATTGTATGAACGACTAAGCTTTATTCACAGCAATCAAAAAAGTAGAATCACTTTAGATTCAAATATTATTCCCTTATCTCCAGATTTATTTTTAAATGCTTTTACACAGCGCTGCCAGACACAAAGCATGCTTGGTGTTTTGGAGTTAAAAGATTGTGATCTTAAATATGCTGAAATCAATAAAATTATTGCTTTAAGTGATTCTAAAAAAGAAAAATTCTCTAAATACAATCAAGCTCTAGATACAATTGTACAAAAATCCATTTTCCCTATGCTTAATAGTATTTGAACAGCAATATATTTACAATTTTAGTAGACCTTGTATATCATTTGTTATGCAACTTTCGTCAGAATCTGTCGTTGTCATTACCGGTGCTTCAAAAGGCATTGGTCGGGTTACGGCTTTACGTTTAGCTCAATACAAATGCAATTTTATTCTTGTTGCAAGATCTGAGAACCTTTTACAACAATTGACCCAAGAATTAGCGCATATAGGCGCTAAAGCCATTTACATTGTGGGAGACCTTTCAAAAAAATCTACGGCAACAAAAATAGTCCATTCAATTCACCAACAATTCAAACGTATTGATGTACTCATCAATAACGCTGGTTACGGGTATTATGCCCCCATTGAACAAATCAATGATAAAAATCTAGAAAATATTTTTAGATGCAATCTTTTAGCGCCCTTATGGTTGATGCAAAAGCTAGCACCCTTATTTAAGCAGCAAGGTTATGGACATATTGTTAATGTCTCGTCTGTTATTGGTATTCGTTCTATCCCTGGGAGCAGTGCCTACTGCATGAGTAAATTTGCGCTCAACGCCTTAGATGAATCGGCTTATCTTGAGCTTAAACCTTATGGAGTTAACTTCAGTTTAATTTGTCCAGGGCTTACCAAAACAGAGTTTCAAGAAAACTCTAACAATCCCCATTTAAATCCAGGCTTATCAAACAAGCTTGGTGCAAGCGCAGAGTCTGTAGCAAAAGCCATAGATCATGCCATTGCATCCAACAAAAGAAGGGTCTATTTGACTTTTTGGGGAAAACTATTAGTCTACTTACAACGCTTGTCCCCGTCATTGCTTGATTGGATCATGCTTTACCATTATAAAAAAAGATCCCAAGAAAAAAATGCGCCTCAAGCTTTCATGCACAATACAAGGAAGTCTTCATGAATAGAAAAACAAAAGTTATTGCCACTTTAGGCCCAGCAAGTTCAAGTGAAAAAAATATTGCTCGCCTCATTAAACTTGGGGTCAATATTTTTAGACTTAACTTTTCTCATGGTACACATGAGCAACATGCCCAGCTGATTAAACGGATTCGTATGCTTGCCCAAAAAGTCAATCACCCCGTGGGTATTTTAGCGGACCTTCCTGGACCCAAATTACGCTTGGGCTTATTTGAAAACAGTGAAACACTTTTTTTAAAAGCCAATAGCCGTTGGCTTCTGACAACAGAAAAAGTTTTAGGTAAAGAAGGCGTTTTACCGGTTGATTTTCCTAAGCTTCCTTCGTTACTAAGCAAAAATGATAAAATCTTATTGGCTGATGGCAAATTACAGTTGATTGTAAACAAAATTGAAGGGCAAAATATTTATTGTAAAGTGACGGTTGGTGGTGAACTTAAAGAACGTCAGGGAATCAATATCCCCGGAAAAAAACTGGATATCCCGGCCTTTACCTTTAGAGATAAAAAAGCCATTAAAATGCTTAAGGATGTTCAGGTTGATTTTATTGCTTTGTCTTTTATTCAAACTGAAAAAGACATCATCAATGTACAAAAAGAAATGAAAAAACTGGGCATTGATATACCGATCATTGCCAAAATAGAAAAACCTGAAGCCTTACGTCGTATAGATAGCATTATACAACTGGTTGACGGAATCATGATTGCCCGTGGTGATTTAGGTGTAGAAATAGAAACTGAAAAAGTACCGGTGATTCAAAAACAGCTCATACGTTTGGCCAATAAGGCATTTAAACCCGTGATTACCGCTACTCAAATGTTAGAATCTATGACGCATAATTCACGTCCAACCAGAGCAGAAACAACGGATGTGGCCAATGCTATTTGGGATGGAACTGATGCTGTCATGCTGTCTGGCGAAACCGCTTCTGGCAAATATCCCATGGAAACCGTTAAAACCATGATTAAAATTATTAAGTATGCAGAAAGCCATCGTGATTTTTCTTGGCATCCAGATTTTCACGATCCAAAAAATCCACAACACTCCGTTTTAAATGCTGCTGCAAAAATTGCTGACCCAAAATTACATAAGGGTATTGTTACCTACACAGAGAGTGGCAACACCGCCATGATGTTATCCAAAATGCATCCAGAGGTCCCTATCTATGCCCTAACCCCGCATGCAAAAACTTGTCAAAAAATGAGCTTGATTCGTAATGTTAGAGCCTATATTAGTCCAGCTGCAGAATCTATGGATAATCTTATTGCCTATGGTGATCAAACCTTAATCAAAGAAAAGGTCTTTAAAAAGAAAGATACAGTTGTTATCACTGCTGGTTCAAAACTCAGCGTAGGTGCCACCAATATGATGAAAATTCATAACATTGGTGATTTTGTTTAGTTGTTTTGCAAGGGGGAATCTTTAGTCATTGTTAGACCATGTGTCTTACAATAACTTATGCAGGCCCCCCCTTCTTTGACCAAGACGCGGTCTCGGTCAAATTTAAAGCTATACTTGTGAAGAGCAAGGCTTTGCCTTGCAATGAGCTAGTATAACTTATGCCGCACCTTGCGGCCATCCCACCCGGGGAAAATTCAGGATAAACCTTCTTTTCTTTTCCTTCTCTTCAAATGTATTTGTTTGCTATTCATTCTCTAGTTTAATTTTGACAATCAAAATCTGTAGACGCTGCATGGTTCATCAGATATAAGCTATGCTATGTCTCAACCAGCACCCAGTTCGAGAACTCAAGTTAAACGCAGAGCCCATCGTGGCCACTATGATATTAAAACCATTTATTCTATTATTGATGAAAGTAAAATTTGCCATCTTGCCTTTATGGTAGAAGGTTATCCTGGTATTTTGCCCATGGCTTTTTGCAGAGTTGATGATTTTGTCTATTTCCATAGCTCAAGTAAAAATCGCATGTTCCAGTCTTTAGCTGACCATCCACAAATAAGCTTGGCTTTCACCCATTTGGATGCTTTGGTCTTGGCACGATCAGCCTTTCACCATTCTATGAACTATCGTTCCGTCATTGTATATGGCCAAGCACAGATGGTGACAGAGCAAGAAGAAAAACTTCTGGCTTCTAAAGCTCTGATTGATTTTATTGCACCTGATCGCTGGCCACAGATCCGCCATCCTAATGAACAAGAACTCAAAGCCACTGGTTTTTTTAAAGTAAGCCTAGCTGAAGCCTCTGCTAAAATCAGAACAGGTCCTCCTGTTGATGATGAAGCCGATTACGCTTTGCCCGTTTGGGCTGGAATAATCCCTTGTTCCTTAAAATTTGAAGACCCCATTCCTGATCCAAAAAACAACTAATTTTTTATTAAGAATATATACCTAAACTAAACCCTATTATAAATTAGGTTTGAGTGCAGATCCCTATAAATACAATTGTATGAAGTGACCTTAAGACATTTTTCTGCTATGACAGGCGCATGCTACAGCACTTTGACCAAGAATTGGCCCAAAAAGTTCTTGATTTAATTCATGAAAGTTTAGATCTTGATAAGCCAACACCAATTATAAACTATCTAGATCCGCAAACCCGGCACAATCAGGTTGCTTTAGATTTACCGCAAACGGGACTTAATGCAGATCAACTTTATGAACAAATTAAAACTTATATTAACAACAGTGCAAAAACCTATCACCCCTATTTTTGTAATCAACTATGGTCAGGCTTTTCTTTTCCTTCATTTTTAGCAGAAATGGTCAGTACAGCATTCAATACATCAATGTACACTTATGAAACTGCCCCCATTGCTACCATGGTAGAAAAAAAAGTTATTACCGAATGTTTAAATTTAGCCCATTTCAAACAAGGGGAAGGTATCTTTACCACCGGAGGCAGTGCCTCAAATATGTCCGCACTTTTGGCAGCAAGAAACCATCTTGACCCTAGTATCGCTATGGATGGCTACAAGCACCAAGCCTTAAGTCTTTTTGTTTCAAAAGATGCTCACTACTCTTTTGCTAAAGCAGCCAATGTCATAGGTCTTGGCATCAATAATATTTACAAAATTAATACTTTAGATAACGGGAAAATGGATGTCTCCCATTTACAAACATGTATTGAACAGAGTTTGAAAAAAAATCAAACACCTTTTTTTGTATCCGCTACCACAGGGACAACTGTGAGAGGCGCTTTTGACTCTATCAATGATATTGCAAATATAACTGACCGTTATAAATTATGGTTGCATGTTGATGGCTCCTGGGGAGCTTCAGTCTTGTGGCATAAAAAATATAAAGACTTAATGCAAGGCATAGAAAGAGCTGATTCTCTTGCTTGGGATGCTCATAAAATGCTGGGTCTACCCTTAATGTGTGCAATGCTTTTATTTAAAGAAAAAGGAATGTTAGCCAAGGCCCATAAGCATGGCAATTCAGATAAATATATTTATAGAGATGAAGAGGCCAATTATAATTTAGGCCCAATATCTATTCAATGTGGACGTAAAGTTGATGCACTTAAGCTCTATCTAACTTGGCAAGCCTTAGGGCATGAAGGCATGCATGATCATATTGATGGTCTTTATAAACAAGCTGATTTTTTTACTCAATGGATAGAAGAGCACCCCAGCTTTAAACTTTTTGGTCCAGTGGAATCTTTGAATATATGTTTTCAATATATTCATCCAGGTTATACCCAACAACAAACCAATGACCTTAATCTTGCTATTCGCACTAGGCTACTTCACACAGGGCAAGCCATGATTAATTATGCTTATATTGACGATGATTTAATTATTCGTTTAATTCTTGCCAATCCCAATATGCAGCAAGACCAATTGCATCAACTGTTTAAGATGATAGAAAAAACTGCACTAGAAATTTTATCTCAAAAGGTACGGCCTTACTTTTGAGAAGCAAAACAAATATATCTCAAAAGTAAGGCCGTACCTTTTGAGGTAATCGTTTAATAATGTTTGGTTTGCTTGATATAGGCAAGCCAGTCTTTTAAAAAAGATTTTGTGTTCCATGCCACTTGTTCTTTTTGGTAATTTTTTTTTCCAACTTGAAACATATAATCGTATTGTTGGAAAAGACTTGAAAACATCTCAAACAAGCTCGTATCTTTATCATAAATATGCGTGGGTTCAGCACTGCCACCATTAAGCTCAATGATTTTTATACTTTGTTCATCTATCTCATTGCCATTTAAATTGTACTTCAAATCAAATCTACCAATGTTAATACCTTTTACATCATTTAATATTGCATTGAGTATAATCCTTAAATTTTCATTGTTATAACGAATACCATTTTTAAAAATACAGCCTTGGTTATGATTACCTGTATCAGTTAAGAAAAATTTTTCATTATTTTTTAAAACAGTGTTCCAATTATTCCAATGCTTTTTAAAATAATTGGGTGAAAACAACTTTAAATAAGAATCTTTCATAATAAGCTGCTTTAAACTTTTCTTTCCATCTCCTATCACATAAGGAAACTTTTTGTCTGTAATGGAAAATATAGAAAATTGACCTTCTTTTTTTAAAAAATACAAACCCATTTCTTCCTGAGCAGAGCAAAGTTCCTGAATTAGAAAGTCAAACTGAGCAATATCACTGTATTCTTTTAATTCTTCTTCAGTATTAATTCTTTTTACCATCAACCCTCTATGACCCAAAATAGGCTTAACATAACAGGGCAATTGAATATTTTTTTCATGCATTAATTGCTTCAGGTCTGAAAAATTCAGTGTTGATTTTTTCTCAACCATAACTTGAGCCAATAAAAATTTTTTAGGTATAGCTTGTAACAATTTATCCAGATCATCTTTACTTTCACCAACAATTCCGCTGTTTATAATAGCTGGATTGCAGTATAAAAAATAACTAAAGCCTCTGTATTTTATGATTAGATAAATAAACCCTGGGATCATCAAACTGTACATCCATAACGAAGGCCAAAACTCTTTGTATATCAATCTATAATAAGCAATCAACTTCACTTTAAACGCATCAATACTTAAATCTTTCCACTTTAAAATAAATACAATACTTTTAAACACGAGAATACTGCATACCATTGCACATAAGGCTACCAGTGCTTTATGTAACCATTTTTCAATATTAAACTGATGTGCAAAAAAGTTTACAAAGCCAAAACCAATACTGATTTGAAAAAATGTTGCCAAACATAAAATACCAATAAACCTTACTATTGAATAATTTTGATACCCTAAATAGGTATAGGTCAGCAAACGCGTCCCAGGTAAAAAGCGGGTCATCATCAACCAAATATCCATAGATTCTACATGTTTTATCTTTTTTAAGTCAGTAGGGACTTTTTTTAAAAAAAATCTCGTGTGCAATACTCTTGATAAATAACCAAGAAAATACAAGACTGTATCTCCAACAAGAATGCCTCCAATATATGCTATTGCTAAATTGCTGCTATTGAGCTCATGAGAAAATAATGCATAAAAAAATGCAGCATCCTCACTGATAAAGGTTGTAAAAAATAAGCTTAAATATGGGTGTGCCATAATAGATTGTTTTATGGCTTCAAATAATGCTGTCATTTTAGTTTTATTAATTTTTTAGTTATTTGTATCTCTAAAGCTTATTAAGGCTAGGTTTCACAAAAGTCTTAATAAATAAACATTTTCAATAAAAACTTTATCAAACATAAGTTATTATTCTATATACAGTCTTTGGTGTAATAACATAGATCTAAATGCGATACCTCATATTTTATATTTTAATACTATTGTCATTGACGGCTTGTTTTCCCTATCAAAATCTGATTCATGAAAGCTCAGCCTCAGCCAAAAAAAGTCCTTTAAACCAATTTAAACATTTAAAATTTAAAAATAGAGACCTTAGCTATGTTTATTCTAATCCTGACCAACATAAGAATATTTTGGTTTTTGTCCATGGATCACCAGGATCATGGAAAAGTTTTTCTTATTATCTCAATAGCAAAAAACTCAAGGAAAATTTTGGTTTATTGGTCTTTGATCGCCCCGGTTATGGCACCTTTATAGATCAAGGTTCAGAAAAGTTATTGGGCAGTCAAGCACAGATGCTTAATGCCATCTTAAAAAAAGAGTTTAATTTAAATCATTCTATCACATTAATTGGTCATTCTTACGGTGGTCCCTTAATAGCAAAAATGGCTATTGAACTTGCAGACACCCTCAATATCAATACACTTTATTTTTTAGCTGCTTCAATGGACCCTGATTTAGAAAAAACCAAATGGTTTCAGTATCCCGCTCAATGGAAAATTTTTAAATGGCTTATACCCAAACCTTTAGTACACTGTAATGAAGAGATTCTTCACCTTAAGCAGGACTTATTAAAATTAAAGCCTCAACTAAAGTTATTGGCAAAAAAAAATATCTTGGTCTTGCATGGCAATAAAGATGATTTGGTTCCAGTAGAAAATATTTCTTATATGCAAAAACATATGCATATTTCCAATGAAAACATTACAATTTTAAATAAAGCAAATCATTTTATCCCTTGGTCACAGAGCAATCTTATTATTGAGAATTTATTAAACCTGATAGACAAAAAAAATATTTAACCAAGTCGTAAGACATGTGATAAGGCATTATTATGCACATGCACTCCCGGCATAAAAGTCAGCGTGTACTTTGGTTGGCATTATTTCTTAATCTTTTTGTATCTGCCTTAAAACTAATATATGGCCTTTGGTCTTCTTCTTTGTCTGTACTGGCTGATAGCGTACACTCTTTTGCTGACAGTGGGGCCAGTATTATTGGACTGGTATCCATCTACTTTGCTTCTCAACCAGAAGACGACAATCACCACTATGGTCATCAAAAATTTGAGACTTTGGCTATCTTAATCATTTCTTCACTGATCACTTTAACTGCTTGGGAATTATTTACCCATGCCATTGAAAAAATCATTCATGGATCAGAACCAAAATTTCACCCAATTGGCCTTGCCATCATGCTTATGACCATGACCATTAATATTTTACTCTCACGTTATGAACTTAGAAAAGCAAAAGAATACAACAGTGACATTCTTCATGCTGATGCTCATCATACTGCCAGTGACTTTTGGATTTCATTTAGTGTTCTTGTTGGCTTGGTATGTGTATACTATAAAATATATTGGCTGGATTCTCTATTAACCATATTCATTGCTTTATTTTTAGCTTATACTGCTTTCAAGCTTTTTAAAGAAACCTTATTGGTTTTATCTGATGCAGCTTTTATCAACATAGACGATATTTATGAGATTGCCTACTCAGTCAAAGGTGTCTTAAAATGTTACAATATTAGAACGCGTGGTAAAAAAGGTAGTGCTTTTGTTGATTTGAGTATTCGTGTAGATCCTAAAATGACCATCTATGATGCGCATAAATTGGCACACATCATTGAAGATAAAATCAAAGCCAACATTCCAGGTATATATGATGTTCTTATTCACACTGAGCCGCATGTTAAAGAAGTGCACACATGAAAAAAATCTCCCTTATTTTTTCTTGTTTCAACGAAGAACATAACCCATTTTTTATAAAAGCCTTAAAGCTTTATAGTTCCAATAAAAATCTTGAATTAATTTGTATTGACGGTGGTAGCACTGACAAAACATTATCTATCATTGAACAATATCCCAATATAATTTATGCGTCTCTTGCAAACAGCTCAAGAGCAGCTCGGCTTAACCTTGGCTTACAATATGCTACAGGTGATATTATTATTTTGCACCACCCACGTTCCATTCTCAGTTTAGATGCTTTTAAACAATTAGAATCTCTCAAATCTGATACGTGGGGCGGATTTACCCACTGTTTTGATCACAGTGGGTTATTGTACAGTTTTACCTCTTGGTACTCTAATCATATTCGTTTACGATATAAGCAAATTGTTTACTTGGATCATTGCATCTTTTTACACAAACAATTTTTAACCTATCAACCCTTGTTTGAAGACGTTAAAATTTTTGAAGACACCTTATTGTCCAATAAACTAAAACAATACGCTAAACCTATTTTATTGCCCGCAATTAGCACAACATCATCCATACGTTTTAAAAAAAATGGTCTATTCAAACAAGCCTTACTAAACCAAATAGCTAAAATATTATTTATTGTTGGGATTCACCCTAACAGTATTGATAAACTTTATGAAAAAAACTTATCCTTAAACTCTCGCTATCAAAAATAAACTTAAAAAGGATTCAGAAAAATTAAGGCAATACTTTAGTTAAGTATTGATAGGCATCTTCTACCGTATCTGTAAAGTGAATCAAGTCTATGTCTTTATCACTGATGGTGCCCCAATCAGCCATGGCATTCATATTCATCACATCATTCCAATATTCTGTACCATAAATAACCACAGGAATTTTTCGTTTAATCTTTTGAGTTTGCATTAAGGTCATTAATTCTGCTAACTCATCCAAGGTACCAAAACCACCTGGAAAAATCACCAAGGCTTTGGATTGATAGGCAAACCAATATTTACGCATAAAAAAGTAATGAAACTCAAAATTCAACTCCGGACTGATATAAGGATTGCTATTGGGTTCAAAAGGCAAAGAAATATTTAAACCAATGGATCTTCCTTTAGCTTGCTTTGCTCCCTTATTGGCGGCCTCCATCATGCCGGGACCACCTCCAGAACAAATATAATATTTTTGTTTTTTGCCGTGAGTTTTTTGTGTCCATTGCGTTAAACGTTTGGCTAAATCCACTGCGTCTTCATAATATTGGGCAAGCTTCACTTTTTTTTCTAGGCGATGAACTTTTTGTGCTTGTAGGGATGTAGGATTTTTTTTGTCCAATTTATTTAAAAACTCTTTTTGCTCTTTTTTTGCTTCTTTAAGTGGAATAGAACGCGCGGAACCAAAAAAAACAATGGTATCTTCTACGCCTTCTTTGGCCAAAGCTTCTTCAGGCCCTAAGTATTCTGCTAAAATTCTAAGAGGACGTGCTTCCCGTGAATGAATAAAATATTGGCTTTCATAAAACTTGTCCAATTGACGCTTTGATATTTTTTTCATCGTGACAAAGTAACAGATACAATTTTAAGCGTATAGTTTTATTCAAGTTTATGGCCAGATAAAAATTGAACTTTTATTTTAAAACTTCTTCTGTGCGTTTACCTAAAACATAAAGACAGATTAAGCCCGGTATTGCCATTAACATACCACTGACAAAAAACTGCGCATAACCGGCATGTTGAACCGTAAGTAAAGTATGGGCTTGCATGTATTCAATTAATTGGCCGGCAAATCCTGAAAAAAATGTGCGCCCAAAAGAAGCCAAACTGGCAAATAAAGCATATTGGCTGGCTGTAAAACTTTTATTGGTTAATTTTCCCATCAAAGCCACCAACGCAGCTGTACCGATGCCACTGGACATATCTTCAAAAAACACTATACCTGCAAAAACCATTTTGGTTGTTACGTAAGCCAAGATTGCATAGGCCCCTGTTGATAATGCTTGCAAAATACCACCAACCCATAGACCTGCTTTATACCCAAAACGATAAATCACACCGCCACCAATAAAAAGTCCGGCCATGGTAGAGAAAAACCCAACTGTAGAACTGATAGCACCAATATCTTTATTGCTATAACCCAAATCTGCATAAAATGGCGAGGTCATTGATCCACAAATGGCATCACCAAACTTGTACAATAAAATAAACAATAAAATTAAAATCGCTGATTCTCTTTTAAAAAAATCAAGAAAGGGATGAACAACAGCCTGTGTTAAGGATGATACTTTTTTGCTGTAGTTTTCTGGCTCATCTGCCCAAAAAGTTACCAATAAACCCAAGAGGGCAAAGAAGGATAATAAACGAAACATTTGATTGAATGTCCAATTCCAGGTGTCAGCATCAACAATCCAGATACAAAAACCACTGGCCACCCACATGGCAACACGATAGCCATAAACACCAAACGAGGCCCCAACACCAAGTTCGCTTTCATCTAAAATTTCATTACGATACGCATCAACCGCAACATCATGCGTGGCACTAAAAAAACACAGTAAAAAGCCGGCAATTGCAATCAAGGTCAACGATTGTTGGGGTTGAGCAAAACTCAAAGCTAAAAAGCTTAAAGCTAAAGCAATTTGAGTGATGGCTAGCCAACCTCTTCTGCGGCCAAATGATTTAAAGAAGGTATACCTATCCAATAAAAATGCCCAAACAAAATTCCAAGAATACGGTACCGCTAAAAACGACATAAAACCTATGGTTGATAGATCGATGCCTTCCCTACGCAACCATAACTTTAAAGTTTTATAAATCACCATGATGGGTAAACCGCTTGAGAACCCCAAGAGTAAAACAACCAACATTCGCTTTTGTAACAATAAGACCAATAACTCTTTAAACGAATGCTTTTGTTTTTCCATAATCAATGACCTCTTTATTATATTGTTTAAGCTTCTTTTTTTACATGAACGTCCATTTGTGGGAACGGAATTTCAATTTTTGCTTTATCCAAAGCTGTTTTAACTTGATACACCATATCTTCATGTACTGACCAGTAATCTTTTACATCACACCAAAGACGCACCTGCCAATTAACTGCGGAATCCCCCAAACTTTGTAGCATAACTTGCGATGCCGGCTCACTTAAGCCCAGTTTTGTATTGGCCACCGCTTGTTCTAAGGCTTTTCGAGTAGCATCCATATCTGCGCTGTAAGAAACGCCTACAGAAACATCAACTCTTCTGGTTGGAAAACCAGCATAATTTTTTATAGTTGAACTGAAAATATTGCTGTTAGGAACAGTAATCTTAATATTACTGATACTTTTAAGAACTGTACTGAAAATTTGAATTTCTTCTACGGTTCCAGACTCACTACCGGCTTCAATAAAATCACCTACTTTAAACGGTCTAAACAACAAAAGCATAAAACCTGCTGCCAAGTTAGATAAGGTTCCTTGTAGCGCCAAACCTATAGCTAAACCAGCCGCCCCCAACATGGCCGCAATACTGGTGGTTTTGATACCAAAAACATTTAAACACGATAATAAGACCAAACCCAAAACCAAGTAACGAAACATGTTAGCAACAAACTTGGTGATGGTTAGATCAACCGCTGTACGCCCAAGAACTTTTTTAATTGCATTTCTAGCCCATAGCGATAGCATCCAGCCAATAAAAAGCAACCCAATGGCTAAAAGTATTTTTACACCATACTTTATGCTTAACTCAAGCATCCATTCTTTATTGGCTTCTACACTGTCTAACGATAGTTTTGAAAAATCCATGTTATACTGACTAACATTTGCTCAATCTGCTGGCAAGTTTATGACCGTCAGTTAATCTTTGACAGCTTTAATAAATTTCTGCATAAAAAAGCCGTCCGTTCCTTCTGTATCTGGTCTGAAATAAATAGGCTCTCCTTGCATAATAAAATGCGAATGTTTTAATAAAAAATCACTGCATACTTTTTCATTTTCATTTTTATTCAACGAGCACGTAATGTAATATAAACTGCCCTTATCTTTTACATATTGACTGTACCTGCTTAAAATTTTTTTTTGTAATTTAGGAAAAGATTCAACCCATGTTGGGGTCATAGTCCATTTGGCCATAGGGTTGCGCCGTAAAGTCCCTAAGCCAGAACATGGTGAGTCTACAAGCACGTGATCAAACATTTTTTGCCCAACAATGGGTCTGGGATCATCTTGCCCAACCCACTGAGTTTGAATGTTCTTAACGCCCAAACGCCTGGCTCTTTGCTTAAGCTTTTCTAAAACACGACTGTCACTATCTGTGGCTAAGATTTCTCCACTATTTTCTAATAATGCCGCCATAGCAAAACTTTTTCCGCCTGTACGGGCACAAGCATCCAATACTTTAGCATGCTCTGGTAAATCCATTTTTAATACACACAACTGACTGGCTTCATCTTGTGGTTCTAACCAACCATTTTTGTAAGCCCTGTGATGTTTGATATTGGTTCTTTGTTCTAGTTCAATTGCCCATGGTGAGTATGCACTGGGCTTAGCGCTAATGTTTTCAGCTTTTAAAAACTCTAAGACTGAATCTCTATCTGTCTTTAAGGTATTCACTCTAAACACTGCTTTGGCTGGCTCATTCATGGCTAAAGCCAAATCTATACTGGGTTCAAAACCAAATTGTGACACCCAAAGCTGCAAAAGCCATGTTGGAAAAGATACTTCAATAGCAACTTTATCTAATGGTTGCTTAGACCAATGCACATAATCAAATGTGCTTTTCATATTATTGATCTCCGTGAGTTTTTTTTGTATCTGTTCCCAGTCCATTTTACTAGGCGCAATATCGCCCCAAAGTTTCCGACGCCAGCGTATACAATTAAAAAATAAATTACTAAGATATCGGCGCTCACCCGAATGAAGCTGGCGTGAGGAGAGAATATTTTTCTTTGCCAAAGAAAAACTGAGCCCAGGATTAGAAAAAGACTGTACCACTGCCTGTTTAAGCAGGCTCCATCCTTGTTCCGAAACCTTTTGCATACCCATACGTCGTCTACGCTCTGGGTTCTATCCATTTATCATGGGCTTTAATCAGCGCAATCAATTCTTCATCGGCTTTTGCACTGGGAATACTTCTTTTTACGCACTCTTTACCCACGTATAAATTGATGTGCCCTGGACCTGAGCCTACGTAACCAAAATCAGCATCCGCCATTTCTCCTGGTCCATTAACAATACAGCCCATAATAGCAATTTTTAAACCTTTGAGATGCCCTGTTTTACTGCGTATTCTTGCCGTGGTTTCTTGCAAATCAAACAAGGTTCTTCCACACGATGGACAGGCAATATAATCGGTTTTGGTCATCCGCAAACGTGAAGCCTGTAAAACCAAATAACATAAGTCCCTATTAAACTGTGCGCCAAAGACGCTTTCTACTTCAACCGAATCTCCTAACCCTTCACACAATAAGGCGCCCAATTCTACAGCTGCTTTAAGCTGGGTTGCTTCCTTGTTGAGTTTTTCTTCTCCAACATAGACCAAGTGTAGGGGTAACTGCACGCTGTGCTTGTCCATCCATACTTTTAATTTTCTAACAATGGCAATTAAACTGTGACCTCTTACTTCAAAACCAACCTTGTGCTTTGCAAAAAACTCAAGATCGATACTGGCCAGTTGATCAACATCACTGAGCCACTCAAATCGCAACCACAATAATTTATTATCCATCATTGGCATTAATTTATCTGCATACTGTTTTTCTGCCCAGACAGGACTAACCATCACACTTAGTTCATCATAGTCTTCTGGCTGGATACCCAGCTTTTGCATTTGTAAACTTTGAATGCGTACACACCTAGAAACCTTTGCCTCCAGACAACTATGCATTATTTTATGCTGATTATTTTTATCGTTGGTGGTCTCCAGTTTAAACACAACTTTTTCAATAGGGTAATCTTCATCTTTCAATAGTTCTACGTCACTTGCTTGCAGTTGACCTACAGCTGTTCGCACCAATTGTTTGTGCCCATAGCTGATCTTATCTAAATCATAATTTTCGCTGGCATGACGATGGTATTGATACATATCCCAGCTGGGAATGATATTATCCATCTTATCTGCTTCTCTTTCTTGCATGGCTGTTGCAACGGGACGCTCATACAATGCCAATAAAGCTTTAGCAACTGGGATTTCATGCTCTGGATCTTCCGTCAATGATACCCTAATGGTATCGCCTAAACCATCAGCCAATAAACTGCCAATACCCATGGCGGACTTGATTCGGCCATCCTCTCCATCTCCAGCTTCAGTCACACCCAAATGTAAAGGATAATGCATGTCATGTTGCTGCATGTGACTAACCAAAAGTCTATACGCCTGAATCATCACCATTGGATTAGACGCTTTCATGGATAGCACAATGTTATGAAAGTTTTCACTCTTGGCAATACGTAAAAATTCCATGGCAGACTCCACCATGCCTAAAGGTGTGTCTCCATAACGACTCATGATTCTATCGGACAAAGAACCATGGTTGGTGCCAATGCGCAAAGCCACACCATTTTCTTTGGCTTTATTCAATAAGGGTAAAAAGGTATCATAAATTCTATCCAACTCTTCTTGATAGGCAGCATCAGTATATTCAACCATATTAAAAGCTTTTTTATCAGCAAAATTACCTGGGTTGATTCTCACTTTTTCATAAAGTTCACAGGCTCTTAAGGCTACTTTGGGTTGAAAATGAACATCCGCCACCAAAGGCACATGCAAATTGCGTTTTTGCATTTCTTTACGAATTTCAACTGTATTTTCTAACTCGGTTAAGTTGGGGGTTGTAATGCGGACAATTTGACAGCCCACATCGATCAGACGAGCAATTTGATCCACCGTGGCTTGCGTATCTTTGGTGGGAGTAGTGGTCATAGATTGAACAACAATTTTATGTTGTCCACCAATTCTAATATCCCCTACGGATACTTCATGGGTTTTACGACGATAAGCATGTAAAAAATTGTTGGTGTATGCTAGCATGCTACACTTATCTATAAATTTATGCCTTTCGTCAAGGCCACAAAATAATAAATCTAAAGGTCATTGGATATACAATAAAGTAAGAAAAATAAAGAAGATGTTTGGGTTCTCCCTGTCGTAAAACAGGGAGCATACCCAAAAATAAGATTAATAATTTAAAACTAAATTGATTGTTTCCACTGAAGAAGGGCCTGATTGTTGTCTAGGTAAATTACCAATCACAGGCTCATCGGTGATCACATCCCAAAAATTTTCTGTTACTTTAATGTCAACGTTAAGTTGATAATAAAGCTCATCCACTGCACCACTTGCTCTACTTAAGGCTCTGTAATCACTGAACAACAAGGTATATTGAATTGTTTGACTGCATTGATCATAGTTACCACAGCTGTCTTGATCCAATCGCTTATAAACTTGTTTAGAGAATTTTCTTTTGGTTACCAATTCTCGTTGTTCTTGTTCAGGAATTACTTCATTGTTCCAACCTGAAACAGGGACAGAAGCAAGTTCACCTGAAATACCTTCACAGTTAGAGAAAACCAAAGAATAATACGGCTTGTTGTTTTTTTCAGCTGTAATTGTACAACCACCATCAACATCAGCAACTGGGCTATAAAAATATGGCATTAACTGGTTATCCACCGTACCAATTTCACTAACAATTGTTTGCTCTTCAGTCAATGCTGGTCCTGGCTTTGGATAAGGGATATCATCTCCATAGATGCCTTGAGCCATAATTTGACTGCTGATTAATAATACTACTACTGTCGTTGTTTTTTTAAGTGTTTCCATCATCATGCATCATGAACTATGCAATAAAATGCATTGTGTCAAATACTTTTTTCACTCTATCTTTGGCCAATGCTGATAGCTGTAAGCCTCATAAACATGCTTAAGCTCTACTGTCTTACTTTGTTCATAATCAGCAATACTCCGGGCTACTCTTAGCATTTTTTCTACCCTTCTAAAGGACAGGAGGTTTTTCTGAGTCCAGTTTTCTATTTGCTGATCTACCACCAAAGAAACCGGATTTTTTTGCCAAAACAGTTTGCTGTTAACTCTGGCGTTGCTTTGTTTTTGACTGCTTAAATAACGTTTTGCTTGTTGTTTTCTGGCTTGAAGTATCTTGTTACACACAGATTGATCGTCTTCAAACTGCTTTTGGTCCTGTTTAACACTACTCCAGGAAATCTTTGGGATATAGATGACCATGTCAATGCGTTCACGTATGGGTTTAGATAGTTTATCCATGTATTTTTGAATCTCTCTATAGCTGCATTGGCAATAGTTTTTGTTTTCTCCTCGTCCACCACAAGGGCATAAATTACTGGTTCCTACCAACATAAACTCTGAAGGTAAGGTAAAGTGCCCTTCACTTCTAACCACAGAAATTTCATGGTTTTCCAAGGCTTCACGCAAACTCTCTAAAATATCTCTGCGAAACTCGGTAATTTCATCCAAACAAAGTATGCCTTTGTGAGCACGCGTAAACTCTCCCATACTAAAAGGCCGCCCTCCACCAACCATACCTGCTAAAGACGAGGTATGATGTGGCATCTGAAAAGGTCTACTGGCATCGTATTGTTGCGCATATTGTTTTGAAAGACTTTTAATTTTAACAATCTCTTTTTGCTCTTGTGTATTGGGAGCTGGATAAATTGCATTGAGTCTTTTGGCCATAAAACTTTTTCCCACTCCAGGCGGCCCCAACAACAAAACATTGTGCTCACCAGCCACAGCAATTTGCAAGGCTCTTTTTACTTTATATTGTCCTTTGATGTCATGCCAAGAATAAGTTTTACTTGTTTTGAGCGCAACGGTTTTTAAGCTTTGTCCTTGTTTATTCCCAGCCATAACTTCTATCAATTCTTGTAAGGACTGGATACCAACTATAGACAAATCATCTTTAAAATAGGATAAAGGTGTTTGATTTTCAGACGCTAAAAACAATTTTTTGTAGCCTTGTTCCGCCGCAAACAAACTCGCAGCCATTGCTCCTTGAACAGGCAAAATCTCCCCCTTCAGTGACAATTCACCCAGAAATAGACTGTTTTCTATCTCTTCTTTATTTATTTTTCCTAAAGCAGATAAAATGGCCACAGCTATAGCCAAGTCTAACAGTGTGCCTTCTTTTTTAATGGCCGCCGGCATTAAGTTTACAATAATACTGT
Organism: Oligoflexia bacterium; assembly: GCA_035326705.1. Classification (NCBI taxonomy): domain Bacteria; kingdom Pseudomonadati; phylum Bdellovibrionota; class Oligoflexia; species Oligoflexia bacterium. The sequence goes on from DAOLES010000005.1 coordinate 63,389, forward strand.
AATCAGAACAGTTGATGCCCAGCTGAGCCAAAGCTGCACTAACCCTACTTTTACCTTCCAAAACAGCATTTTGTGCTAAACCAATGATATTAAACTTAGGCATGCCGCGTTTAACTTCTACTTCTATAGACACCGTAAATGCTTGCAAAGCTTGAAATCCCAGAGAAAAAACACGTTCTTTCGTGTTATCCCCCGTTAAATCTATGGTTTTTTTAGTCATAGAGAAAAGCTAAGCATGTTTTAGGCCAACCTGTACCAATTGGTTTTTATTAGAAGTAACTTGTTTGATTTAATCTTAGAATCATAAATAAAATGACTATTCATGGGTAGAATAAAAAAGATTTTACAATTTTCCTGATAGGACGTACATTATTTGCAGTTATGAAAAGTATTGGGCGTTTATTACAATTATTGTTGGTGTTTGCAGTTGTTACTGTTTTTTTCTTTTTCTTTTGGGAAAATTCGCAAGCCATTCAAATTCAGTTTTTGCATTGGATGTCTCCTGAACACCCCTTGGCAACTTCTTTGCTTTTGGCATTTTGTGCAGGTTTTGCTTTGGCCAGTATTTACTTTATTGTTGAAGTCTTCCGTAGCAAAACCAAACTGAGACAAAAACAAAAAGAAATCCAGCGTTTACAAAAAGAAGTGGATGCTTTACGCAACAACCCTTTGCAAAAAAAATTAAATAACTCTACTGAAATATCCAGATCTTGGGTCAATGACTTAGAACAGTCTTCTGCATCTATTCAAACAGAATCGCCAAAAAAAAATGACTCTCAAGACTTAGAGCAAACCCATATTGACTCTAAGCCAACAACTTTATAATGATGTTAGAAACCTTACGTTCTGTTGCCCAGTCTATATTTTCAAGAAATCCATTAGGCCAAGATCATCACTATTTTTATGATGATATGATAGAATATTTTGATGCAAAAATTAAAGCAAACAGAAATGATATTAAAGCTTATTTAATTTTAGGAAAATTGTTCCGCTTGAAAGGTCAGGCTGAAAGAGCTTTTAAACTACACGCTAATTTACTATCGCACCCTCAGTTAAACAAACGTGATTTACCTCAACTTTATCTTGAAATTGGTTTTGATGCGCTTCATGCTAAACTAGATGACTATGGTGTTGAACATTTTGAAAAAGCCTTACTCAATAGACAAACAGCTCCACTTGCACATTATGGTTTGTTTAAAGCTTACGCTCTACAAGACAATAAAGAAAAAACAAGAAAGCACCTTGAAACTTTAGTCAACCAAAACCACGCCCCAAAAAATATCCTGGTTAACCTTTATCAAAAACATTTAGATGATCTTAAAGACAAGTCCGCAGCCAATAGTTATTTAAACCTAAGTGAAAAAGCTTTAGCTCTTGACCCACAAAATAACGCCATACAATTACATTATGCTCAAGCATTACATAAAAATAAATATGACAATGAAGCTTTAGATTATATTAACACGGTTATTGCAGAATCTTCTTATATCAGTGATTTTCTCAAGCTGACTGAAGATATTTTTTATGCACAAAACAAATACAGTGAGCTTGAATATCAGCTTGCAAATTGGCTTAAAAAGTCTGACCATCCAGAAATTCATATTTTAATGGCAAAGTTACTACAAAAAAAACACAAGTTAGAACAAGCCAAACATCATTTACAAGCTGCATTTAAGCTTAACCCTAAAAATCCAAATATTTTTCTAACTGCTTTAAGCTGTAACTTTAATGCGCAAGATTTTAAAGATCTATCTTAAAAATAAGTCTTAACAGAAGAAATTATTTTTTTTGTATAAAACACAAATTAACAAAATTAATTAAAAAATGAACCCCAATGGGTATAAAAATGTTTTCAAAGCTAATGTACAAGCTACCCAAAACAAAACCCATGACTGTTGCAAAAACAGTCCAAGGCAAAAACCTTTTACTGGGCCCAGAATGTAACAAGCCAAACATCAATGATGCAGGTAACAAGCCAAGATAATATTGAATTAAGCCTCTAAAAAAATACTCCTCACACACCGCAGAAAAAGCCGCTATAAAAAAAATATCCTGCAAAGACAATTTTCCTAAAATTTCTTGAAACAGTTGTTCAAGATTGTAAAACAGTTTAGAAAACTTACTCAAAATTTGTGATGCTACAATAACCATGCTTGCAAGCAAAACACAAAAGACAACATCACTACTCCAATGTAAAATTACGTCTTCATGATAGTTTTGATAAGAAATAATTTTGTATTTTTGATCAACAAACCAAACAATTAAAAAAAGAACAAAATAAATAACCCCCATGGGTAATAACTGTATTCCTTCTTTATGTTCTCTGTCTTCCATATATATTACACCAAACTATTTATGAACATATCCTAATACTAAGTTGTTTAGCTTCTTGTTAAGTTTTTTATTTCTTTGATTTTAATAGACATATACCAACTTCCCCATAAACCTGACAAGATAATATAACAGCCATTGATAAGGTATAAACTACTTGCATAGGCAATGGCATGATTGACATCAATTAAAAAAATAGCCAAACTGATTTGAATAAAAAAGTGAAACGTTCCTATAAAACCTGGTGGGCCCGGAATCATCAAACCTAAACTCAATAAACCCAGAACACTCATGGCAGCAAAAAACCCTAATGGGAATTGATAGGCTTTAAACATTAACCAATACCCTCCTACAGCTGAAACCCAAATTAAAACTGAATAAAAAAATACAATCAAACTTTTTTTTGATGACAAAACAATTGCTAATGCTTTTAAAATATGTTGTCCGTAGCGATTCCAAAAAAAATATTTAGTTAATTTATGTTGTTTTTTTTGTATAACCCAAGTTGCCAACAATAAAAACATACTTAAACCCAAAAATAATAATAAACCATTATTAAGATAAAAAGCTATTTTTGCTGATTGCTCAGAACTTAAGATTAAGCCCTGCTTTAAACTCATTTCAACGCCAAGAAAAAATAGACCACAAACAACAATTCCATCCCATATTCTTTCAATAAAAACATAGGTTACTGTTTTAGAAATGGGTGTTGCGTATTTTTTTTTTAGTAAGCCTGGACGAACCAATTCACCTAAACGAAAGGGGAGAATAAAAATTCCTAAAAATCCTATGCTATGAATTGCATAAACATCTAATACGGGCACATCATTTAAATCTTCTTGCAAGTATTTCCAACGTAATGTTCTCAATATGTGCGTCAGAAAAAAACACAAAAAAACGGCAACTTGCAACCCTAAAGAAGTATTTTGATAGGCTTTTAAGCTTTGCTCATAATCAACATTTTTAAAGGCCAAATAAAACGCAATCAGTCCAATAAAAACTACAAAAAAAGTTTTAAAAAAAATTTTCACTCGTACAAAAGAAAGAAAACATTATGACTTGGGCTCATCTGAGTTTTTAAGCCGTTCTTGATCATCGTTATCTTCTTCCTTCATGCTTTTTTTAAAACTCTGAATCCCCTTACCTAAACCTTCAAAAAGCTCTGGAATTTTGCGCCCACCAAAAAGCAACAAAACTACGCCCAACACTACGAGTAACTCTGTCATTCCAAACATGGGCGCATTCTAGCATGCTTTATCAGAAAGTAAACAAGTATAGAGCAATACCAAGGATAAATTTACCAAGGGAAATTCTGATGTCTTTTGCATAATAATGACTTTGTTTAGCCTTCTTTCTATACGTAACTTGAGTTATCTAGGTATTTTAGATACTATTTCAGTTCATAATTTTTACTATGGCCATTCAATTAAAAATATCACACCCCCTTAAAAACATTAAAGTTCTTAAAATTGCTATTAAAATTAACTCAAAAGGATTGATGGTCGCTGCATCCCCTCAATTTTCTTTAGGTGATGAACTAATTTTAAACTTTGAACAAGGTTTAAAGTTAAGTGGAAAAATTTTTAAATTTAGTCAAAACCCTCAAGGTCAAAAAGGTATGATTATTCAGTTCATTGAACTTTCGGCACAAAATAAAAAAGATATCCAAGAACTTCTTGCTCAAGAAAAAAAGTTGGCATCTTCTGACCACAAATCCATGACGCAAAATTCGGAAGAGCAAGAGACTCAGGCCATGCTTGGCGAAAAAACTATTATTACTGATTTAAATTCATTAGATCATCTTGCTCTACAAAGTCCTGATCAAAATCCTAACTTTGTTGCCTCTACTTTTGATGAAGAAAATTTTAAAAGCTCATCCTCCAATGATTTAGCCCAAAAAACCCGGATAGAAATGCATTTGCCAAAAATAGCTCAGGATAGAAAAAAAACCCGTAGAAAAAAATACTTGGGAATCATTGCTATACTTTTAGCAGCAACAACACTCAAACTCGGAGTTGATAAAAAGTTTAAGCAGTTATGGGAAAAAAGTAAAAGCTTACAAGACAAAATACCAGAAGTTATCAGTGTTCAAGACGTTAAAAAGAAACAAAACACAGCTCCAAAAAAAAATATTCCCAATAAACCTCGTCAAAAAAGAAGAAGCTCTAAAACACAAGCGCCCACTTCATCCAAAAATTCAACTTCGGCAAGACGCTTAACCCAACTTAATTATATTAAAACAGCTGCATTTTATAAAATTTCAATTTCTGCAACTGAAAAACTTAACAATCCCAATGTTGTTCGTTTATCCAACCCAAGTCGTATACGCATTGATTTTGTTAATACCCAAAAAGGTAAAACTCGTTCATTGATTAAAGTTAGCGATAACGTCATCAACACCATTGACACTCAACAGGTTAACACAACCACCCGTATAGTTATTAACCTTAATCAAAGCCGCTATCCACGCTATGATATCAAAACTTATGATCGTTTTGCTGACATTTTTATCTATACTGTCAATTAATGATTAATGATGAGTTTTTTAAGCCAATTTTTTTCTATACCACTCAATGGTCCTATTAAGCCCTGTTTCCAGATCAAACTTTGGCTGGAACTGTAAAAGTTCTTTAGCCTTATTGATATCAGGAATACGCAGTTCAACATCTTGCTGATCCCATGTTTTAAACTTTATATCTGAATCTGATTCAGATAAGCGTATAATTTCTTTGGCTAAACCATAAATGGTTAAAGTATTCTGCGGGTTGCCTATATTAAATGCTTCGCCCACCGCTTTGTCTACTGTTAAACAGAGCAAGATTCCATCAATAATATCATCAATGTAACACCAAGACCTGATCTGATCACCATCATTATGAATTTCTAGATCTTGCTTATGTAAAGCACGCGTTATAAAACGATGAATAGCCCCTTCTCCAACTTGATTGGGTCCAAAAATATTAAACGGCCGGACTGAACAAGTTGGAAGTCCATACTGGCGCCAATAATTGTGCGCTAGGTGTTCCGTAGCCAACTTACTTACAGCATAGGTCCACCGGGCTTCACCAACAGCACCTAAGCTTGTAGCATTGCCTTCTGTTACTTTATAGGCATAAGTTCCAAAAACTTCACTGGTAGAAAAATCTATAACTCTCTCTATTGAGTTTTGCTTTTTGCTGGCTTCCAAAATATTGTAAGTGCCTAATAAGGCAATGGTCATGGTTTCAACTGGTTTTTTTAAAACCGTATCAACACCGGCAATTGAAGCTAAATGAATCACATGCGTTTTATCTTTACATGCAGCTTCAACATCACTTTGCACGCAAACATCACCTTTAATAATACTTACATTTGGGTGTTCAGCTAACTGTGTATTTTTTAGTGCATCACGAGAAAAATTATCTAAGATAGTCACATGATTATTTTCACATAATAATTGAACCAAATGTGAGCCTATGAACCCTGCTCCACCCGTAATTAAAATTTTTTTATTTTCCAAGTGCTTGCTGCTCATTCTGGTTTTTTCCCTACCATTAAGGTCCAAATGCCTTGTTGGGTAACTTTTTCATCTTGATTGACCAGCTTACGCTCTATCTTAACGATTCCAGCACCTCTGCGTCCAAGATCTTTAAGTTTAATAATTTTACTTTCACTATGTACGGTGTCTCCAATAAATATAGGTTTAGCAAATTTCCATTCTAAATTTGCAAAGGCCACTATGGCCCACGGGGCTTCTGTTGTTTGTAAACCAGATGAAATAGACAATCCTAATAAACCATGGGCTATTCTTTGGCCAAATTCTGTTGATTTGGCAAATTCTGCATCTGTATGAATTCTATTAAAATCACCACTCAAACCAGCAAAATTAACAATATCGGCTTCTGTAATTGTTCTATTGGCGGATCGCCACTGATAGCCAAGTTCTAAAGCATCAAAATAAGTGTATTCTTCTCCACGCATTGTACGTCCTTTTTTAATCAAAATTAAATCAGAAACACTAAACTAATAAGATGTTCAAATTTAAGCAAGTTTTTGCACTCTTTATAAGTTCAAGGTATATCAGCTAACGCATGATCAAATTACTGAATATCAGCTGGATAGGTTGTTTGACTTTATGTGTGCTCCTTTTACAAGGCTGCGAACATAAAGTTAATATTTTGGGCCAATATTCTAGTGACTACCACAAAAATTTACGTCACCAAACCCGCAGCAAAGGCGCATATACTATTGAGAAAGTTCGTTTTGAAACACAAGTCGTATTTTTAAATGAAGCCTTACGACGAGCTTATGTCAATGAGTTTGCCAATAAATATCGTCTCAGTGAAGAAGAGAAACAACAACTTTTACAAGAACAGCTGGCTGAAAATGAGGAGAACTATACCTTTTTGGTTTTTCATTTTTCAAACAATCATAAATTATCCAAAATAGAAAAAAATGCTCATAACTGGAAAGTGCGGATGGTCCAATCTGATGGAAGCTTAGCAACACCCAAACGTATTCAGGATTTGCAAGGCGATGCATTGATGCTAAGCTATTTTTATCCACAGATTACACCATGGTCTCGCAACTATCGGGTTCATTTTCCAAAACAAGATGAATCCATGGAACAACTAACACTAAACTTGGATAGTGTTGAAGCCAACCTATCGTTTCACTGGAAAAATTAAATCATGAGTACAATTGCCTCCCCTAGAATAGCTGATATTGGCCAATGTGTTAATCAAACTGTATGTTTAAAAGGTTGGCTGTACAATAGACGCAGCAGTAAAAATGTTCACTTCTTAGAATTGCGTGATGGCAGTGCTATCATCCAATGTGTGATTGGTAAAAATGATGTCTCGCCTGAGTTATTTGAAGCTGCTGCTAACTTAAGCCAAGAAACATCTTTAATGATTACTGGGACAGTCCGTGAAGATTCACGTTCAGATCTAGGTTATGAAATTGGTGTTACTGATTACACGGTTGTTGGTGAAGCCACCGACTACCCCATTACACCTAAAGAACATGGTGTGGCTTTTTTAATGGAAAACCGACATTTATGGCTACGCTCCAAACGACAAAATGCCATTTTAAAAATAAGACATGAGTTGGTTAATGCCATCCGTGATTTTTTCAATCAAGAAGATTTTACTTTAATTGATGCGCCAATTTTTACCCCTTCAGCCTGTGAAGGAACCACCAATCTTTTTGAAACCACTTATTTTGATAGGCAAGCTTATTTGACCCAAAGTGGCCAGCTTTATATGGAAGCTGGTGCCATGGCTTTTGGTAAGGTGTATTGCTTTGGTCCTACCTTTAGAGCAGAAAAATCCAAGACACGTAGACACTTGACTGAGTTTTGGATGGTAGAGCCAGAAGTGGCTTACAATACACTTTACGACAATATGGATTTGGCAGAAAAATTTTTAAAATACATTGTGGGTCGAGTTTTAGAAAACCGTAAACTAGAACTTAAAGTCTTAGAAAGAGACATCAGCGCCTTAGAAAAAATTCAAAAACCCTTTCCACGCATCCACTACAATGACGCCATTAAAAAGCTACAAGAATTAGGCAGTGACATTGTTTGGGGAGATGACTTTGGTGCAGATGATGAAACCATGCTGACCAAAGAATTTGATACACCCATCATGGTTCATCATTACCCGGCAGAGATCAAAGCCTTTTATATGAAAAAAGATCCAGAAAACAGTAAACTATCTTTATCTGTAGATGTCCTTGCGCCTGAAGGTTATGGTGAAATCATTGGCGGTGGTGAACGTGAAGACAATTTAGAGGTTTTAGAAAAAGCCATTGCAGCGCACGATTTACCCAAAGAACATTTTGAATGGTTCTTAGACTTACGTCGTTATGGTACCGTTCCGCATGCTGGTTTTGGCCTAGGTTTAGAACGAGCAGTGGCTTGGGTCTGTGGCTTACACCATGTTAGAGAAACCATCCCATTTCCAAGATTGATGGATCGAATCAAACCTTAAATGGGGTCACTCTTGTCTAAAGCCTGTTGAATATCTTTTTGAATATCTCTCCAATCTTCAATACCTACGGATATTCTAACCAAACCTTGATCAATATCATTTTCTTTTAAAACCTCTTCACTCATTTCACTGTGCGTTGTACTGGCTGGGTGACAAGCCAAAGATTCCATGCCGCCCAAGCTGACAGCATTTTTGATAATCTTTAGATGTCTTAAGAAATTAAAGGCTTGGCTTTTACCGCCTTTTAGAACCAATGAAAACAAGGCACCCGGCTGTCCACACTGATCTTCCCATAAGGTTTCTTGTTTGGAATCCGTAAAATAACCCGGATAATACACCTGCTTTATTGCTGGATGTTGATGAATGGCTTTAACAATGCGCTGTGCATTTTTACTTTGTTTTTCCATTCGCAGTTGCACTGTGGGCAAGCGACTATCCAAAATCCAACACTCATCCGCTTGCATGATATTGCCTAATAAAGCTCTATACCCGCGCAAGGCATTTAAATGTTCAATACTTTTTCCTAAAATAACTCCCCCTAACATGTCACTAAAACCAGCCAAGTATTTGGTGGCTGAGTAAACCACCAAGTCTGCGCCCAATTTAATGGGATGCTGATACGTAGGCCCCATTAGAGTATTATCAACAACCAGCAAAGGTTGCTTTGGATGTTCTTTACAGGCTTGTGCTATTTGCTTTAAATCTAACAAACATAAGTTAGGATTAGATGGGGTTTCTACAAAAACCATAGCAATGGTTTTATTGTTTTTAATTGTGGTCAATACTTGGTTTAGACTTTTTGCCGGAGCCTCTATACCTTGAATATTTAGAGGCTGTAACACTTCTTTAATAAGATGGTAGGTTCCGCCATAAAGTGGCGTGGTATAAACAAATGCTTCTCCGGGTTTATTGAGAGCCAGCAGCAATGTTGAAATGGCTGCCATACCTGAGTTAAAAACCACAGCATCTTTGGATTTCGGTTCTAATGGCGTTAAATGCTGTTCTAAAATTTCTGCATTGGGATGCGACAAACGTGAATAGATAAGCTCTGGTATTTCACCGGCTTCTTTTTCTTTCTTATTCAAGGCTATAGCAAAGGCGTTTTCTGCTGCTTCTGGTGAAGAAAAAACAAAGGTAGAGCTTCTAAATACTGCCGGTCGGGCTGAACCAACTGATAAAGATGGGTCAAAACCTTCTGTAATCACTGAGGTTTTTGGATATAAGGTTGATTTTCTTTTTTTTGCCATAACAATGACACGCTATCACTCTCAAACCCCTCTCATCAACAAAATCATAAAACGCATCAAAAAGAAACCGTATCTTGTTGTTTATAGTTGCTATCCCTTGTGTATGTACTCAAAGTTATTGAATAATTTTGATCTATTCCAAAAGGTAGCCGGTACCTTTTAGCAGTGTTTTGAATGATATAAAATTTGATCTATTTTTTTTTGCACTTTATAGTTTGCAAGTAAACATACAAAACTTTAGCTTAAGGAGGCTACCTATGTCTAAAACTACAAACCCTGTCAACTGGTTTGAAATTCCAGCAACAAATATTGAACGTGCTAAAACGTTTTATGAGAATGTTTTTGGAACAAACTTAGATATCAGTGAAATGGGCCCATATAAAATGGCATTTTTCCCTTGGGATCACCAAGCTGCTGGCTGTCCTGGTGCTTTGGTCATGGGTGAAAATTACACTCCTTCTCATCAAGGCAGTACGGTTTATTTTTCTGTAGATAATATTGATGAATGCTTGGCTAAGGTTAAAACTGCCAATGGTAAAGTTTTACAAGAAAAAACCAGCATTGGTGAACATGGTGCTATTGCTCACTTTGAAGATACAGAGGGCAATCGTGTCTCATTGCACAGCAAATAATTTTAGTTTCCAATAAGTAAAATGTTAAAAAACACTCTTTGCATGCGTCAAACCTTAAGCTTTAAAACAGCGTAATGTTTCTTTAAAGATTAAGGTTTGCAACTCACCCAAACTCTCTTTGTACTTATCAGAAAGATGCAATAAATTTTTTTTGTTTTCAATGGGTAGGTTTATTAATGACGGTTGTTGCTTTTGCATGGACCGATGATCTGGTTCATATTCATTGAAGTACGTCGGTTGGTTAGTTTGTATAGGAACAGGAACTGCCACCACCCCAATACCTGTAGTATTAAGATAAGCTCTTTCTAAAATCATGGCATTTCTATCATCAAACATCCCATCCGATACAACAATAATAATTTTATGACGTCCTTCTGAATTTTCAAGCAAAAGCTCCGCTTCATTTAATGCCGGTGTAATAAATGTTTGACTTTGCTCATCTTCTTCATACAAATCGGTAAACCAAGATGAATTCCAATTTTCTCTGATTTCAGATGAAGAACTAGAAAAATCATATAAGGTATTAACCGTTTGTCCAAAACCTAAAACCGCCACTCTACTTCCATCAGGTTTCTGACTAATGCATGTATCCTGAGCAATGGTTTTTGCAATATTAATAGACTTTTGGATGTAGGCAATGCTACCAGAAACATCCACCAATATGACAATATCTGCTCTTTGCTGGGCTATCGCACCAGAAGCAAGACAAAAGACTAAACCTAAAACTAGTTTTTTAATTTCCCCAAACATGCTTTTTACTAACATGGATAAAATATACAAATCAAGAGCAAAATAAACGACTAAAAGTAACCTATAATCCATGGATTTATAATACAAAACACGTTAAGTAAAAAAACATGTCCCTTCAGCTACCACAAAGCAAAATACTTCTCGTTTTAGTTACATTGTTTAGTGGTGCTTTTTTATTATTGCTTTTATGGTTAAAACAACCCTTTTCACCAAAAATACAAACTGTTTCCAAACAAGAGATAAAAAACCTCTTAGCTCAAGAAAAAACAAACAACAGCCCAATCTTGATTGACTTAAGAACAGACTGGGAAATAAAAAAAACCGGGAAAATTCCCGGTGCAATCCACATCAATTATTTTTCTTTTAACTTTTCTGAAAAACTTAAAGCATTGGATCCAAATAAAAGTTATATTGTTTATTGTTGGGTTGGGGTTCGTTCAAATAAAGCTGCTCAAAAAATGCATTCTATGGGTTTAGATGTCATTGACTATCATGGTGGTATGAAAGACTGGCTAAAATAACTCATGTCTAACATAATTTTTAAACCAGAATATATACGGCTTTTTATTTTTTTACTGGGCTTGATTGTTTTTTCCAGTCTAGAATTTTTCTTTCCTTACCGTTTAAGAAGCTTAAAACGCCGTGAACGTTGGCCAGCTAATATATTGATGGCACTATCCGCTAATTTTCTTATAAAATTACTTCTTCCAACTGGGCTTATCTTTTTTTCTTTGTATGCCGCTGAGCATAAAATAGGGTTTTTTAATAATACAAAAATTAACCCAATCGTTCAGCTGTTTTTTTCATTGCTGATTTTGGATTTTGGAATTTATGTTCAGCATATTGTATTCCATAAAGTTCCTCTATTTTGGCGCTTTCATAAAGTTCACCATGCAGATATAGACTTGGATGCGAGCAGCGCTTTGCGCTTTCACCCTCTAGAAATTATTGTTTCATTACTTTACAAAGGTATAATTGTTATTGCCTTGGGTATTTCTGTTCAAGCCGTTTTAATCTTTGAAATTCTTTTAAATTTTATGGCCATGTTTAATCATGCCAATATTCATATTCCTAAAAAAATAGAGCGTTTGTTACGTTTTTTTATTGTTACTCCACAAATGCATATTGTTCATCACTCTATTGATAGAAAACAATCTGATACCAATTATGGTTTTAATTTATCGATTTGGGATAAACTATTTAAAACGTATCAAGCTCAATTTAAAAATGACACTAGCATCGGACTATCATATTATAGAAAAGCGTCTGAGCACCGATTTATCAAAATTTTATTTCTTCCTTTTAAACACCTTAAACAAGCCTATGATGATTAATATTGCAGCCTCTAATTTACCTCTAAATCAATATACTTTAAATCTGGAACTTCATGTTGAATTTGTTTTTCTATACGATCAATTTCATCGCCTAAAGTTTCTATCACATGATCACCATACTCTAATAAAAACTGCCTTAGGTCACCTTCTGTTGCTAAATTCTGAATCAACTTATCAAAATCATGGTGACTCATGTACTTTTGGGCAATTTTTTCACCATCAAACTCAACTTCTGCTTTAAACAATAAATCTTGCGCACCAATGATGGCTGTTTTAATGTCATAGATCTGATCTATCACAGGTTCTGCTTTTAAAATTTCTAAAATTTTTTTTCTACTCACTTCAGGTATAGCCTGACCAATCAACAAGCCTCTTGTTCGGTAGGTGATAAATGTTGCTACCCCACCAAGCAAAAGCCCAATCAGAATCGTTGCAACGCTGTCCCAAAAAGGATTGTGCGTATAGTAACTAAACCCAAGACCAAGGGCAGCAATTAAAACCCCTAAAACTGCGGCACCATCTTCTAAAATTACTGCAACACCCGTTGGATCAGTACCCCCTTTAAAATAAGAAATAAAACTTTGTTGCTTTTTTTTAGCTTCGTTACTGACTGCTTTAAGCGCTATCAACAAAGTTGCTCCTTCAACAATGAATGCAAAGGCTAAGACAACAAACGCTAAGGTATAATCTTCAATTTCATGCGGATCAAATAGACCATGAACTCCATGGTACACCGTCACTCCACAACCCAAAAAGAAAATACCTACTGCTGATATAAGGGCCCATATGTAACGCTCTCTAACATAACCATAAGGATGCCTCACATCTGCCTTGCGTTGTGATTTCTGTATACCCAATGCCAATAAACATTGATTGCTCACATCCGCAAAAGAGTGAATGCCTTCAGACAACATTGAGCTTGATCCGGTAAAAAAAAAGGCAATAAATTTTGCCACCATTACAATACTATTTCCAATAATTGCGCTGTATACAGCGACTTTTGATCCACTGGCCATAAACAAGGAATATATAGTGATTGATGTATAGGTCAAGCAGTGAGAAATAAATACACGACTAATATGTTTTAAGATGATCTTAAACAATTGTCAGGTCAAGACTTTAACAAGGTTTTTACTCCTATTTATTCTATTAAGAACTAGGATACTCTCCATTCAAACAGATATGAAAAAGTCTGTTCCCATCAAGAATATTTGGCAGAATAATACTATTTAATTGTATAGCTAATCTCTTAGATTAATTTTTTTCTCAATCTCATACCTTGCTTGTATTGAAAAAGAAACAAGATCAATAATACAAGTAAAAAATGGCTATTGCTGGATTGACAACGATTATTTTTAGAACTTTGAGGCATACTACATTCACTGGAGCCCGGCATTGCAACTGTACCATCAGGGCAATGCTGACAATCCGTAGATCCCAGCATATCGGTAAAAGTATTTTCTGGGCAAAGTTGACATGAATTGGATTGAGTAAACTCTGTAAATGTTCCTACTGGGCAATCTTCACAGCCAGGAGAGCCCGTATTCTCGGTAAAGGTTCCCACCTGACAGATTGTGCAATCTGTTCTGCCAATGACAAAACTTGAAGATGTTCCTTCTTGACATTCTGTGCAAGCATTAGCAGCAAAAGCATCAGAAAAGGTCCCGGCAGCACACACTCTACAAAAACCATCTCCTGCTTGAGCATAAGTCCCAGGACCACAATTGTCACACCCCATACCAGACTCATATTGTCCATCAAGACAGCTTGAAGAGTTTAATGCATCCACACAAACATTGGCTCCGGCCAAACTTACTTTTCCAGGTTCACATTCAAAACAAACCATAGCTTCTGAATTGGGCTGAAACTCATTTTCTGGACAAATCGTACAGGTGATACTCCCTGTTATGGGTGCATAACTTCCCGGAGAACAGCTTTGACATGAAGTTTGTCCATAATCAGGTTGAAATTGACCAATTTCACATTCTATACATTCTGCTTGGCCTTCATCTGGATTGAATCTTCCAGGCGGACAAGATGTACAGGCAGTTGATCCTTCTTCTGCAGCAAAACTTCCTGCTGGGCAATTGGCACAAGGCTCTTGTCCATCAAAGCTATAGGTTCCCGGGGAACAGGGCATAGCAAAAACGCTTGCGCTCAAGCTCATTAAAAAAAATACAAAAATAAAGATATGTTTCAGTGTATGCATTAGACACATCATAAACCATGATGCTGATCCTTGAAAGAAAACAATTGTACTGATTTTTTTATTTTATCTATCTCAAAAACAATAGGTATAATATTTTATTAACAACTCAATCCTGTTCATTTGGTTTAATGAAACCCTATTGCATACAACTTTTAATGTTGTACTTAAGTTAGATGAAATTATTCAAAACTATGGTAGTCTTGTTCAGAAAAAATTTAAATTATTTAAATTAAAGGAGATCAATCATGGTTATTCATAAAAATGGTTCTGCCGTTTGGACGGGCGGTTTAAAAAATGGCAAAGGAACAGTATCTACACAAAGTGGCGCTTTAAACAATCAACCCTATGGTTTTAATACCCGGTTTGAAGGTGCTGCAGGAACCAACCCAGAGGAGCTCATTGGGGCTGCTCACGCAGGGTGTTTTAGCATGGCATTGGCCAAAATCATTGAAGAAGCTGGCTTGAGTGCAGAAAAAATAGAGACCTCTGCTAAGGTGACTTTAGAAAAATTAGAGGATGGCTTTAACATTACCAAAGTACATTTGAATTTGAATGCTCAAGTTCCAGGTGCAGATGAAAATACTGTTAAAGAATTGGCACAAAAAGCAAAAGTAGGTTGCCCAGTTTCCAAGCTGCTTAATGCTGAGATCACACTAGAAACAACTGTTGCTTAATACAAAAAAAACTGTGGGGCAGTTAGAAAACTCAAACAAACTGCCCCATACTACAAATTACTGGTTTTGATATTTTTTCTTCATTTCTTCTGCCATTTTTTTCATTTCTTCTATTTTTTTGGCATCCATTCCACCGTTTTTCATGGCATCCATCATTGATTTTTTCATACCTTCCATATCTTGATCTGCAACTGGAACAGTGTTCATCTTTTTATAATCTTTGGGTAAAGTAAACATGGATGATTTTATATTTTCTTCTTTGAGTGAAACCACTGTAACTTGGGTTTCAAGCTTGTTACCTTTTTTAGATTCAAACTCTAATGGGAAGCCTTTTATATCTTTAGGCAATATTGAGCGTTTTTTATTGGTGTAAAACGCCGCCATCATGGGTTTGTATTTTTTGTACAAACTATCACTTAAACAAACATTTTCAATCTGAGTTTGGCTTTTCTTTTCATAAACCTGACAGCTATGCCCTGCGATGGTTTTTTTATCTTTTGTGGGTTTAAAATCATCGCTGTTTTTATGATGGACTGCTTCATTGACTGTATGTTCCATATAAGATTTCTTTTCAGGAAATAACGTATAGTTTACATTATTTTTAGCATCACTTAAATGAATCATATTACCCATGGGCATGTTTTTAAAATTCATTTCCACCCTTGTCATTCCATTTTGATAAAAGGCTTGCATGCTACCACTCATATTGTGATTTTCTTGGTTAACCTTAAGTTCATAGTTAATCACTACGCCTTTTGCATACACAGAAAACAATAAGCCAGATAATAGTAAAATAAAATACATGGAACGCATCATAAAAATCTCCTTTAATATTTAATTAGTGATAACCTTTTAACGGCTTTAAGCCTGAAATTCAACTATATACGCTGACCTATACAATTTATTGCCCCTGCAAAGCTGTGTTAAAATCACCCATTATCGTTATATACACTTAAACAAACTGCGAAACTTTTTACGCAATTAATTCATAAAATGGGACATTTAACACCGTTTTACAATCCTTAAATCTTGTAAAAGCCTTAATATACAAGCTTTTTATAGCTTGTACTTGGCATTATAATTGCTGTTTATGCTCACATGCAACGACACAATGATACACGCGGCCATGCTGCTATAAAAACAATTGGGATCTTGGGGCTGGTCCTTGCAAACTACTTCAATATAATATTTGCTCAATCTAACACAGACCATTCATTTAATTATATTGGAGCTCAGCATAACATGCTATCCAATCAAGTGAGTTGGAAGCAAGTTCGTGAAAGTACATCAGGACCTTTACTTGACTTAAAGTATATCTATAAAGATGGTGATGGTCATGAAGAAATACTTGAATTAAGAGACCATCCTGCTTTTAATTACTTTTCTCATCCAGAAAAATTCATTCCTGAAGCCAGACGCATGATGGATCATATCTATTTATTATTGGATAATGTGTATGCACCAGAAAAACGAGTCTATCATTCAGAAGACAGAACCTTGGTTAGAAAAAAACTTTACGATCACCTTGGCATGCTCAATCATTTTTTTACATTAAGCTGCAATCAATTAAAAGATGATCCTGAAACTTATTTGGCTAAATTCCGTGAGAAATACAATGAAGAGAAACCTTCTTTTTTTGGTTATATTGGGGGTGTTGTAGGTTTTAGTGAAGCATGGGAAGACCATGGTTTAAATATAATGGAAGCCCGCATCAGACAATGCAATGAAGGGTATGGCAATATTGCACAGATATACAGAACACTGAGTGAAATTTTACACTATCAACTGAACAATAATGGTTGATAAATAGCTGTTTTATACAAACTGTATTTTGTTCTTTGCTTGACTTTAAATCATAAAAGAACTTAACTCTTCATGATGAAATTGGCTTTTTTAATCATTGACATGCAAAAAGAGTTTAACACCAGCTCTGAAACTGAATACTTAATGCAAGAAGCTTCTGAGTATATTGTATGGACGCATCGTTTATTTAAACACAACCATTGGCCAACCATTGTCATTCAAGATGCAGACATGCCAGATGGCAAAAATAATCCAGGCTACGCCATGATTGATGCGCTGTCTTCTATTGAAGCCGATGCTTATGTTTCCAAACTTTTACCCAATTCTTTTTGGGAAACTGAACTCAATACAATTTTAAAAGGTTACAATGTGGACTCGGTATTGTTGTCTGGATTCAATGCTGCTTATTGCGTGACCGCAACCTATTTTGGTGCACTTGAACGTGGATGGCAACCTTCTATTCTTAAAAATGGCATTGCCAGTCATAAAGAGCGTTATGTTCTTCAAGCTCAAGAACTATTTGATTGTTTAAGTTACAATCAAATAGCAGCTTTTATAAAAAGTAGCTCTCCCTAGTATGCTTTATTGATTATAGACATGCAAAATTTCTATTTTTCATACTGAACAAGATACTTAAAATACCTTTTATAAGTTCATGTTTTGATGTAAATTATTTAAATAATAATGTACTATTTATCAAAACAAAGAAATAAAAATGTTGTATTGGCTTATGAAAAATATATGGGCTATATTGAAAGTCAGCAAGATTTATTCTCAAAAAACATTTTAAAGCTTATTCAATCTGATTGGTATTATAACCCAAATGAACCAAAGTGTCCGCATGATGCTTGGCTGGAAAACTTATTCATATCTGAAAAATCTTATGGAGACAGAAATGAAAAGAGTGCGACCTCAATTTCTATAACCCTCCTTAATGCCTATCATAATGCAACAATTACATTCGAATATGAAAATGTGATTTCTTATAATTTGAGTTTTTTAAAAAATAAACATGCCCGACAAGATTGGTTGTATGATGAATTTAGAGTCTCTGAAAATAAAAAAATCCTACATGAAATTGAGTGGTCTGGATTTAAAACTTTATCTACATGGACTATTGAAGCAGAAGACATACATTATAAATTTGATGAAATAAAGTAGTTCTTAAGTAAAAAAATATCTCTTAAACGCTAAGATAAATTAATTTTTTTAGTGTTGTTGTCCGATATCTTCTTTTTTATACTCTCAACTTTTTTGTATGTTTTGGGTAAATCAAACATCTTAGGTTGAATATTTTTTTCCTTTAAATCTTGAAGCTTTAGCTTTGACAGAGTTTTTCCATCAACTGTTGCTTGATATTCAAGTGGAAAGCCTTCAATGTCTTTTAAATAATAAGACTGTTTTTGCCCAAGCTGTTTAAAACTATCCATAAACTTTTGATACTTCTTATACAGCTCTTCACTGACACACACGGTTTCAACATAATCTTTTTTTATTTTACCAAACACCTCACATGAAAATCCGGCAATGGTTTTGGTTTCATTGCTAGGCTTGTATTTTTTTTCATGAGATTTTGTTTTTAGTTTTGGGTATTTAAATTGTACATAGGTTTTGCTGTTTTCAAATAACATGTAACTTTTTTTATTTTTAGCATCAACAATATGAACAATTTTTTCTAAATCCTCTTGACCATTATTTAAAGCAATCTCCATTCTCATTTTTTCATCATCATAAAAAGTAGTAATTTCACCAAAAAGAGTGCTTGTTTCATCTACTGCCAGCAAAGCATAGCTTGCGTAAACTCCTTTTGCATAAACTAATTTTGCACTTACCATAAATGTAAACAATACTAATGAAGATAAAAATTTTAACATACCGTTTCTCCGTTATTCTAATAACCTAAAGGATTAGATAATTAATGTTAACAACTTATGAAATTATTTTTTTTGTTGCTTTGTAAGCCAACACTGAAAATGTAATAAATAAGATGAGAAAAACAAAGAAAAGAAACTTGGCAATTCCTGCTGATGCAGCAGCAATACCGGTAAAACCAAATAATGCTGCAATCAAAGATACAATAAAGAAAAAAATAGCCAATTTCAACATAAGTCACTCCTTGTTATTTTTTTTAAAATTAGCTTTAAAAGTAAAGTTTGCCTACTAACTTTAGTAAGCAATCTATTTGTATTTTTACGTTGTTTTTAACAATAGGCTGTTTTAATACTTAATAGTAAAGTACTTACCCATGAAAAAAATACATAAAAACCCACTTAAAAAATAGAAGATGCAGTAGATACAACGATTTACCAAAATTAAAAAAACTTTTAAAAAAATCAATATTAGAATTTAAAAACCCCATAATACATGTGAATTTATTCTTTCTTTTTCCTTTGCCTCAGGATTAAATTTTGGATAGGTGTTGAAATATATGAATAAAGATTTTAAACCCCATATACCCGCGCAACAAAATCCACCTGAATTTACAGTTAAAGCTGTTTTGGTTGGTTGTGTAGCCGGGTGTCTTTTTGGTGCTGCCAATGCTTACCTCGGTCTGCGTGTTGGCTTAACCATCAGCACCTCTATCCCTATTGCCGTTATTGCCGTCTTGGCTTTTTTTGCCTTACCTCCTTTTGGTAAGCTGGCTTCCATTTTAGAAACCAACATTGCCCAAACTGTTGGTTCAGCCTCATCGTCTCTGGCTTCTGGTCTTATTTTTACCGTACCAGCTTTATTTCTTTGGCAACAAAATCCAACGCTTGGGCAAATTGTCTTGGTGTCTGTCAGTGGGGGAATCTTAGGTATTTTATTTATGATTCCATTGCGTCGGACGCTGATTCGTGATGAGCATGAAACCTTACCTTATCCAGAAGGCACTGCCTGTGCTAAAGTAATGATAGCCGCTGAAAAAGGGGGCAATCATGCGATGCCTGTTTTTAAGGGTATTTTAATTGGTGGCTTTTTAAAATTTGTTTTATCTTGGGCTAAGGTCATTAAGGATGATTTTCATATCAACTTACCGTTTATCCCCAAAGCTCAGTTTGGTTTGGAGTTTAGCCCCGCACTTTTGGGTGTGGGTTTTATTTTAGGTTTGCGCATTGCCACTGTCATGGTTGCAGGATCTGCCTTGGCTTGGTTTGTAATTATCCCAGCAATTGCCATTTGGGGGCAAAATCAAACCGCTCCTCTTTATCCTGAAACAATAGCACTGATTACAGATATGTCCCCTGGTCAGATTTGGACCCGCTATGTACGCTACATTGGTGCTGGCGCCGTGGCTTTTGGTGGCTTACTCTCTCTGTTAAAAACCTTACCCACTATTTTTTCAAGTTTTCGCCAGGGCATTGCTGACTTTAAAAACCGAGTTCCAAAACCAGATGAAACCCAGATTTCTAGACATGAAAGAGACCTAAGCCTAAAAACTTCCCTCATTATTATGGCTATAATTATTGCTTTGCTGATCATTGCCCCCACCGGATTGACTTATTTACCTGGTTTTGGCGCAAAAATAGTCAGTGTAATTTTGGCTGTGGTTTTTGCGTTCTTTTTTGTCACTGTATCCAGTAGAATTGTGGGTATGGTAGGCGTTTCATCTAACCCAACCTCAGGCATGACCATAGCCACCCTAATTGCAACCTGTGGTATATTTTACATGCTCAATTGGATGGGCAGTTTGGCCATGGCCCAAGCTTTAATTATTGGCACCTTGGTGGCAACCGCAGCTTCCATTGCTGGAGATACTTCACAAGATTTAAAAAGTGGTTTTTTGCTAGGATCAACGCCCAAGTTTCAACAAATAGGTGAAATTTTAGGTGTGGTCACCTCAGTGACCTTTGTCTGTTTTTCTTTGTACGCCCTGGCCAAAACCTATGGTTTTGGTACACAAGAACTCCCTGCACCCCAAGCCATGCTCATGAAAGTGGTAATTGAAGGGATTTTATCAACTGAACACTCTTTGCCATGGTCACTGGTAGCTATAGGTGCTGGGATTGCTGCCATTGCAGCTTTGTTTAGATTACCCGTCTTAGCGTTTGCAGTGGGAGTTTACTTGCCATTGTCTTCCATGTTTCCTATTTTTATGGGCGGATTGATTCGCTACTGGGTTGAAAAGCGTAAATCCAGTGAAAATGGTATTTTACTTTGCTCAGGTTTTGTCG
Organism: Oligoflexia bacterium; assembly: GCA_035326705.1. Taxonomy (NCBI): domain Bacteria; kingdom Pseudomonadati; phylum Bdellovibrionota; class Oligoflexia; species Oligoflexia bacterium. The sequence goes on from DAOLES010000005.1 coordinate 84,495, forward strand.
GCGGCGAAGGTTTATTTGGTGTAGGTATTGCTTTTTATGCGCTACTGACCAGCTCCAAACCACAAGGCTGGGGCAGTCAATGGGCAGGAGCTTTAGAATCATGGCTCCCACTCATCTGTATGCTTGCATTAAGCTTTTTTGTTGGGTATTTTTCTGTTAAAGGCAAACAAAACAACAATTCAAACGCATAGATAGTATGAAACGTCTGTTTCTTCTTAATTGATTTAATAATTTTTTATTATTAGGAGCCTACCGTGTGTTTAAAAAACACACGATGTAGTGTTCCGTATTTTTATTACCAATAGTGTTTGTGTATCACTACAAAACCGACTTTTTTTTCAAATAGCTTGCCATTTTAAAATATTTACTCAAAAATAAAGCCATGAAAAAATATATACTTTACCTAAACACATTAATCATAACCCTATTTTTAAGCGCTTGCGGTAATTCTAAATCAGAATTTCCCTCAACCACCAGCTTAAACTCTGATCAACAGGATGCCATTGCACAATTATTAATTGTAGCCAGTGTCTTCCCTACAGAAAACTACCTTCCTATTGGTTTACAAGAACCTGTTGACGAAACAATTGATTGTGACGTGAGTGGTACTTTTTCTGCCAAAGGTAACGTTGATTTTGAAGAAGATGAACAGAATCAAGAGTTTAATGGAACATTTACTTTAAATGAAGTTGTCTTCACTGATTGTGTTACCACTACTGCAAACGATGAAGAAATAACCATTAATGGTAGCCTTGAAGTGGTAACAGACCTTGTATTGGACAATTTCAATGATGGAGAGGACGGCATTTTAACTGGAAGCTTTGACTCTACTTATGAAGGTTCTCTTGAAGTCAGTGGTGATGAACTAGAAGATGGAACTTGTGGTATTAATATGGAAGGAAAATCACTTTTAGCAGAGTTTTTCATTGTTGGTGAATTATCTGGCAATTTATGCGGCAGCAATTACGATAAAGTTGTTCCTTTGATTTTTTAATTAAAAACACTATTTTATAATCTTGGGAGATGCACACGATATATTTTGACAGGTAATTTTGTAACAAAACATTGTGTGTCCCACAACAATATATTTTATTGATTGAACTAGATTTTCTCAATAGCAAGTTTTAGATAAAAATAACAAGTATATTACTCAAGGGGCGTTTGTTCCGTGTGATGAAAACTCTAATCCCCTTGTTATTGATCTTACCATTATGATCCCTTTACAAAAAAATAATCCAGCTAAAGTTGATATAAAATTGGGGAGATTAATAGAAATTAATGGTGAAGAACATGGTATAAAAGCTGATCCTATTATTTTGAGCTCTAAAGATATGATCGCTTTTTAAATCTTAGCAAACTAACCAAGAACGTTGTATTTTATCTATTGATTTGCCCATTGTGCTTGCTCACAATAGTAGTCTGGATTTTGTTTTAAAAAAAATTCTAACCTCTCTTTTAAATCTTTTGGTGTTGAAAAAAGTTCTTCCTCTAGTGAAATGTTTAGCTCTTCTTGTAAAAACTCTAAAACACTGTGTGTACAGTTATGACTAAAACCATTGAATTTTTCTGACTTGTTCTTAAAGTCTACTACACATAAATTGTATGCAGATTCTTTTAATGTAAAAGACGTAACCGCAACTTCTTGTTCAACATAATAGTTCATGTTGTGTTCATAACTGGTAAATTTACCCTCTTCAGTGATAATTGAACCCCCGCCATATTTTGGAAAAAAGCTGATGTAATCTTGATTGCCATTTTCATATTTTAAAAGTAAAGCAGAATGCCCCATGATAGAACGCTCGTAATTGGAACCAGGCGCATGATCAAAATTTCTGTGTGCAGCAACCGTATTCACAGAACCTTTTTCACCTTTATAAATCAAGGCTCCTTTGGACCATGTAATTAAGTGTCCACAGGCCTTAGACAAGCCTTTTTGTACGATAAGATCTTCACGTTTTACATAGTGCGTTTGCGCCAACAACGTACAAGATAATGTCAATACCCCTACAGTAAACCATTTCATGAAGGTAGGATAACACAAACATCGGCATCTATAGTTTTTATAATTTTAATTTTTTTATTAAAATTATTTATAGTTTGTTGCTCAATGAACAGGCGTTCAGATGTGGAACTCATGCTATATTCTTAATTTAGATGTATCTAATCAAATAGAGAAATACATTGTATAACGCAACTGATCAATCATGTCTGGAATAAACACATAATATTTCTTCAAACTACAATGCAAAATAATGTTTTTAATACGGTTACAAACAGTTTAAAAAATACAGTGAGTGAAACTTACTTGGTTATCTAAATCATCTACCGCATCTACCAAAAATAACCCATTGATTTTTAAATCACTGACTCGCGTTCTAAAGATGAATATGTTGGATGACCTTGTTTGATAAATAATTCAAGCAATTTAAGGCGTGCGTCGTTGTCCCCAGATGCTAAAAAATCTAACTCTTTGCGTGTTAAGAGTTTTACATTAACAATACTGATCGTCTCATTTGGAAGTTTAAGAGACCTTGGGACTTCTCCCTGCAAGCCAACAAACACACCCACTCGACCTTCTGAGTTTTTAAACTGTTCAGGAACCTTAACATCGTGCAATTCACTGCTGATATACTCAAAATGTTTAATTTTGTTTATTAGATTTCCTTCCATAGCGGCCCATTGACTGGCTTGAAAAATCAAATCAAACTGCCAACTTTTTATACTGTCAAACTCATCAGGTGATTCAATAAAAAACTCTAAACCAAACCCGTTAAAGGCTGAGACTTTTGGATTGGTATCCATATCTTCATAGGGGTCACTGAGCCCGTCACTAGCAAGAATTGTAGTTTTTTCTCTTTTAATGATTCGCCAACTTTGGCGAAAGCTAGGCCACTGTGGTCCACCTTGAAAACTTGGATTAATAATAGGTGTTAAAAAGTCTTGTTCTAGCTCACCCACTTTATTCCAAAACTCACCTCTTAGATTGATTGCTTGATTCAAACTCTCTTCATGATTCATATCTATAATATAGTATGTTGCGGTTGATTGATTTACAAATGTTTTTTAAAGTTAAAATAAAAAATATGTCACAGGAATCCACTTAATTCATATCTGCATTGGGCTGCCATTTGATATCAATATGATTTGCTTGCGACTGAACCTTACCTATCCAGGCACAAATATTTGCATAAGGCTCTAAATCAAAACCTCCTTGCTCAGCAACATGCGTATAGGCAAATAAAGCAATATCAGCAATTGTCAAACGATTGGCTACAAAGTAAGACTGTGTTTCCAAATGCCTATCCATCAGTTTTAATGCTCTTTTACCTTTTTCTTTTAGTTTAGGTAATTCTTCATAGCGCTCATGCCCCTGAGGCAAATGCCGCATGATATAACGTGATACAGCAATATAGGGCTCATGTTCATACTGCTCAAAAAATAACCACTCCATAATTTTTCCTTGCTCGTATGTATCGTCAGAAAAGTACGTTGTGTTTTGCGCAAGGTAATACAAAATTGCATTGGATTCAGCTAGACGCTTGCCATTATCTAACTCTATGACAGGAATTTTACCGTTGGCATTGATCTTAAGATACTCTTTTGATTTTGTTTCGCCACCATCAATGTCAACCCCATACCACTGATAAGGTTTTTTTAAATGCGATAACAATAGTCTTATTTTATAGCCATTGCCCGAGTCCATGTAGTCATACAATTTGAGCATCCTTCAAACGCTATGCAAACTAAGAACAAAATGCAAGAAAATGTATTAAAAAACAAGGTCTAGCTTTTACTAGATCATAAAACTAAGAGAAATTTGTTGCATCTCTAATAAAAATGTATCAGATACTCTTTATAGCTTAGGAGCAAGCACCATATACCATAAATCTTCTGGATGATTCATTTCAAAATTTTTATTCAATACCTCATAGTTGCTTAAATTTTTGTTATCTTCCATATTAATCACCCACACTGGAACCAAGGTCAAATGCTTTGAAGTATTTAATGTAAGAGCTCTTGATATGTACTCTCTATAAAGATTATTTTGAACTGAAAAGTCGTACAGGGAATGCACCTCTTTAAAATTCTTACCTTCTAAAAAGTGAATATGCTCTTTATGTGCATCCGATGTTTTAAATGTTTTTAATTCTGCATCATTTTTTTTTGATAAAACTAAAATATTTTTAGAAAGTGCGTTGTATTGTTCTGAGGTTGATTCAAGCTGGGTTAACATGTAAACATAAATTGATGCTAAAAAGTCATCTATTGTGCTTTTAGGAATAATACTTTCATAAAAACTTTTTTCATAAGACACATCAATTGCATCTGCATGCTCTGCTTCATCAAATACAACTCCTTTTTCAAAATGAATTTGTTGCAGACTGGTATCTGCTTGGTGCAAAAAAAACACAAAACTTTGTTCCACACCAGCTCCAAGTCGAGCTCCAGGGAGACTCAAAAATCTGCCCGCTACCCTACCACCAGAGCTTTGCATATTAAGTGGAAACTGTACAATAGGATATTTTATATTTTCTAAATTTAAAATATCATCTGTTGTATTATCTTCAGCCAGTTTAAGCGTGGAAAGAATGATTCTATCTCCTGCTTTTTCCAAGCATAATTGTGAAGAAGATTGTAAAATATCATCCTCTAAAGATCTTACAAGATGGTGACACCCCATGGGTATAAGCAACGATTTAACATAAGCTTTTTTAGAATAATTAGGATCTTGAAAACGAAGTTGCTTAGGCTTGATATGGTTCTGACCAAAACCATAAAATGAAACAGATAAAACCAATGCAGTACATGCACGCTTACAAAAACTTAATTGAACCATGTAAACACTCCCTTTCTCTGGAAACTATCTATAAAAATGCTGCAATGCAAGTTAAAATATGAGATCGACTTTGTTTTCTTAATTTAAAAAAATCAAAGGGTGAATTATGTACTTTTTATAAAAAGTATTGATTTATATTAGAAATAAACAGTGTACCCTAAAATTTTCCAAGTTTATGGAAAAAACCCACGCAATTAAAATAATACTATTAACACAGTGTTTCACTGATTTTTATGAATTTTTAAACACGATCAGATCTAATGTAAATCTCTATAAATTCGCCAATTTTTTGTTCATTATTGTAATCATCTTTGCGCATACAAATTTGACCCAATTCATTGTTAATTTCAAAGACAGCACAAGTAACTTCTGTCGCATCATCAAAAAACTAAAAAAGAGAAAAGCTGCCTAACCCAATAAGTTGCTCCTAAAAATCCTAAAATAACTAATTATTTTTTTTGCCAAATCATGTTTTAATCTGTATCTGAGGCCGATGTATAGGCTAATTATCGCTGCTATGGCGATCGCTTCACTTATTTTTGCCCAAGATATTTATGTCATTAAACACAATGATTATTTATCCTGCTTATCTGAGTATTATTTTGGTAGGCCAGTTTACGGTGACAATGGATCATTAAGCAAATTAAAAGCACTTAATCCACAGCTAGAAAATGCTAATACAATTACAGTGGGCCAAATACTCAACGTTCCTAAAATTAATCCTGATATTACACAAAATACTGTTCAAAGCAGAAATTACAATCAACAGTGTTTGAGTTTTCAACACAATATTAAAAAAAATACAGATCAAACACTGGCAAAAAGTTCATCCGAGATAACAAAAGATCAAAATATTGAACAAGATAACCTTGCATTAGAAGAACAAAATGGCTCTCAGAATCAGCAAGCCTTTGCACAAGAAGTGCCAGAAAATATAACTACAAAAAATGATTTAAATAACCGCTATCAAGTAGTGCAAACAGTCTATCAAAATTTAATTCACTCCATGGATCAAAGCAATGCTAGCATTTCTAATAAAGTATCAGAAGAAAATTTTGCTCTTGCAACGCATTATCAACATTTATTTTGGAACACGCTTTGGTCTGGGATAAATTTTTCACTGGATTCTCAGCATTATGAGTTGGAATTTGGCAGCAACGGTTTTCAAAATTTTTCTCCCTATTTATGGGGAGTGGCCTGGATTAATGACTATCAATTTAAAACTGTATCAATAGGTTTAAATGTTGATTACAAGCAGGAGCCTTTTATTGTTAGAGTCAACAGTTCCGATATAGGTATAGAAAAAGTTCATGTGTTTTTATCGGTTTTAGAAGCACAAAAGCGTTGGAATCTTAACAAAGACTGGTTAATTTTATCAACGGGTCAATTAATTTATCCTTTCTACAGTAGGTCATCCCTTAATCCACAAGGAAAACTGTCTTACTTGGGAGAGCTTGCTGTATTTAGAGAAAAAGCTTTTGGATCTTTAGGTTTAGGTTTAGGTGTTTTTTATGAATACAAGGCCTATGATACCGACCTTAACCAACAAAAAGAAAAACAAGCTGGAATTAATTTACATTTTAGAGGTTTACAATGGTTATGAGAAGTAAAATAAGAAAGATACTTTGTGTTCTGCTCATAGCAAGCATGCATTTTAACTGCAATGGCAATGTTTTTACAGATTTAGAATATTCGCAGTCCAATGAAATCTTCAACGATGGATCTGGTATCAATGACCAAACACCCCCGGGAGTACCAACAAATCTAACGTGGGCTTCTGACGATACAATCATTGAAGATGTCAGTGGGAGTGGAAGCAGTATTCAACTGCTGTTTACACCCCCAAACGACAATGACTTGCTTAGAATTGAATATGTTGTTTCAGGTCAATCAATCATGGTGGCACCCAGCAGTGGTTGGACGCCAACAGATTCATTTTCTAATCAAAGTATTACCTATCAAGCAGCGCAAGAGTGCAGTTCTGCTATGGATAGCTATAAAGTTTGGCTTAGAGCTGTAGACAACAATAATAATATATCTGATGCTGTAGTATCGGATATTTTTTTACAAGACACCCTTGCCCCGCAGGTGGGGACAATAAACTTAGCCATGAATGCAAAAAAAAATCAAAGCCCAACCGCTATATGGAACTTACCCTACGACGCATGTTCAAATGTTGCTTCGCTTGAATTATCCATTGGTACTGGCACCAATCAGTCTCCACCCAACCATAGTCAAAGTGGAGAAGTTGCCGATACAGTAATGTTTACAAATATTGTAAGCTCAAGCACCAGTTATCAAGCGGTTTCTAATGTTCCGCCTTTTACAACATTTTCTTTAATGCTTGAAACCAATTACTATGTATCATTGCGCGTGCAAGATGACTTAGGTAATACTGCCATTTACACTAGCAGTGCCTGGCAACTACCGGGTGGCCCTCTTGCACTGTCACAAGTGACGCCTCAGTTTTGGTTAGATGGCAAAGATCTAGCAACATTAAAGCAAGACACTGGCTGCAACGTAGATGTGACATCCAATGGGGATGCCATCAATTGTTGGATTAATAAAGGAACGGATGGAAATAATTTTATTAAGGTTTCCGGTGAAGCTGAATTCAAAAGTAATGCTCCTCAGGGCGCTATCTTTGATGGTGATATTTTTGTTGCGCAAAATGTTTTTTCTGGAATGCTCGATGACGTTTTAATTGTACTTGTGCAAACAGAAAATAATTCTACCAGTTCATTTGATATGAACTTAAACTATCCTTTTCAAGGTTCTTCAACGGGCTCACCCACATCTCGTTATAGCATACACGCACCATGGAGTGATAGAAAGATTTATTGGGATACGGGTGGATGCTGTGGATCTTCAGTCAGGCTCAACACTTCTTCTCCTACCGTCAATGTCGGTGAAACCTATGCCCTAGGGTTTTTAAACTCTTTTGCTCAAAACAGCAAACAAATCGTGGTCAATGGAGATGTCAGTGCAAGCACAACAAATGTTAATGCAGGTTTTGCGGCAAACTTTGGTTTAGGAAATGGGGTAAAAAACACCTATCACGAAATCATTTTTTACACACCTGCACCATCTTTTTCTGAAAGGCAAGATATAGAAGGATACATTGCATGTAAATGGGATATTCGCAATCAGCTTCCAGGCAGTCACCCCTATTTTAATAGCAATCCTACAAGTAATGATGGCTGTCCTTAGTAAAAAAATCTTCATTCAAAAGCGGGTGGAATATAAAATTTCGACTTACTGTTACTATTAATCCATAAGTCAATATGAATTTTGTCGCTTCTATTTAGTGAATGGGTGCGCCGTTAGTTTAAGGGAGTGAGATTTTTTGGAGTTCTCAAAAAACAACTGGGTACTTTTTTACGATTACAGTTCAGTCAACTGTCCCTGTTACTCTAAACGTGACAAAAAAAGCATGAATTTTTAATCAAAATCGGTTAGACAGCAGGTATGATCAAGTTTCTGCACAGCATGATTCGGGTGTCTAATCTAGAAGAATCTTTAGCATTTTATGTAGATGGCTTGGGATTAAAAGAAGTTCGTCGGAAAGAAGTACCGCAAGGTAAATTTACCTTAGTGTTCCTTAAAGCCCCTGACAGTGATGCAGAAATTGAACTCACCTACAATTGGGATAGCAATGAAGACTATGGCAACGCCAGAAATTTTGGCCATTTGGCTTTCTCAGTGGAAAACATCTATGAAACCTGTGTATCCCTGCAAGAGAAAGGCATTGATATTTTGAGACCCCCCAGAGATGGTCACATGGCTTTCATCAAGTCACCGGACAATATATCTATTGAACTGTTACAAAAAGGCGATCCTCTACCACCCCAAGAACCCTGGGCCAGCATGGAAAACGTCGGTACATGGTAAGTTTTTTAACGTGTAGCAGCTAGCTTAATTTAAGGACAGCCTTTTTTTCGGTAACTGCCACGTTTTAAAGAAAGAATCAACCAACAAAAAACAATTCAAATCTCTGAATCCATACTTAAAACAATTAAGATCTAGTCGTGTGTCTCTGGAATTCCTGAATATTCATTATTTTACAAAGTACATTATATAGTGTACTTTAATAAATAGTGTACTTATGAATATATTTGCAGACAAAGCTAGTTTGGTTCTTAGACATCTTCTCCGATACCCAGAGAAGCCTTGGGTTATTTCTGAGATTGTGGAAAGTCTTGGGTTAAGCCAGGGTTTGGTTGCCAAAGTGATCCTGGAGCTAAGACAGCAAGGGTTTCTTAAAGGTGAAGCTCGGGGGCCTAAAGCTTCTTCCAAACTTCGTCACGCCGAAGAACTTCTTGATCAGTGGACCAAACAGTACCAATTTAACAAAAATCATACGATGGCTTTTTATAGTTCTGACAAAAATATTTTAAAAATCCTTAAAAATACTTTGAGCCCATCAAAATCTGTTTCTTATGCCCTCACCTTACATACCGGTGCAAACTTCATGACCCACTATGTTCGTGATCAAAATGTGTATGCCTATTTACCTGCAGAGAATTTTGATAATCAAGTTGAAGAGCTACGAAAACAGCTTAACCTCCTTGAACTTAAACAAGGCGGGAATGTTTTTTTCATTAAACCTTGGTATAGAAATTCTATCTTTTACAATGCACAAAAAATTAAAGGTTATTCAGTTGTGTCAAATTTACAGCTTTACTTAGACTTATTTAATTATCCCGACCGAGGAAATGAACAAGCTTTGCAACTTAAACGCGTCTTAAAAGAAAAAGGAGTGCCACTTGCCTGATGCTTCTTTTCTTCTTTTGCTTCAAACCCTGAAAGATTTAAAACCATTCTTATCTCATTTGGTTTTGGTGGGTGGATGGGTACCCTATATTTATTCCCAATATGTTTGGAAGCTGAGTCATATACCTAGAGGTACAGCGGACATCGATTTTGGATTAAAAGACATTACCTACAAAGGAAAAAGTACCATTGCTCATAAACTGAAGCAAAAGCAATATGGAGAACATCACATAAATATGGGTAAACTACGTCCATATATTCCAGTTGCAAAACACGGGGATGAACGAGCCGATGTTGAATTCATTACATCTGCTAATCCCGAAACATTTAAAAGCTTGGTTGGCAAAGATATCAAAATCAACCAAATCGAAAATTTTGATCTCCTCCTTGAAAAGCCTTTACGAATGCCCATAGAGGGCTTGAATATCCAGATCCCTCGCCCGTCTATATTTATTTTCCATAAACTGCTTACATTTGTCGAGCGTCAAGGCCAGTTTAAACGAGAGAAAGACCTTTATTATGCTTATTTCATGTTGCTATTTCATTCGGACAATGAACAAGTCAGCCAAGAAATTAAACAGCTCATTCTGAAAAAGCCGCAGGGAAAAACGGTAGAGAAGAATATTAAAAACTATTTTGATGACGAATTTGACCAAGGGCCTCGTATTATTGGGCAACAAATCAAGGCTACTTCCATTCAAACCTTTGTTAAAGACGTCCAGCAAGATTCTTTTGAGCGCTTGCGAAAGCTTTTACCTTAATCTAAAAACTTATCTAATCATGGGACACACTGTGTATTCTTAATAAAAACGAGTTACCTAAATTAGTACACAGTGTGTCCCTGGATTGGCTCAATTCCCTAAAGTAACCGGGTACTTTTTTCCACTAACACAATTTATTCGGTAGCTGTCCCTGGAACTGCCAAGCCAAGAACCCTGGGCGAGCATGGAAAATTCCGGATCATGGTAAACGTTTGATCATCGTTTTTTACAATGGAATTTGGTGCCAGGCGTATTTTTGCAATATACCACATTACAAAAATACGCCTGGCACCTAGACTATTTAGAATTATTTGCTAGCCAATTATCGAGTCGCTGGCTTTCACTGGTCTTAAAGGTGTAATCTTCACCTCTCAAAAAATCCCGCAAAAAGTCTTCGTCGCAAGCTTCTAAATCTCCGGTTGAAGCTGAAAAAACGTAGGTTTGATCCTTTAACTTAGTTTCACTAATAAGTTTAGCTAGAGGTTTAGTATGTAATGATCCTGTCCAAATAAGCAAAGATTTGTTTGGGTAGTCTAGAGCCAACTTTTGTATGTTTGAAAAAATAAAATGTTCCCTCATCTCGAACTCCACTTTAATTGTCTCGTCGGATTTGCTACTCTTTTCATTGAACAAATTAACTGGATCCAAAAATTCTAACGTTGATGTAAAATTAAGCGCTTTTAAAGCCGGAATATTGTTACTCTCTAAGTTATACTTAGCCTCAGAAGCATTTTTAATGTGAGTTGTATAAAAAGAAGTTACCACCTTTTCATTCAATGTTTTTAGTTCCTCGAAATAAGTAAGTGCATAGGCTTTAAATTCGTTTGCATCTGTGAGTTCATATATTTTTTCAATGAACTCCATATCCTCTGATCGCGGACTTTGTGGGCTACTTTTTAATCGCTCTATGAGGTCCGAAGAAATAACTCTAAATTCATCTGTTGAGTCATTATTTAAAATTTTTTCTACAATATTGACGATTTCGGGATGGTTTGGACTTTTTGTAAGAAATGTTGATGCAAAGTCCCAAATACGAAATAAATCAATTCGGCTATAGAACGGGCTCGAAATTTGTTCTAAACCTAGATCAAGCTGGATTGACATATGCTTTAAATATAGAAGGTATTCAATTAAAATATGATCTTCGATATGACGAAGTGTTTCTGTTTCAGCCGAAAGGACTACGCCTTCAAACCCCAAAATAATTTCCGAATCCTTTTCATTCTTTGAGCTTGAGGAGTTATAGAAACTTTTTAGTTTATGATGCAGGTCTGGACAGCCTGCGGCAGAATGAATGCCCAAGCTTTGGTTTGTATGGCTGGTACCCCAAAGTACTATTTTTCTTTCAATTGTCTGAGCTTTGGTTTGGCTAAAAGGTTGCTCACATAACACAGCAATAAAAATATTACATAATACTATTAGCTTAAGTTGTTTCATTTTTCCCTTATTGTGATAATTTTATGCATGGGCTATCATGAACACCATGGTGTGTCAACCACCTACTCAGGATATTTTGACGCACTATTAGCACTACTTAAGACTTTAAAACTCCACTCCTATGTTTCTTAATCATGGGACACACTATGTATTCTTATAAGAACTATTTACTTAAACCAGGAATACACCCTATACTCCCCAAAATAACCGAGTACTTTTTTCACAAGAATTTTTTCATCTTCAGGAATTTCTTCCTTTTTAAAATCTCCATCAAATAGGAAAATACTATTTCTCACTTTTCCGCTAGACATCATTGCTGCAAAAGAAACCATACTAGATGTGCCGCCTGGATATATTTCAATAGATATCCTATCTCTCTTACTATCATTTAGTAACTTTTTTTGAACATAAGTTACTATATATTTTGATAAACTATCCTCCACATATATGTACAGTTTTTCTTTATCTTGATAAGTGTACCCTAAATGAAAAGAGCTTTCAGACGCAACCGCAGAGTTAATAATTTGAATTTTATTATCTAAACCTGGGTTAGATATCAACAGCTTAATTGCACAGTCAGGAAGACCTGTTGCAAAATATGGTGAGTGGGTTGATAATATTACCTGTAATTTTTTTTCTGTAATTTTTTTTAAAATATATTTTTGCAATTTTATTTGTGCACCAATATGTAACGATGTTTCTGGTTCATCTAATAAAATCAAAGCTCTATTTTTTGCATTTTCGATTGCGTAAATTAACCGAATAACGCTTGCCTCACCACTACCTGCAAATGCCTCTGAATATTTTTCATCATTTAAATCTTTGTTGATATAAATTGAAAAACCACCCAAATTATAAAAATCATGTTCTATATAAGTTATATCGGAATATTTAATATCGAGGATATCAGAAGCCACCTGCAACTCTTCTATAGAAAAATTATAATGTTCAGAAATTTTTTCTTTTCCATAGTAAGTTTTACTTTTAAGCTTCTTATCTAAAGCATTTTTTAATAACTTTGAACGTTTAAACAAATACCTTCTTTGCTTAGGGCGACTCCCACCTCCTTTTGAATCGAAATAAAATGCTCTGTCAAATGCACTAATTTCGGATCTAAAGTCTAAATATATTACTTTCTTTTTTATCGCATTCCACCTAGTTTTTGATCTTCCAGGGGGAATCGGATCACCTTCTTTTATTTCTTGTATAGGTTTCATACCGAAGTCAACCAATGGTCTAGTTGGCTCCCAATAACTGGAATCGATTAATTTATATTTTGGAGATTGTTTTTTTATCCTTGACTTTGCCACTTCCACTTCTTGACCAGCTTCATCACTAATATATTTATACCAATATACAGATCTTTGTTTGATTAAATCTACATAAGACTCAAACCAATACTCTCCAGTTGAGTTACCCTCTGGACAACCATATAACGCGTGAAGAATTGAACTTTTATTTGTTCCATTTTTGCCAATTAATAAAGTTAAAGGAAATTCAAATATTAATTCCGATTCAGGAACTAAGTTTTTATAAGAACAAAATTTAATAAATGAAATATAGGGATTATACTCTTTGCCTTTTTGGAACCTATTTTTTATTTCTTCAATTTCATCAAAAGAATTCATAAAAACCTATTAAATAATAAAACATTCTGAAATTCTTTCCGCCATCCTAGGAGGCACTGCATTTCCAACTTGCCTAGCACACGATGTAATACTTCCAGAAAAAATAAAATTATCAGGAAAAGTTTGTAGCCTCGCAGCTTCGCGGACACTAATAGCCCTGTTTTGTTCTGGATGTCCAAATCGTCCATTAGAGTAGCTCGTACACTTAGTTGTTAAAGTAGCTGCTAATGCATCCCATTTCATTCTTCCATATACATCTGTATGACCAGAGTAATTTTTATGACAACCATTTTTTAAATGCTCTGGCCAATCTCTTCTATCTCCACCTTCTGGAGTTAATATAATTCTTTGAATATTTTCTTTTGATAATTTAGAAGATACATGATTTGGTATTTGTTCATGTGTTTCTCCCGCTTCAATTGGAGGCAAATCTTGAATGAACTCGCGTGTAGTATATTGCCTATGTTTATAATGATTCACTATTGTTTGAAGCGATCTGAGCCTATAAGGTTTTAAACACCCAATAAGAATAAATCTCTTTCTTTTTTGAGGAACACCTAACTCTGATGCATAAATATTACCTATTTCAAATTTATATCCAAGTTCTTCTAACTGAAAAGTAAATTTTTTAAATATACCATTTGACCTACTTATATTCTGTATCCCTGGAACGTTTTCAAGAAAAATATACTCCGGCTTCCAAAAAGAAATAAATCTCAGGAACTCCAGTAGAAGTGACTTTCTACTATCATTTTTTTGAGTATGTTTTTTTTGATTACTGAAAGGTTGGCAAGGCGCACAACCGCTAAAAAGCAGTGGCCCCGTTGACCTCTCAATAATAATTTTAAGCTCTTCTTCTTTAAAATTTCTAATATTTTCTTGAATAAATATAGCTTTGGGAAAATTATTTTTATATGTTTGAGCTGAATCTCTATCAAAATCAAGAGCACCAATTATTTTAAAGCCGACATTTTCAAAGCCTAAACTTGTTCCCCCGCATCCACTAAAAAAATCAACTACGTTCAACATATATTTAATAAATAATAGCCCATACCACATTTTATGTAAACGTTAGTTTTCCATCAACAGATCCTTTTTTGTTGCCGACCGCAAAGGGTGAAAAAATAAAAATTCTGGGGACAGTCGACTAAACTACTACTGCTGCTATACTTGTTAGCGGGAGCTGGATTTGGCCGATGCCTTTGGCATCGGCATAAGTTACACTAGATCTTTGCTGCGCCTACGGCTTGCTCATCACAAGTGTAGCTTTAAACCAACGAAAGGCTTATTTTAATAACTAAAAACTTTTCTGAAATTTTGGTTTTGGTAGTTAGTAGTAGCTAAATTTGAACCCAGTCAAAACCGGGTGAATGGTTTGGGCTTGGCCCAAACCCAGCCCGCACATGCACATTCATCCAGTTGGAAGCCCATGCATAAAGACCTTCGGCCATGTTGCCGTTAGGCAATATAAAAAAACAGAGAGCCCGAAGGGCGAATAACCGTAATTTGCATGATTGATTTTATGGAAAATGATCGGAATTGGTAGCGGGAGCCGGATTTGAACCGACGACCTTCGGGTTATGAGTACGTTTCTCTAATCTTGCCATACTCTATGTACTTGAATAGATTATACTTTTCATCTTGTCAAGCTGACCATTCTTGTATAATTTGACTCATGAGTGACGCGATAATGACGCAAAAAATGAACTGAAAAACATGAAAAGTAAACCCAATTAATAAGACATAAGTTGATAGAGATGAGTATTTTAAGCTGGAACCAAATCAGAGCCAACGCTGCACAATTTTCAGATTCTTGGAAAGACGCGCACTATGAAAAAGGTGACACACAAACCTTTTATAATGAGTTTTTTGAGGTGTTCGGGCACCGCCGACGCAATGTTGCCTTATATGAAAAAAAAGTTGATATGGTGGGACGCTCTCATGGTTTCATTGATCTTTTTTGGCCAGGCATGCTGATTGTTGAGCAAAAATCCGCGGGTCGTAATTTAGACTCCGCTAGCACTCAAGTGGATGACTATATTCTTGCATTAAGTGAACGTGAAAGACCTCGATACCGCCTTATCAGTGATTTCCAAAACTTTGTTTTTACTGACCTAGCGACGCGACAAATTTACACTTTCAAATTGGATGAACTTAAAAATAACATTAAACTTTTTGATTTTATTGCAGGTAGAAGGCAGCAAATTTACAAAGATCAAGATCCAGTAAACATTGATGCCTCTGATAAAATGAGCTCTCTACATAAAGTTTTAGAGGACTCTGGTTATGGTGGCACCGACCTTGAGCGATTGCTTGTTCGCATCATGTTTTGTTTATTTGCAGACGACACTGGCATATTTGAGCAAGACTCGTTGCTAAACTATATTCGTGACCGTACCCATACTGATGGCAGTGATCTTGGCAGCAAACTAATTGAACTATTTCAAGTTTTGGATACTCCAAAAGAAAAGCGTCAAAAAATGCTAGATGAAGACTTAGCTAGCTTTCCATACGTAAACGGAAAACTATTTAATGGCTCTATCCGTACACCTTCATTTAACAACTCCATGCGAGATGTTCTATTAGACTGCTGTTACTTTAACTGGACAGAGGTTTCACCGGCATTATTTGGATCTTTATTTCAAACTGTCATCCTACCTGAAAAACAACGCCAAAGCGGCGCACATTATACAAGCGAGAAAAACATACTAAAAACCATTCAACCTTTATTTATGGAAGAACTGCAAGAGGAATTTAGTAGGTTAAAAAACCTAGGAGGGACACAACGTAGAAGTAAAATAGAACAATTTCACATCTCTTTAAGTAAATTGACGTTTTTAGACCCTGCGTGCGGATGTGGGAATTTTTTGATCTTAGCTTATCGCGAGTTACGTTTATTAGAGCTAGACATATTAGACGAGCTATATCCGAGAGACAATAATGGCGATAGGCAAAATTTTTTAGATGTAGATCATTTATCTTTAATTAATGTAGATCAGTTTTATGGCATCGAAATAAGTGAATTTCCTGTTTATATTGCCCAAACTGCGATGTGGTTAATTGATCACCAAATGAATATGAAACTAGGTGACATGTTTGGGCAAGCCTTTGCCCGTTTACCACTGCAAAAAACTGCAAACATTTATCACGGCAATGCCCTCACAGTAGATTGGAATGAAGTAATTCCGGCATCAAAATGCTCTTACATTTTTGGTAATCCACCGTTTATTGGAAAAGCATATCGCAATAATGAACAACAAAGTGAGATGAAAAAAATTTTCAAAAGCACAAAAGGAACATTAGATTTAGATTACGTAGTATGTTGGTTTTATATTGCAGCACATTATATTCAAAAAAAAAGTTGTCAAGTTGCTTTTGTTTCTACAAATTCAATTTGTCAAGGTGAGCAAGTACCAATCTTTTGGGCTTTAATGATGGAAGAACTCAATATACACATTAATTTTGCTCATCGAACCTTTAAATGGATAATTGATGCTCAAAAAGCAAAAGGTATGAATGTTGCTTCTGTTTATGTAGTTATTGTTGGATTTTCAACTATAAATAAAAGTAGAAAGAAAATTTTTGATTATGAAACAATTTCTTCTGACCCCCACGAACTAAATGTAAAGAAAATTAACCCCTATTTATTAAATGCTGATACCTTTTTTATAAAAAACAGAAAAAACCATTTCCAAAAAAATTGCGTACCGCAGTTATCATTTGGGAGTATGCCTAATGATGGAGGTTTTTTAATTTTAAACGATAATGAAGCGCGTAGTTTTATACAAAAAGAACCTAAATCTAAAAACTTCATTAAACCTTTTCTTGGTTCTAGAGAGTTTATTAATAATCTTCCCAGGTATTGTTTATGGTTAAAAAACTGTAGCCCATCAAACCTTAAGTCAATGCCTATAGTAATTGAGAGAGTTGAGGCAGTACGTAAACAAAGATTAAAAAGCACTCGACCACCAACAAATAAATTAGCTCAATTCCCATGGTTATTTGGCGAGATAAGACAGCCAAATCAACGTTACATCGCTATTCCAGAAGTCTCATCTCAAAGCAGGGACTATATTCCAATTGGTTTTTTGGATAAAGACACTATAGCAAGTAATAAACTTTATACTATCTCTAACGGCAACTTATATCATTTCGGGATAGTCACATCTAAAATGCATATGATTTGGATGAAAACTGTTGGCGGCCGATTAAAAAACGATTATCAGTATTCTAATGGTATTGTGTACAATAATTTTTCTTGGCCAGAAGCGACCGACATGCAAAAAGAGGCCATTGCTAAAAAAGCTCAAGCTATCTTAGATGCTAGAAGCAATCACAAAGAGTCATCACTGGCTGATTTATATAATCCAAATCTCATGCCTGTTGACTTGAGAAAAGCTCACAATGCCTTAGATAAAGAAGTGGACAAAACTTATCGCAAAGAACCATTTAACAGTGAACTTGAGCGCATACAGTTTCTATTTGAGCGTTATCAAAAACTGACTCAACTTTAACTATTGAATAACTTAAAGCACATTGTATATTTATAGCCCTACCCTGAAAATAAACTCTAAGAAATTATATAGAGCGTACTTATTGTGAAATAGATAATAACTTGATTTTTCAATCACCAAAGAAAAGACACTCTGCATTATAACGCTTGATTAACCTTATTGTGTTTGATAACAGACTATAATGTCATTAAGTAATGAAAGCACAATAATTCGTAAACTCACCGTTGATTACCATATAGTTTCTAAATACCACGCTTCTTGCCACGGAATTATTGGACCATTAAATACCCATCAAATTAAACTCATTTCAGAAGCGAGAAAAACACTAACTGATAGGAAAAAGATTATATTCAACGATGATAGTATAAGATCGACGTGCTTTGAAGGTTACAGTGAGCAAAAGTATCTGTTTTTACTTTGCCCTGGTGTACAGACTTTTGTTGATCGAACAGACCTTAACAGTTATTCAATTTTTAAACTTATAATTCAGTTTTGCTCTACAAAAGCAGATTTAAACTTCCGATCTAGAGTAAAACCAAAAACTTTAGACCATTTGGATCGATTTGAAGCCGATCTCAAAGAGTTAGAAGAGTATCATTATAACATTAAAAATAAGATGGAGGTGATTAATCAACTAAAAAACACTCTTCATGGCATTAATAATAATTTAAAAACTCGTGGAAGAGGTCCAAATTGGGGAGAGGAAAAGTGGCTATTTCAAGAACTATCTGCGATACCTCTCCTATATAAAAATAATAAATCTAAACTAAAAACTAAAGAAATTGCTTTGATAATGGTTGCATATGGTCTTTGGCTTCCTTCAAGTGAAAACTACTCTTTAAAAGACATTATAGAAAGCCAAAAAGACAACATTTATAATGCAACCAAAAGAAGATCAAAAGCAATAGCTTCAGTAGTCAATGAATCTATCCATCCATACATTTGGGAAGCACATAAAATTTATCGTACTCAAATAACTAAAAACTCTTAGTTCAAGTCCATTTTAATCGCACTATAAGATTGATAACACATAATCATGATTGAAAATTCAGATTATGATCATCAAGATAACCAACAAGTTAACTACTTTGATTACGAAAAACTTAGTCAATTTTTGAGTGTCAAAAAATCAACATTATATGCATGGGTTTCACGTAATGAAATTCCATTCATACGTATAAGCAGTAGATGCGTTAGGTTTGATTTTAATCAAATTAAAGCATGGCTAAAAAACAAACAAAAGTCCTGTAACTAAATTTTCAATTCTGTAAACCTACTTATTTTATCCTTGGGAAAGGTATAATGAGTAGGTTTACGGTTCACTTGCCACAAAAGTGACGCTACTTTCCAAGTCATAGCGATAAATGGCTGGACTGATATAATTAACTGCGACTAGGTTAAAGATTTATCAGTAATTTGGGTTTTCTGCCTGACTTGTGGTGACGGATAAAACTGTATCAATCCCCTATCTACTAAACAAGTTGTTTTTGACCCAAATACCCAAAATAGTGTTTCTATGAAGATAATTAGGTAAAAATCTAGGATTAATAGTCCGAGGTGTGCTTTTACAGTTTACTTCAACTTAATCGGCAGTTTAGAACGTGGGGTTAGCCGTCCACAGGACTTTTTACTTAATGTTGTTGTAAACACACAGCATTGCTCAATGATGTCTTTTTATTCGAGCATTTGTTTGTTAGTTTTTTACGCTTTTTTTAGGTTTTGTAACAACTACTGTTAAAAATTTTTAAATAATTAGCCGTAAAGAAAAGGGGGGAGTTGTATCTAAAATTAAATATATAGAGGAAAAAATGAGAAAAAAATACCCTAATAAAATAAAGTATCATGCCATGCAATTGTGGGCAGATGGCTTTACCTATTCACAAATAACTAAAATTGTTGGTATTTCCAGTTGGAGAACTGTTGAAAACTGGAAAAAAGCAAAAACCCCATGTTGTTGGGACAAGTATACCGAAGAAGTACGTAAAAAGCGCGTTGATGAAATTAAAAATGAATCCTTTGATTGTTATAAAAAAACAATAACAAAGCAGCACAAAGTACTTAATAAACTACTCAATCAATCCTACGATGAGCTACTTCAGCGATTAGAGAACGATGAAATTAATACTGATGATGTAATCAAGCTATTCATTTGGTCTATAAAAGCTCAGAGAAGCCTTTATTTAGACCCTCAGGAAGCTCTTGAATTATTTAAAAAAGAAATCAAAGTATTATAATCAGCTGTTTTTTTTTGGTGTTTGAAACTGCTCTAATAGTGCCAAAGTGTAGTCAATAAAACCACAAATATGAAGCGCTTGCCTATCAGAAACTTGCAACAAATTATGATGGCTATCATTTCTAATCATAGCAAACAAACCAGATAGCAAATCACGAATACCCTCGTTTTGCTCGTCTTTTTTTATTGGTATTAATTTTGGTTTTTGGTTTGAAAAAACATTGTTTATTAGCTTTATACCGCTTAGATTAGAATTGCTTGGAAGCTTAGCCTTCTCCTTAATTCTATTTTCTAAAACGGTAGCGGATTCTCTTATTACAGTATCAAATAGATCTTCTCCATGAGTGTTTTTTTCTTCGATTCTGAGTTTAAAGATCCCCTCGCATCTTTTCTTTAACTCCTGATCGGTAATCTCCATCAGTCCCATGTATGGGGCAAAAGTTTGGTTTAAATCTTCAGTTATATTTTGCTTTTCAAGCGTAAATTTTTTCTGTGCTACGTCACTTGCTTTTGTTAAATCAATCAAATAGCTGGGAACTTTAAGACTATTTAAAAGCCCACTTTCTGCTAAATCACGTTTTGTTTGAATAACTTGATCAATCTTTTCTACAGTTGCTTTTAATAATTCAGGATTAGCTTGAATAAGCTCAATTTTTTTCCTTTCTAACTCTCTTATTTGTGCATAAGCACCTGCTTTTATAATTCTCAATGACCAAAAGCTAATACCACGTGCAAAATCATCTTCATCTTGTTTTTTTTTATAATACTCAATTATTCTTTCAACATGTTCATGTAACTCTGATTTATTTTCTATTTCAAAAGACTTTAATACCTCTTGATCATTATCCAGTCTTTGTTTAATTAACTCCAGGCCCGGCAGAAATAAATCGATAATACTTTTTCTTAAAATAACGTGTGGAACTGTTTCATCATCATGAGGTTGTTTTTTATCTTTCATGCTATTTAAAGTACTATGAATTAAAAACTTTTACCAAGATACTTAATTTTATTGTCTGCTCCAAGCTTATTTGCCTCATTTAAAGCTTTGTTTTTATCATTTTCATTTGGTGAAATAAACCAGCACCATCCCCCATAGACTATTCCAGTTATATAGCATGCAATTTTATCGCTTTTTGCAATCGGTGTTGTAAACTCAATGATTTCTGTCAAATCTTGTGAGTAGTAAATAGCATAGGCTTTATTTTCTGACGATTTAAAAGCTATTCTATACTTTACTAACTCTTTAGGGTTAACAAGCTTAGAAGTAATCAACTCATCATCTGAGTAAAAAGAAACCTCTGCTACTGTGTTCGGTGCTATGGGTTGATCTGGAGACTGCATTGCAGAATGAATTTTTTTAGTTGTACCTGATACCAATCTATAAGATTGCCCTTCAAACTCTGCTACTGAGTCACTAAATGAAACATAAACTACATCACTTGATCTATTTTTAATCCAAAAATGATTTAGCCTTGTTATATCTTGTGAGATTTCAATTGACTCAGGGATTATATTTTTTGGTCTAATGTCATTTTCTGGCCTATGGATTACTCCTTTCCATCTGTAAGTGCTACAACTTGTTGTAGTTAAAACTAATAAAACTATAACTAACTGGTTTTTTAAAATTTGTAATTTTTGCATAAAAGAGCTCCTAAACTAATAAACGACCCTTCTTTAATTATACCTTCTTATAGGAAGAGAATCAAAACATCTTATCCCTATTATTGAAAATAATGAAAAAGGCAGAATTTTTAAAAAAACTGGGAAAGCACATAGCAAAAATAAGAAAATCAAAAGGTTACAGTCAGGATAGGTTATACTTAGAAGCTGGGTTTTCACGAGGAACTGTCTCAAAAATTGAAAATGGACTAGTAAACCCTCAGATTTTTACATTGTATAAAATTGCAAAGACTATTAACGTTTCTGTTTCAACTTTGATAAGTTTCTCTGAAAAAGACTTATAGTAGCTAATAACTATTTTTCATTATTTGTTTTACTAATCCATTGCGTATGCTCTCTCGAAACAAGCATTTCAACTCTCTCAGCAAGTTGTTTTTGTGTATCACTATCTCCGTACGGACCAGCTTTTGCTAAAAATAGATACTTTTCTTTTCTAAGAGCTTCACAAGTGGCACGATACATTATCCAATTATGTTGATCTTGATTGAGGGATGTCCAAGCTTCCAAGAAAGAAATTAAAACTCCTAATACTCCAATAACTAAAAGATCAGCTTTTATACCAGCTAACAATGGAATTAAACTCGAAAAAATTATGATAAAAACTTTAGACAGCTTAAATCGTTTTTGATGAGCTTGGCTTTTTTTATCATACCATTCAATTTGCTCCTCTAACCTGCACAGTGTTACATTTTCTGAATGATCTTTCATTTTTTAACCTATTAACTTTTCTATACTCCATGGGTCCCAAGAATAAAACTTACTATTCTTAGGAAACTTAGTAGGAAGTTTAGCAGATTCTACTCCTTTTAGCGCCATTCCAATTACCTTCTTTTCTAATTCAATAGCTTTTTCAATCTCCCAGTTTACCCACTGACTCTTGTACGTATCATTACCTATTAGTACAATAACAGCAGAAGACCTTTTAATTTTATCTATGATTTTTATTTTTAAGTATATTGAGTCCGTACTATTAATTGGTTTTTTTATAGATTCATCATAAAACTCTAAGGGAAATTTCGGACTTTTTGCAAGTAACCTTAAACCATTTACTTGACTTTCATCTTCATACATAAAACTCAAAAAAACCCTTTTTTTCATTGCTAACCTAATTTTATCAAACAAAAGTACTTATAGCCCGTTAAAATTATGTTTATTTCTTATTTAAACTTATAACGGGATTTTTACTCTTATGTATACTTTTTCCAAACCTATCGTAATCTCCATCAAATGCTTTTACATCCAAATGAGCGTATCTTTCCGTCATTTTAACAGTCGAATGACCTAAAAGATCCTTTAATTTGTATATGTCACCCCCCTTCATCATCCAATGACTTGCGAAAGTATGTCTTAAATCATGAAATCTAATTCTTTCTAAACCAGCTCTTCTTATGCAACGTTGAAAAGTTTCTTGAAAAATACGTGATGACTCAATTAACATGTTTCCATAGGCGTTTGGGAATACTAAAGGAAGAGGATTTTGTAGTTTCCACTCTTTTAAAATGGACTGTAAGCAGTTCAAAATAAGTACATGTCTTGTTTTACCTGATTTAGTTGTTGTACTATAACTCTTTGATATATGGATTTTTGGATTTATCCCTATTAATTCAACATCTTGCCACTTTAATGCAGCAAGCTCACCTGCTCTCATTCCCGTATATACAGCTGTTGCATAAAGAACATATGGTACAGGAGTATTTTCTTGCTTAGCAGATCGTAAGAGCCTATCAATTTCGTTTTGTGTTTTTAAATACAAGAATGACTTCTGAGCTATTTTAAGTTTCTTAATTTTAGGCTTGTCATCAATCCACTTTAAGTCAATGGCCATGTTCAGCATTGCAATCAGAAGTGTTAAATGGTTGTTTACTGTTTTTGCGCTTGCCTTATTTAAAGTAATGCTTGTAAACCTATCTACTATGGTTAACGTTATTTGAGAAAGTGTTAATGTTCCAAAAAAAGGCATAAGATGTGCATTAAGGATACTTTGGTCATCTTTTGGATTTTTCTTTTTAGACGCTCTATGCATCATCCAATAATCGGCCAATTCCACAAAAGTACGTTCCATTTTTGGTCGAACATACAAGCCAGCTTTGATTTGGTCCACTTCAAGCTGATTCTTAAGTAATGCTTTGCGTGCGGTATCATAATTTTTAAAGGATTGCCCTCGCCTTTTACCATTTTCATCCACCCAGCGGATGTGCCACTTATTATTTCGTTTAATTGGTTTTGCCATGTCTTGCCTCACTAGTTACAACTTATTTGGCAAGATAAGAATGGACGTAAATGACCTATTTTAATACTATTATGTCCATGTTCCAGATACTACGAATGACGCAATACTGACGCAAGCATTTATAGTGCTATGAACGCCGAAAGGTATTTTTGCTACAACTGTTTGAATTAATTATTAGAAATTTGGTAGCGGGAGCCGGATTTGAACCGACGACCTTCGGGTTATGAGCCCGACGAGCTACCAGACTGCTCCATCCCGCATCATTGAATGAGTAAGGCTTATACCATGCTTTTTTGTCCTGTCAACTTATGCCCAAACTTATTTTATGTATCAAAAGGTAGGCCGTACCTTTTGATACATATTTATTTTTTATAGCCAGTTATCTGCATCTATGGCACACTTTGGCCTTCTATGAGCATGCAAAAAAACGCCAGTAAAATCAGTGCGGCTACGTTTTTAAGCCGTATTTTGGGCCTGGTGCGTGAGCAAATTTTTGCGGCTGTCTTGGGAGCGGGCTATTTTGCTGATGCCTTTATTTTTGCTTTTAGAATCCCTAATTTATTTAGAGATCTGTTTGCTGAAGGGGCTTTATCACAAGCCTTTGTGCCCACCATTGCCAAATTTAAGGAAAAACAAAGCCAGCCAGCAACGCTTGCTTTTTTTCAAAGCATGCTGGCCATGCTTATTTTGATTGTGGGTTTTTTGGTGGTTTTGGGCATGTTCTTGGCGCCAGTATTTGTAGACTATATTGCTCCCGGCTTTGCCGACATCCCTGGTAAAAGGGATTTGACCATTCATTTGACCAGAATTTTATTCCCTTTTCTTTTATTTGTCTCGTGTTCCGCTTTGTTCATGAGTGTGCTTAATGTGTATCAGGAATTTTTACGCCCAGCTTTGGCGCCCGCCGTGTTTAATCTGTGCTCTATTGGTGTGGGTGTGTGGGTGTATTTTGCTGATTTCTCTAATCAAACTGCCGTCTATGCCTGGGCTATAGCCACCACCTTGGCTGGTCTTGCGCAAGCCAGCATTCAAGTGCCCAAACTCTGGCGTTATGGTTATAGATTAATCCCTAAATTTAAAGGGGTATTTGCCCATCCTGGGGTAAAAACCGTGCTATGGTTGATGCTGCCGGCCATCATTGCCAATGCCGGTACCCAGGTCAATGTTTTGGTCAATACGTCCTTGGCTTCACTCTTAGAAGAAGGCAGTATTTCTTGGTTGAACTATGCTTTTAGATTGATGCAGTTACCTATTGGTGTCTTTGGCGTGGCCATCTCTGTGGTGACCTTGAGTCAAGTGTCCACGTTGATTGCACAGAATAAAGTAGAGGATTATAAAAAAAATGTCAGTACAGCTTTGAGCTTTACCTTACTGCTGACTCTACCCAGTACCATTGGCTTGCTGTTTTTGGGGCAACCCATCATTGCCATGATTTACCAGCGCGGTTTGTTTACACTCTATGACACACAAAACACCTTTACCGCTTTGTATTTTTACAGTTTTGGATTGCCCTTTTATGCTGGCGTCAAAGTCTTGGCCCCTATCTTTTTTGCTTTTGATAAATCTAAAATTCCCACCTATGCCAGCTTGACTGGAATTGGTGTAAATATTGTCTTTAACCTAATGTATTATAAAACTTTGGGGCATGGCGGTTTAGCTTTGGGCACCTCCTTGGCCATGTTGGTTAATTTTTTAATTTTGTTGATTACTTTACATATTCAAGAGGGCATTTTTGTTTGGTCATCCATTGTTAAATCTTCTACTAAAATCTTTACGGCCAGTGCTGTTTTAGCAACTTTGTGCATGTATGTTTGGCCCTGGTTGAATGCTTATGCTGTAATTCCCAGTTTTATCCGCTTATTACTGTTTATTGCTTGCGCTGGCAGTATTTATTTTGTTTTTTTAATGGTTCTTAAAACAGAAGAGGTTTATGCTCTTCAACAAAAACTCAAAAAGCTTTTGCCTTAATTTTTGTATGGTAATCATTCACCGTATCTTTTATAATAAAAGAACATGCCCTATTTTTTTAATTCTAAGCTTAGAGCATTTACCTTGCTTGAACTGATGATCTCTATTGTTATTGTCGGTAGCCTTGCTGCTGCAGCTGTTCCAAGTTTTCAAAAATATTTGCACCGTTCTAAAATGGCTGAAGGCTATTTATTTATAAGAAAAATGCATGATACCGCCGTGGTTGATGGATCTATCGCCTATGAAACTGCTGTTAGTACTGACAGTGGCCAAGCCGTTACTTGCCTAAAACAGTACCCCTTTGGTCAACTGCGTTCTTATATGTTGGGACAATATGGTTGGATTGCTGCTCCACCGTCTGGGAAAAAAGAAAAAATATATTTCCGTCAAAATGGTTATTATAATCCTGTTACTTACTACGCTCTTTCAGCAGATAACATTGTTTGTGTTATCAATAATACTGCCTACCCTAAACCTGAACGCTACGGTTTTGCCGTTGAAAATGTTGACCCAAGTGCACAGTATACCCAAACCGTTAACCCAACCTACTTTGCTGTTTCTATTTATCCTGATTATTCCCTGGCACAAAATTTAATTGCTGAAGGAAAAAATGCAGCTTACTATGATGTACCCACTCAACGACACATGAGCACGGCCATTTTGGTTTATGCTGACCTAGATGGAGATTATGAGGCTGAATACGATGAAGATGAAGAAGAATATTCCTCTGCTCTCTTGGGTAGCTCAGGAGGGTCAGATAAAGTGTCTTATCTGATGCGGGGGATTTATTATGATACTGTGACCGGAGAGATTGTTTCTACTGAAGGAATTTACAGTCTTAATTTTGGTGAGTAAATCCCTATTTTTTTTGAACCATCTGACCAATACTTGTAAGAATTTCTTCTAAACTCCTATTAGAATTAATTTTTTTCTTTTTTTGCGGTGAACTTTGTTCCGCAGGCTTATGAAAAGGCTCAGATACAAAGCGGATATCTTCATAATGCAAGCCTAGTTTATCAGCAATGGCTTGCAATAAAACCGGTTTCATCATGTTAAATTGCTGGCCCCAGGCTTGATTTTCAACCGCAATAATCAGACATGTTTTTTTAATGCGAACCGGTAAACTGCGTTTGGCCATCATTTCTCCCACCAAACTGGGCCATTTTTTTTGCAGTTTGTAGACACTGAGCATAGGACGCTTAGAAAACAAGGGGTGTTTGGCAAATATGTCCTGCACAGGCTCTAAAACCGATGTTTTGCGTTCTTGTAAAGATTGTTGCTTTTTAAAGTGTTTTTTCATTGTATATTTTACTGTATATCGATACTATTATACATAGGACTGACGTTTTTTTAACCCCCAAAAAAGTACTTGCATAAACTAAATACATGAAAACTTGCCCTTTTTGTAGTCATAGCATCGACGAATCCAATCAATTGGTTCAGTACTATCTTAGCCACGAACAGTTGTTAGAGTCCATTAATCTAAAACATCCACAGTGGAATTCCTCTGATGGAGCTTGTTTATCCTGTTTAGAACGCTTTTATCAAGAGTTTTCCGCACAAAAAAACTTGGCGGCTGGCCCTGAGGAGCCCACCATTGTTGCTACATCTATTAGTATGGTGGATAAGCAAAACTCTAAGTTTCAGGAAGCTTGCCTGATCATGATTCATGGGCCCAATTTTGGTAAACAATACCATATTCATGAAGAAGGTTTGACCATTGGCCGCAGTGAAAAAGTTCAGGTTCAGGTCTTTGGTGAAAATGTCTCGCGCAAACATGCCAGAATCGTCAAAGAAAAGGATAGTTTTATTATTGAAGACTTAAACTCCACCAACGGCACCTTTATCAACACCCGTAAAGTGACCCGTCAAGCACTTGAAGATGGTGATTTGATTTTGGTGGGTAATAATATTTTAAAATTCATTTATGGGAGCAATACCGAAACCCAATATTATGAAGAAATGTACCGTTTGGCCACCAAAGATGGTTTAACCCAAGCCTACAACAAAGTGTTTTTTTTGGAAAAACTCAATGAAGAGTTTAGACGTTCGCAGCGTTACAAACGTGATTTATCCTTAATTATGTTTGATTTAGACCATTTTAGCATCATCAATAACCAACACGGTCATGTTACCGGTGACTCTGTATTAAAAATTATTGCTAAAAATATCTTGGCCAATATTAGAAAAGAAGACATTTTTGGCCGCTATGGTGGTGAAGAATTTGCCTTACTTTTGCCAGAAATTGATTGCGCCGGGGCTTTGACCCTTGCAGAAAAAATACGGCGCATGATTGAGAGCATTCCTTTTAAAATCAAAGACACTCATATCAATATTACCTTAAGTGCAGGCATTGCCAGTGTAGATATGGATATGAAAACCAGCAAAGACCTCATTGAAAAAGCCGATAAAGCCCTTTACGATGCCAAACACCATGGCCGCAATACGGTTAAAGTGGCTTAATTGACCATTTAATTGTTTTAAATGGCTTATTCTTGCTCCAAGTCCAAGATAAATCATTACCCTCTCTTAAAAATGCAATGTATTGCGTTTTATATTCCCTGTTAATCAGCTAAGGCCAGTTGACAAAAATTGCCGGCCCCGATAACAAACCTTGGTGCCTAAAACTATTCAAATATTACCCAATCATGTTGTCCAACAAATTGCTGCTGGTGAAGTGGTTGAGCGTCCAGCCTCAATTATCAAAGAACTTTTAGAAAACTCCATTGATGCTGGAGCCACTGCCATTGATATTGTAATCCGCCAGGGAGGCATAGACGGCATTGAAATAACAGACAATGGCCATGGCATTGACAAAGATCAACTCCAATTGGCCTTAACTGCTCATGCCACTTCTAAGTTAAGTGAAGAAAGTGACTTACACCATATCCAAACCCGAGGTTTTAGAGGTGAAGCCTTGGCCAGTATTGCGGCTATTTCTCACTTAAATTTACACAGTAAACCTCAAGAGCAAGAGCATGGTTTTATGATTGCTTCAAAAGGTGGAGAACTTAGCCAAATACAACCCAGTGCTCTTCCCAATGGTACAAAAATCAATATTGCTCACCTCTTTTACAATACCCCTGCCAGAAAAAAGTTTTTAAAAAGTCCAAACAGTGAAAAAAACCATATCATTGCTCAAATTAAAAAAATTGCCTTGGTTGAATATGGCATAAGCTTTAAAATTTTTATTGCTGATCAAGGTCAACAAAAGCTGCTTTATCATTGGCCTGCCCAGGACAATTGGTTACAACGTATTGAAACCATTTTCCCTGGTGATGTTAAAGATAAACTTTTACCCGTGCATAACCATCAGCATCAACATCTTTCAATTCAAGGTTATATTTCTAACCGGCACCTAAGTTTTTCACGCAGCAGTGAAATTTATTTTTATGTTAACCATAGACCGGTGAGTGACAAAACTTTACAAGCGGCCTTAATGGAAGGTTATCGTACGGCAATGATGGAAAAGCGCTATCCCATGGCCATTGTCAAAATAGACATTGACCCACAATGGGTGGATGTGAACATTCATCCCCGTAAGAATGAAGTTCGTTTTTCTAATCCCCAACAAATCTTTCAAGAGCTGGCCTTTGTTATCAAACAAAGTTTGAATCAACAAAAAACTTCTGATGCTCAATTAACCGCAACATCTTTCTTTAACAATACAGTCTCTCAACAAAACTTTGTTCCAGCGTATGCAAGCCAACAAAAATCAGTTCCTGGCTCAACCAGCTCTTATGGTTTATCTTCTCCAGTGGGTGCAAATTTTTCACAACCCTTTATTTCTTCATTTGCAGAACCAAGTTTACCTTATACCGCCGATGTTTTAGAAAATCCCAATGCTTATTTTTCTCAATTTAATTTTATTGGTCATATTGACCATACTTATTTATTATGTAGCAATCATCAGAAACTCATTATTGTTGATCAGCATGCTGCGCATGAACGTATTTTATTTGATCAATATAAACAGCAGTTTTCAAAAGCTTCACATTTACAAAAAGGTCAGCAGTTGTTAAACCCGATCAACCTCAACTTTTCTCCCGAAAAAACAGAAGTTTTAACTGAAAACTTGGAAACTTTTTGCCAATTGGGCTTTGATTTAGAAGCTTTTGGTCCACAGAGTTTTATTTTAAGAAGTACCCCTTCTTTTTTAATCAAACAAGATGCAAAAGTTTACATTGAAAACGTATGCAATGATTTATTAAGCAACCATCAAACAACCCAAGGTTTGGAAGATCCAATTGACCATATTTGCAGTTCTATGGCTTGTCATAGTGCGGTTAGAGCACATGATATTTTAAGCCCTAAAGAAGTAGATTATTTATTAAGAAGTATGGATGGTGTTGACTTGGCTTCATATTGTCCACATGGTCGTCCCACTTACATAGAGTATCAGGTTTCTGATTTTGAAAAACTATTTAAACGGGTATGACTACAGCGCAAAAACCTATTTTAGCTTTGGTTGGACCAACAGCTTCAGGTAAATCTGATATTGCTTTTGGCTTGGCTCAAAAGTATCCTTTGGAGTTGGTCAACATAGACAGCTTACAAATTTACAAACATATGGATATTGGCACTGCCAAACCCACCCAAACTGAACTTGCTTCTTGTAAACATCATTTGTTTAATATTTTAAACCCGGACCAAAACATCACCGCCCTAGGTTATGCACAGCAAGCCAAAACAATTATTACTGATATTCATCAGCGCCAATTCATTCCCCTTTTGGTTGGTGGTTCTGGTTTTTATTTACAGGCTTTAAGCAATAACAAAACCTTTAAGCCCGGAACCCTTGAAGACGATAGTATTGAAAATTTATATGCTTTTATCCAAGCCAAAGCCCCACATATTGCCCAAGAAATTCATGTTAATGATAGCTATCGTGTTAGAAGGTTAGCCTTTTTACTTAAGCACGACCCTGATTTTTCTTGGGAATCCTATACATCTGTTCACTATCAGCACAATATTCATTCTTTTGTTGTCCAATGGCCAAGAGAACAGCTTTATAAGCGTATCAATGCGCGAGTAATAAAAATGTTTGAACAAGGACTTTTAATTGAAACTCAAAACCTATTGAAAAACTTCCCTCAATGTCAGCCTAAATTGGCCAAAACCATTGGCTATGCTCAGTGTTTAAAACATCTCAATGGCGACTATAGTTATGAAGAAGCCATAGTCCAAACCCAGCAAAAAACCCGAAATTATGCCAAAAGACAAAGCACTTGGTTTAAAAATAGAGGACAAAGCCAGTGGTTTGCATATCATGAAATCTTTGATAAGCTAGAGCTTCTCATTAAAGGGATATGCTCAGAGCATAATATAAAAGGGTAAATTAGTATTTAAACATTGATAGATAATAAAGAAAGCCTCTCATCAAAAAATTATGAATATGCACTTGGACTTTGAAAAACCTATTGTTGAATTAGAACAAAAAATCTCTGAGCTAAAAGATTTAAAGTTAGCTGGAAAAGTTAATATTGATCATGAGCTTAAAAAGCTTGAGCAAAAATTATCTCATTTGATTATCACAACTTTTTCTAAGCTAGACCCTTGGCAAAAAACCCAATTGTCTCGTCATCCAAACCGTCCATATTTTTTAGATTATGTGAATGAAATTTTTGAAAACTTTACTGAACTACACGGAGACCGCAACTTCTCTGATGATAAGTCTATTATTGGTGGATTGGCTCAATTTGCCAATCAACCTGTTATGCTGATTGGCCACCAAAAAGGTCGCAGCACCAAAGAAAAAATGCAACGCAACTTTGGTATGCCGCAACCAGAAGGATACCGTAAAGCTTTGCGTTTAATGGGTTTAGCAGAACGCTTTTTTATTCCCATCATTACTTTTATTGATACCCCAGGCGCTTATCCCGGTATAGAAGCTGAAGAACGTGGGCAAGCAGAAGCCATTGCTAAAAACATTATGGTGATGTCGCATTTAAAAGTACCCATTATTTCTGTTGTTATTGGAGAAGGTGGTTCTGGTGGTGCTTTGGCCATTGGTGTGGCCAACAAAATTTTAATGCTTGAGTACACCACTTATTCAGTTATATCTCCAGAGTCCTGCGCAGCAATCTTATGGCGGGATGCTACCAAAGGCGAAATTGCTTCTAAGAGTTTAAAACTAACCGCTGAAGAAATTTATAAACTTGGAATAGCAGATGAGATCATTCCTGAACCTGATGGGGGTGCACATAGAAACTTTAAAAAAGCTGCTCTTAATTTAAAAACTTCCATAGGGAAAACACTAACAGCCTTGAATAAATTAAGCCCAATAGCTTTGGTTAAAGATCGTGATGCAAAATTTAGGAAAATTGGGGTGTTTTCAGATGAATAAAATATATTTGATTGTATATGCTTAAAAACTTTTATGAAACTACTGTGAATAAGCTTTTTTCTAATTCTATTAAACGTCGCTTCATTTTAGCTTATGTTCTTTTTATTGTTTTTGCACTAACCATTCTTTTGTTTAACTATGTTCAATACCAAAAAAATATTAAAAATCTAAATAGCCTACAACAAACATTTTTACCACTCAACAAACAAATCAATACCTACAGCCATTATTTACACTTACATGAAAGTTTTTCATTGGATACGATTATTAATAATTATGATAGAAAAAACTTTTTACATTCTTTAACTGCAATTAATCCAAAACTTTTCGCAGATAAAATGCAAGAAAGTTTTGATAATGCTGAAAGTTTTCTCAATCAAAAAAATAAAAACCCAAGTCTACATTGGTTGAGAATTCAAAAAATGTTTAAGCTGTTGCAAAAAAAACATGAAGTTTATCAAAGCTATATCTATAAACTCGCCAACCATATTCAAATACCACAAGAATCTGATACAGAAGAGATGTTAAAAAGCCTTAATCAAGAGCATGAAAAAGTCCGTCGTGAATTAGATAGTAAAAAAACAGAGATTATTAATCGCATCAACGCCTTATCAAAAATCATTCATAAACAAATAGAAACCACCATTACAGAAAACATTAGCAACGAAAATTATCTTTTCACCATCACTTCAAGTGTAGCTTTATTAATGATTTTATTATCCGTTCTTGCCTTACAAATTGGCCTGCAAGCTTTAAGACCCTTTGCTCAAATTAAGCAAGCCAGTGAAAAAATTAAAACAGGTCAATATGATTTACGTTTAGATACCTCAGGTCCAATTGAATTTCAAAGTGTGGCTCACTCTTTTAATGCCATGGCGCAATCTCTACAGGAACGCAATGAAAAAATTGATCAACAACACTTACAAATCTTGCATACACAAAAACTTGCAACCATTGGAGAAATGGCCACAAAAATCAATCATGAAATAAGAAACCCGTTAAATGCAATTCAACTTAATCTAGAACTACTATTAGATGATGACATTCCTGACAATGCAAAACAAAATATCACTTCTATCTCTTCACAAATTGATAGACTTTTCACTATAACTGAAACTTATTTACAAACAGCAAAAAAAGATACTTATAAAAATCAAGCTATAGTCATTGATGATTTTCTAGAAGACTTGCAACAGTTTTTTAGACCCAGTTTTGCCAGTAAACATATTAAATTTGTATTAAACAACAATACCAAACTCAAAACATTAGTATTTGATGAGTCCTTGCTTTTTCAAGCACTATTGAATGTCATAAGAAATGCTTTAGATGCCTGTCAAAATAATGATACCATTGGTCTTATCTTAGAAAAAAATGAAACTCATATTCTATTTAAACTATGGAATACAGGAGCAATGATTGATCCAGACCATCAATATAAAATTTTTGATGCTTTTTATACCAGTAAAAAATCTGGTTCAGGCTTAGGTTTATCGATCACTAAAGATCTACTCAGCACACAAGATGCAGATATTTTTTTAGAATCTAGTACAGAAGAAAAAACTATTTTTACAATCAAAATTCCATATGCAAACAAACAATAAAACCCTAGCTTGGCTTGAACAAAAAACAGAAAGCCGTTTTGTATTTGGTCTTGAGCGAATGCATGCAGCGTTAGATTTTTTTAATATTAAAGATACATCTACACATGTCCAAATACTTGGAACCAATGGCAAAGGTTCTACCATTGAATTTTTAAAAGATATTTTAATGCATCATCATAAAAAAGTGGCTGTTTACACCTCTCCACATTTATTTAGTTTATATGATCGTTTTAAAATTAATAATGAAAGCATTTCAGAAGATCTTTTTTTAAACTACTTGTCGCGCTTATTTGATGCTGAAAAAAACCAACTTATTCCTGAATTAAGCTATTTTGAAATAACAACTTTATTGGCTTACCTGTATTTTTCTGAACAAAATGTAGACTATATGCTCATTGAAGCTGGCTTGGGTGGCCGCTTGGATGCAACAACAGCTCTGCCTTACAGTCATGTTTTATTTACTTCAATTGACTACGATCACCAAGCTTATCTTGGAGATTCGTTACAGTCTATTGCTTATGAAAAATTTTCTGTTATTCAATCTCACCATCAAGTTTTTTCTTTGGATCAAGATACAGAAGCCTTACACGAATTAAAAAAAATAATTCAGCAAACAAAAGCTACTTTGTATTTAGAAAATCAAGATTTTTTTTTATCAAACCACAATCATTTAATTTCATTTATTTTAACAAATAATTTTCATATCAAAACTATTGAACTTTCATTGCATGGTGAACATCAGTTTCATAATGCACTTTTAGCAACTCAAGCTGCTAAAGTGCTTTTAAATAATGCTTTTAATTCCAAAACAGTAAAGCAATCTCTTAAAAAAACTCTAAACCCAGGTCGGTATCAAAAAATTATTCAAGATCAAACCACCTTTATTTTTGATGTAGCTCACAATCTACAATCCTTCACCTCATTGATGAAAACCAGTAAAAATGATGATCCTGATATTGATGTTTATTGCTTGTCCATGCTTGATGATAAACCTTGGCAATTGATTTTAAGTGAATTGATTCAGTACAAAAAACCTATTGTTTTATGCATGACTGAATCTTTAAGAGCATGGAAACAAGAGCATGTTTTGGATTGGATTAAACACAACGATCATGATCACTTGATTCAATTTTATAAAGATTTTAAACATGGTCTAGACTATATTCAAAATCACTATAAAAAATGTTTAATCTTTGGTTCTTTCTTTTTTGTTGGACCGTGTATTGAATATCTCGATTCAAAATAATCAATTTTAGTTACCTCATTCAAATCATTTTCTTGAGTATGAGATGAGCATTGATAAACATCAATTTATTTAATCAGTTTATCCAAATAGGGTGATGTTGCACTGACACCATAATCTTGTGGATTTAAACCCAGCAACCTTGTAACCGTATTTCTAACAGATTGTAAGCTATTGGGAATAGGTAAGGGATTACCACTTCCGCCCGTTGTAAAGTCTGGATTAACAAATCCTGCTGTTTGATTGTCAAATTTGAGTGGACTTGGATTGTAGTTATCTAAAACCAAGCCAACATCTCTGTAAGATCCATGCTCAACTTTATTGGGAGGAAAAATTCCCATCATTCCCCCAAACACCTCAGTATCACTTTTATTGGAGAGTACTTGTATTGGGTTTTCAAAATCTTGCTTATGATCTCTTTCATTATCCGGTAATATTAAAATAGCCATGCTATCTGCTATACTTTGGCTTGGATTTAATGGATCACTGACTGTTGCAAGGTGATCTAAAAATCCTTTTAAAAAATGTCCCATAAGATATGACATGTCTGAATCATAGTGACCATTAATCTCACCGCCTGCTAAGTTTGCCCCAGCGTAACAACTTTGTTCACCCGTAGTATGCGCATGTCCTAAATCTATGGGCACAATAGCAGAATTGGTTACATTATTTTTAAATAAGTTGGCAATAAAGGCTCCAGCCATAGCCAAATGTCCTTGACCGCTTTGTCCATTGGGTTGCTCAAAAGCCGTTTCAAATAAACCACTGGTTGAAGCACCTCCCGTTGGTGTTCCTACTTCTGGAATAGGGATATCAATCCCCATGCTTGTTAATTGCTGTTGTGTTGGATTTAAATCTTCAAATACTGTTGCTTGCAATTGATTTAATGATCCGTTGATACTGCTCTCATACAAATCTCTATTATGTTCCCGAATCATTTTTAATACACTGGGACGCATAAGGGTCTCAACTCCTCTTAGCATATCAACAAACGCATTGGTGTTGATTGCTTGCCCTGTTCTATAATTTAAACTTGGTGGCGAAAACAATGCTTGTGCTTCATTCACTGTTTCAAGTAGGAGTGGTCTGTGTTCTAAACCAATATTACCGACATGTTCTAAAATACCGGCATTGCCTTCTTGTCCTCTTTTATTAATGGCTTTTCCTAAATGTACTGCCTTTCTGGCAATCGTATTGTAGCCATTGTTAAGTAAGGCCGCAGAAAATGCGGTTGCGTAATTTGGACTGTTGGCCAACAACGCATCTTGCTCTAAAACTTGTGCGCTCCCATCAATCCCAGGGTCTCCTGGAAAAAGTAAAGGGCCATTACGCATAGAGTGTCCATCGTAAGGATGTGGTGTACACAAGGTAATACACCGATCTCCATAAGATTGTGCAAAGGATGCAAATCCTGGTGCAAAAACTGAAGGGACATGCGTACCCGGAACAACAATGGCCTTGTTGGGTGTATAATATGTTTTAAGTTTATTGATGGGGGTTCTTGTTGGATCACCATGCGCTTGCGTTCCCATAAAATTACTCATGTTTAAGCCTCTAGCCAAACTAAACATGACCAAATAACGGATATCCATGTTATTGTTTTGTGCCCATGCGGTAGATGAACCAAAAAGTTTTTTAGATAACCATGACATATTTTCTAAACGCCAAGATAATGGAATTCCGGCTAAGCCCAAAAATAAACCGATATGTTTAATGAAGTCACGTCTTTCTATGTCATCCATCTTTTTAAATGACTTCTGTGCATCTTGATATTTTAAATTCTTATTTTTCATGACCACCCTTATATTTTCAACCAAATCCTTGAATCTAAAATTAACATCATGCAGGCAAGCTCTTGCTTTTCAATATTTGAACTGGCTTGACTTTGTTGTAATGCAATGTTCAAAGCTGTCTGCATTGATTCTGATTGAGATAAACCGGTCAGCTTGTAAAAAAGTTCTTGTGTATTGTATGCATCTTCTAAACCCACCACTGTAAAATCAATTTCACTACAAACCCTATCTGCCAAATCCAATAGCAATTTATATTTGCTTTCATTGATACGTTTATCATTTTGCCAAATATGCTTTTGACTGTTTAAAAAAGTTAAACTGTCTGACGCATCATTAAGCATAA
The DNA here is from genome assembly GCA_035326705.1 of Oligoflexia bacterium. Classification (NCBI taxonomy): domain Bacteria; kingdom Pseudomonadati; phylum Bdellovibrionota; class Oligoflexia; species Oligoflexia bacterium. The sequence continues at coordinate 121,882 of DAOLES010000005.1, forward strand.
AATGCGTTTTTATTTTTTGATACAAAACTCTAAAACGAATGGTTTCTAACTTAACTTCATGACTTAAAAAATATAACCCTTCCCCAGAACCATTAGAAGAATGTGACATCCCACAATATTGTAAAGAGATGGTCAAGGATAGCATTAAGATACATGATAACACTTTACTCTTCATGCTTCACTCCATTAATGAGCAAAACAATGAATAACTGTTCATTCTTTAATAAAGCATTGATAAAATCATATCCCACCCCTTGCTTTTCTTGATAAAGAGCCAATGCTTGTTTTAAGTAATCTTTATCATCAAAGCCTTTATCAAATTTATAAGGTTGAACCCACTGTTCTCCTGCGGTTTCTTTAACCATGTTAAACACAAAGGCTAATAATCTTGAAGTTTGGCATTGATCAACTTCATATGGATAGTTTTCAATGGTTTGCTCTACTAGATCTTTTGGTTGCAATACAGGACCATATCCAGCAAACAATTCATAATAAGCCATGGGGTTGCTTTCTGTCTCTCCTTGTTGATTGTGTGGTTCACTTGCTTGTCCAGGAACACTCCCCCAGGTTTCGTCATTGCTTATAGAGTTTCTCCATTCTCCGTTGGGTCCATATCGATGAAATGCCCCGCGAACTGGTTGCATAAAATTGTGACATGCCGGACAACCGGCCCCAGTTTTCCAAGGTTCAGCCAATTGATGGCTTTGCCATTTTTTATGCTTTGGAAAATCTGCGCTGACCAAATCGCACAATAACCATTTGGCGTAATCTCTAACTGCCGGGAAATGACTGCCGGAATGATTGAGTTCCTTTGCAATATGAACTTCTGTAAAAATACCTGCTCTTGCTCCATAAGGCGTATGTTGTACTCCTCCATGATTGGCTTGATCATAATCAATAAAGACACCATTTTCGTTGACTGTATTCTGCGTGGTAAACATTGCATTCATGGGTAGCCTTTGCATAAAAACTTGCGTCGCTACTTCTGCTGGTCTTCTGGCAATAAAGGTCATGTCTTCATTGGCATACAGTTGTCCAAGAAAAAACTCTCTAATGCTTTGCTCAAAGGCTGTGCTTTCCATTAATACATCAATGGCTGTATCGTAATTTTGTTTTGTTTGACTCTTGTCTATCGCTGATTGAAAAGCAGCCATATCAATACCCAAATCTTGTGGGAGATAGCCTCCAGTTAAAGTCACACTCACCGATCTGATTGCTTGAATATAATCTGTTTTTTGCAAAACTGTATTTTGATCTATGTTGCTATTTAAATTTGGATTGGCTTGAATAATGCTCTCTGGCTGACAAGCATATAAAGTAAGTAAGGCACTCAAACAAAGACCCCTTTTGAGTTTGAATTTTATTTGCGCACGGCTTGACACACGCCTTATATGTGCAAAAAAACCACCACGTTAAACTATTGAAATTATTTAGATACTACAGCTGTTATTGTGCTCACTATGCATTTTTTTCATGAGGGTCTTGTGTGAAAAACACAAGACCCTCAATTTATTTTAAACACTTAGTTTGCAGAAGAGCTTGGTGGTTGAACATCCGCAAATGGGTTGTCTTCAACCGTATATCCTGGGCTTACAATATTAGGCGTTGGTGCCGTAGACACCTCAGTATCTTTGACAGGTTGATAACTTTGCGGACGATAACTTTCTCTGCGTTGGCTAACATTATTGTCATCATTGTTTTGTGTGTTGGCACTGTCTGCAGCATTATTGTTTTGCTGACCGTTTTGATCCAAATTAAAGTTTTCATAATCAAACCTTCTGGCTGGCTGTGCTGAAGATTCATCACGCATTGGCTGTGGCGCCATATTTAAACCTTTGTCTAAATCATAGTCATACAAGGCTTGGTTTTCACCAATTTTATTTTTCTTATTAAAGCGTCTACGCTCATTGTTTTTCTTCACAGAAATACGGGTTAAGTCCATAGGATCACGAACAATATGCGGTGTTAAAAATAAGATAAGGTTAATTTTCTCAGTTGCTTTAACTTTTTGCTTAAATAATGCCCCAACCAATGGAATATCGCCAAGCAAAGGAACTTTACCGGTTGAACTTGTATCTTTATCTTTAATCAAACCTCCAAGAGCAATTGTTTGTTGATTTTGCGCAACAACTGTTGTGTTGATGGTTCGTGTATCACGGTTGAGTGTTTTTGTTTCAATATCCTCTTGACTGATATCCTCAATGGTTTGCTCAATCTCTAAGGTTACAGAGTTAGCATCATTAATTTGTGGTGTTACAGCTAACTTTAAACCTACTTTTTCTGATTTAAAGTTTTCCACAGATGGATTGTTACCATTCCCTAAAGTTATCCCAGCTTTTACTTGCAGTGTTTTACCCACTTCAATCTCAGCCTTTTTATTGTCCGTGGTTAACAAATTAGGTGATGATATAACATTCACATAACCATTTTTTTGCATGGCTCTAAAAGTAGCTGCACTAATGGGCAACTTCAGATTTGTTCCTGGTAATTGAAAACTTCCACCAATTGCACTGGCTACCAAACCAGCTGATTGTGCTAGATTTTTAAACATACCCATTGGGTCAACACCTGCAGCTAATGGAGAACCTTTATCATTTGAGCTTATAGCACCACCAATACCATTTGCACCACCACTGCCACCAATACCAACACCAACATCAATTGCATCGTTCATGGTGACTTCCATAATTAAAGCTTCAACAAAAACTTGTGAACGACGTTGATCCAATTGATCAATGACCGGTTCAATAGACAAGTAATCATTGGGCGATGCAGTAATAATCAATGAGTTGGTTGATGGATCTGCACCCACTTTAACTTCACCTTCAAAAATACCACCGCTGGTAGAACTGATCACCGGTGCTTTTGGTGCAGAGGATTGTGATGATCCACTGCTAGAACTTGATGAGCTGCTTGATGAACTGCTGCTAGGTATTGAACTAGCGCCACTGCCATTGAATAACCCTGATAACAACATGGCCAATTCTTCAGCATTGGCATGCTTAAGTTTTTTGATTTTCATCCTACTGGCCAAACTTGCATCGGTCGCTTTTTTATCCAAGTCTACCAATAAATCCAATATATCTTCTAAACCTTTGCGGGTAGCTGTAACCAGCAATGAATTGGTTCTGTTATCTGGTAAAATGCTAACAATATCACCTTGACCGGCAATATTATTTAACTTAGATTTTTCTCTTCTTCCACCGGCTTGGCTTTCAATAATAATTTTTAATTTTTCAGCAACATCATCAGCTTGCGCATGCTTCAACGGCACTACTTCTGTAGACATTTTAAAGTTTTCTTTGTCCATCAATTGAATCATTTTTTCAATGCTGCGCACACTGGCGGCTGAGTCTGTAATAAACAAACTGTTGGTTGGCCCATAAGCAATCATCTTACCTTTTAATGAAACCTTTGAACGCAGAGCTTCTCTTAATGTGGTGGCATCTACATATTTCAACTTAATCACTCTTGTGATCAATTCACCCCCAGCACTGTATTCATCTTCTGTTACTAGGGTTCCTCCATCAGTATTGCTGCGCTTTTTAATCACTGTAAACTTACCTTGATCTTCTGCAGTTAAACCATTGAGATCTAATGTGGTTAAAAATGCGTCGTAAGCTTCTTCAATGGTTACTGCACCAGGAGAATTAATGGTGATTTTTGCGCTGGCCTTGGGATCAAGAATAATATTTTTACCAGTAATTTCAGATATTGCAGTTACAACATCTTTTAAGGCAACATCATGAAAGTCCAAGGTTACTTTGCCACCTTTTTTAGGTAAATCCGTTCTTGCATAGGTGTAAGACGGCAATGCCAAAAACAGGCTAATAACCCAAGCCAAAGCTAAATTTTTTCCCTTTTTAATCTCTCTTTTCACAGCACTGTATTATAAAGCAATATCAGTGCCAAGCAAAAATAATATAAGTATTTGATTTTAATGTGTTTTTTAATGGTTTAAATGAGCAATAAATCAGCATTGTTGCCCTGAGACAGCTTTTACACATGCTTTATAAAATCAATCTTTTTCCAATTGATCTTGAATCGCCAACCATTCTTCTTCCAATTTTTCTATCCGCTGTTCTAATTCTTTTCTACGTTTCATCATATCCGCAAATTTTGGTGATTGCATGGTGTCTGGCTTCATTAAATCTTCGTCTATACTTTTAAGCTCTTGTTTACCTTGGTCAAGTAGGGTTTCAATTTCCTTATTCCGTTTCATGAAATTTTTCTTTTCTTCAGATCTTTTTTGTCGTTCCAATGCTTCTTGACGTTTTTGTTCTTTGCTTTTTTTTCCTGATGACTTTGCTTTATCATCTTTACCGGAAGGACCATTGTCTTGATTGGCTTGTGTTTTCCCCAGTTCTATTTGCTTATCATGCCAGTAACTGTAATTGCCCAAATAACGATGAACATTGGGGCTTTCAATTTCCATGATTTCATCCACCAAGCCATCTAAAAACTCCCTATTGTGAGAGACCACAATAACCGTTCCTTGATAGTCGGCCAAACCTTTAAGCATGGCATCACAGGCTTCCATATCCAAGTGGTTGGTTGGTTCATCTAGCAACAACAAGCCGGGCTTCATCAACAGGATTTTGGCCAAACTTAAGCGCGCCTTCTCACCCCCGGATAAAACTTCTATACTTTTATCCAAATCATTCTGACTCAAACCTAAACTACCGCATACACTTCGTATTTGGGTAATGGTATTGCCATGCGTGCTTTCCAATAGATAATTGATTCCGGTAAATTGTAAAGGTAGTTCTTCCATTCTATGCTGCGTGAACAGGGCCACATCCACACTTTCTGGTTTATTTCTTTCTCCGGCAAGTAACTTTAATTCTCCCGCACAGGTTTTTAAAAAGGTACTTTTTCCCACGCCATTTTGACCAATGACGCCTATTTTTCTACCCGACTCAATGAGCACTTCATCAATGGTATACAGCGGCTTGTCTTGACTGTAACCAAAACATGCTTTTTGATAAGACAAGACCACTTTAGGTAAACGTGAACTGATCTGCAAAGAAAACTTTGAAGGTCGTTTGGAAAACACCGGCATATTGGCTTTGATTTTTTCCATATCCTCACGGTATTTTTCAGCAGACTTCATTCTGCTCTGTGCTTGTCTGGCTTTACTGGCTTTGGCTTTAAAGCGACTGATGAATTGTTCAAGATGTTCAAGCTCACGCATTTTGTTTTCATATTCAGCTTGAATCACTTTCATGCGTTCTACTTTTTCTGTTTCAAAACGTTCCACTCTATAGGGCCATTTGTTAAGTTTTGGGGGTGCAAATTCTAAGACTTGTTTGCATATTTTTTGGGCTAACATTCTGTCGTGCGTGATCATCAAAACTGTATGTGGATAGTTTTTTAAAAATCTTTCCAACCATTCTACGGATTGAATATCCAAATGGTTGGTGGGTTCATCTAAAAGCAGGGCATCTGGTTTTTGTAACAAAAGTCCTGCCAAATGCACACGCATTTTCCAACCACCGCTTAAGGTATCACATGGCTTATCAAATTGCTCTTCTTTAAAGCCTAATCCAGTCAAGAGTTCCTTGGCTTCTTGCTCAACCGCAAAGCCTCCCAAGGATAAAAATTCTTCTTCCTGTTGGACATAGTTTTTTTGAGCCAGTTCATTGTTTTTTATGTTTTTTTGTAACTGCTCTAAGTTTTCTTTGCATTGATACCAAGCAGTAAACTCCATTAAAGTTGCTTGCAATATGCTTTTATTTTTGGGAGGCTCCCATTCCTGTCTAAGCATACCCATGGTGTAATTTTTAGGTGTTCTGATTTCTCCCGTATCAGCACCTTCTTCACCCATTAGGATTTTAAAAAAAGTAGATTTGCCCGCACCATTGGGTCCCAAAAGCGCAATTTTTTGACCTGCCTCAATTGAAAAAGATGCATCTTGATATAAAATTTGCGGTCCAAATAATTTACTTAAGTTTTCAACACTGATCATGACGCTACATCCTTGAAAAGTTGAATGATTTGTTTTGCCTGTTCTTCATTTAAATTTGCTTGACTGTTTAAAACATCTTCTACATATTTTTCTTCGCGCATGCCTACTAAAACTGAACTTAAGTCCGGCAGCGCTTGGTATAAAGATAAAACTTTTTGTGATAGTGTATCAAACTGTTTTAAATCTTCACTTTGTTTATCTAACCAGTACATTAAAGCTCCAGATTTTTTTTGTGCTTTTAGCTTTAAATAGTCTGTATACGTTTGAATCAACTGCATGGATTGTGTGGTATATTCCTCTAACCAGGTTCTGACTTCATCTATTTGACTCAACTGCTTAATACTGTTTTCCAACAATGGATGAATTTGAAAACGATACAAATCCTGCCATTGAAATAAGTCTGTGATATTTTCTTTTTGTGCGTATAAAACATGACCAAGAAAAAAGGGTTGAATTTTTTCATCTATAGGGATTTGTTTAAATTCTTTTTCCCACTGTACCAAAGCTTGCAAACGCTTCTCTACCTCTTTATCCAACAATACCTCATCTTTATCAATGTTAAAACTTACCAAACGAAAAAGCTCTTTTGCGGGGGTAAAGGCATTGAGTGGCCTATTGGCCAAAGTTCCCAAGCCATAGATCTGTGCTTTTTCTAATAAATTAATATCCTCATCCAGCACAGCACCAGATTCAAATAAGTTTAAAGGAAATTGAATCACTCTAAAGTGATTTTCAACATTCACTTTATTGGCACACGCCCAAACTTTATCCAAGTTGACTTGATTATCTTTAAGCGCAAAGGTGTTGGATGAAATACCGTAGTATTTTATCTTGCCTTCTGCTACAGCAGTTTCTAACGCTGCAAAGGCCAACTCTATCACACTGTAAAATTTTTCTTCACCCAGCGTTGGTAAAAGATACTCAGGGTTATGCAACAAATAAACATCAATGTGCTCAAGCTGCATGCGCTGTAAAGACTGATCTATTTGCTGTTGAATAAAATGCGGTGCCAAGCAGTGCCAATGTTGGTCATTGATTTTAACCAAAGCTTGACCATATCCTTCTTGATTTTGTTTTACTTTTTTTAGAGTTTCGCCTTGGACATAACCCACTTTACTAACGATGACACAATCTTTTCTTTTTAATTGACCTGATTTTATTTTTTGATTGATCACTTTACCAATCAACTGCTCTGAATAACCATGCATGTAATTGCTACTGGTATCCATTAAATTAATCCCTTGATCTAAGGCATAAGTTAAAGCTTGTTCATGGGTTTTTACCCGCGCATCTACACGATACGTTCCAAAACCAAGCTTGGATACTTCTAACTCTGTGCTTCCTAAAAAATTTCTTTTAATCATGCCTTGTGCCTTCTAACATAAATTTGTCTTTATGCGTATGAATTACTGACCAAATACATTACTTGATTTAAATGATTCTTTTCTTTATTTAATTAAACAAAAAACTAATCTAAATACTCTTATCTTTATTCGTAATCACTGATAAAGGTCATCATAGGTACATGGTAACGACTAAAATTTGCATCATGTTTGTACAGATCAAGATCTTTTATTTTTTCAATACTTTGTTTTAACTGAGGCTGTACAATCAATTGCTCAATATCTAGCATGTGTTGTTTACACTCGTCTAAACTTGCAATACTTTTGTCCAACTCTGTCAACAGCATAGGTTTTAATTGGTCTGAGCTAATTAAACTCAAATGTTTTTCACTTATTAAAGGAAAGTCCACCGTGCTTATTTTTAATGTTGAACCATTATCATCATTGCTTAGATAATAGCGGACCAAACCTTCTCTAATTGCTTTAGCCGCAGCATGGGGGTCTAGCTCAACCCTTTTTTTTGCTTCTATCAGAAAAACTTTTAAATTGTATGTGATTGCATCATAATTGGCTTGGTACTGAAGTTGAGGGCTTTCTGGAAAAACATTTATTTTATCGTAGTAGTTTAAAAACTGCATACTAAAAAAGTGTCTGGTTTCATCAAAAGTCTGACCTACTTTTTTATCTGGATCTGATGCATTTAGAAGCCATTCGTTAAACTGTGCCATAGAAAGAACTGTATACAACAAACTGTCTTCTATAGTGTAAGCATAAAACATAAACGGTTTAACGTCACTGGCAATCACCACACTTCCTACTAAGGCAAGCTTTCCGTCTTCAGCCAATAGCCATACTGGTGAGCCACTGGAACCCGGCTGTGACGTAAGTGTAGATAACCAATACGTATTTTCTTCACGCATTAATGCATGACCAAAACTTACTTTAATCTTGTTTATTACGTTGGGGTAACCTACTTCAAGTATTGCAACACCAGACTCTATGCTGTTATTTGATGAGAACAATAGTTTATCTGGCTTTTCTTGAGTGTAGTCAATGGTGTAACGTACCCTATCTTGAATGCTATGTTCATCATCAGAAGAAATAATATTACTTGGATCTAGTGTAATCCAAGTCTTATCTGCTAACTCCATGGCCAAGGGTAAAGATTTGTCTACTTCTTCTTGAACCACATGATAAGCCGAGTGCGCTTCCCACCTTGATTCTTCATCATTGTAAAACAGATAAGCCGTTCCATTATCTTTATCACTTAACACTCTCCCCACCAGCTGACTGACTTGTTTAATGGCCTGCGCATAATCTGGTGCGATGCTTTGAGCTTTTTCTAAACCGTGAAAACCCATAGGAAAGGTTTGTACCACCTGTGCATATGTATTGCTTACCAGCAAACAAAACAGTGCTAGTGTTTTAAATTCTTGTTTGAAAAATACTTTTACCCCTGCTTTTGACATAAGACATCATATTTATGAAGATCTCAAATAAAAGTCAACCTTACTTTTGTTGACAAAAGCCAAGACATGCTCCATTTATAATGCATGAAATTAATCTCTTGGAACGTAAATGGAATTCGTGCAGTATGGAAAAAAGGATTTTTGGACTGGTTTGAGCAACAAGATGCAGACCTTGTAGCCATTCAAGAAACCAAAGCATGGCAAGACCAGCTCACAGAAGAACAATTGCATCCATCTAATTATCACTCATATTGGTTTAGTGCTCAAAAAAAGGGTTACAGCAGTGTGGCATTGTATTTTAAAAAAGACCCATTAAGTATTACTGATGGCCTTGGCATTGATGAGTTTGATGCTGAAGGCCGTGTGGTCAACATTGAATATCCAGAGTTTACCCTGGTCAATGCTTATTTTCCCAACAGTCAAGATGGTGGCAAACGTATAGATTATAAAGTTCGTTTTTGCCAAGCCATGCATAAACATTTGGATAAAATCAAAGCCCAAGGCAAGCATGTTATTTTGTGTGGAGATTACAATATTGCCCACAAACCCATTGATCTGGCACGTCCTAAAGCCAATGAGGGCAATGCTGGCTACTTGCCGGAAGAGCGGGCTTGGATGGATACATTCACAACTGCTGGTTATGTTGATATTTTTAGAGCGTTCAACCAAGATCCAGGTCAATACACCTGGTGGAGTTACCGTGCCCAAGCCAGAGCCAGAAACGTGGGTTGGAGAATTGATTACTTCAGTTGTAATCCAGAACTGAAAAACCGCTTAAAAGGCATGCAGCATCAAGATCAAGTGATGGGCTCAGACCACTGCCCCATTGAATTGAATCTAAAAAAATAAAACTCCTCAAAAGGTACGGCCTTACTTTTGAGAAATTCATCATCTCAAAAGTAAGGCCGTACCTTTTGAGATTACTGCCAAATGTCTTTCAGGCGCTGATCTCTGCCACAGCGGTAGCGGTAATATTTATAGCGAATGGGGTTTTTTTGATAATAATCTTGGTGATAGTCTTCAGCTGGGAAAAAGTTTTTCAAGGGGACAATTCTCACTGCTATGCTCTCGCCGTTTTTTTTCACCTTTTGTGCTAAGCTCAAAGAGGCTTTGGCCTGCTGCAGCTCTTGATTGTCTTGATAAAAAATAGCCGGGGTATACTGATAGCCTTTGTCACAAAACTGCCCTTGGGAATCAAAAGGATCTATGTTTTTCCAATACACCTGCAACAATGCTTCATAACTTATTTGTTTTGGATCATAAGTGACTTCTAAAGCTTCAACATGTTGGGTTCTACCAGCTGATACTGTTTTATACTGAGCCGTACTGGCCTTACCGCCACTATAACCGGAGATGGTTTTTTTAACGCCTTTAAGTTCATCAAAAGGTTTTTCTAGACACCAAAAACATCCGCCTGCAAACACCGCCGTTTTTAGTGCTTTTTCTTCTGTTCCAGATATATTTTTTTGATCAAACATACTGACGTATTCTGCATACCCCTTTGCTTTCAATTCATCTTTGGGAATAAATGTTAAAGCGGCAGAATTGATGCAGTAGCGTAAGCCTGTAGGCTTTGGACCATCAGCAAAAACATGGCCCAAATGACTATCAGCATAACGACTGCGCACTTCCGTGCGTTTGCCTAAAAAACTCCAGTCATCTTTTTCAAGAATATAATGACCATCAATGGGTTGCCAAAAACTGGGCCAACCCGTGCCGGATTTAAACTTATGGACAGAACTGAACAAAGGTTCTCCAGAAACCACATCCACATATATACCTTCTTTTTTATTGTCCCAATAGGTGTTTTTAAAGGGGCGTTCTGTGCCATCTTTTTGGGTTATTTCATATTGCAGGGGTGTTAACTGTTGTTTTAACACTTTATCTTGTGGTTTTTTAAAGTTCTTGGCATCCCACGCCCACAACAAAGCATAAGGGAAAATAATAAATAAAAACATTGATTTTGGTTTGAACAAAATAGACATGCAATGATTATAGAAGGTCTACAACAGAAATCAATGTTAAGTGTTGACCTAAAAAATCGGTTAAGAAACTTTTCTATCTAATTTAAATGCCTAGCTTTACAACTATTAATAAAAACCTTTACCTTTGATTCCAGTATTTCCTTGTGAAGAATATTCTTGATTGATGCCCGTGGCCAACTCGGACAAACTTCTCAAATCTTCACACATGTTAATAAATACTGGCTGGCCATTGATATCTCTTTGCTCACATAATAAGCAATCTTCAGTATTGTTTCTACAATTAATAGAGTCATAAAGCTCCTGTGTTAATCTTTGGATGACCCACGTATCAACTTCTGCACCCGGCCTAGGCAATTGTTTTGGACTTTTTTTGCCATTGACCCCATTGTCCACCGCGGTCAACCAGGCTCGAATATACTTTAAAGCATCACAGGTTGGTTGTTCTTGATTGGCCAGCTCATGACTTGAAGCCAAAAGACTTTCACCATTGACTGTGACATAAATTTTATACCAGTCGCTAGAGGCGCTTTCATCCTTAACAAAATGAAATAACATGTGTTCACCGTTAAGGTTAAACTGCACAGAGTCCCGCTGACTTTGTGCATGCGCACTTATAGCTAAAACGAAAACCCCTAAAATTATCAATGTAAGCTTTTTAATCATAAATTCCCCTTATTATTTTCTGTATTTGATAAGCTAGCATAATCATAACCCTGATTCAAAGAACTTTTTGTAAGCACTGAATATGATTGCTTTTTTAAACGAAATAAAAAATTAAACTAAGGTCAGTTATCCACCCCACCGCAAGCAAAACCATCAAACAAACAAAGAAGTTTTTTAAGCTGCTTGTACTTTAAGCTGTCCACAGGCGGCCGCTACATCGGCACCATAGCTCCAGCGGATGGTGGCAAATAACCCAGCTTGCCTCAGTTTATCTCTAAAGGCTAAAATATTTGCTTTGCTGGGCCTCTTAAATACAAAAGCATTATTTTCATTGTACGGAATTAAGTTTAAAGTAACATCCAAACCTTGCATGGCTTTAACCAGCGCAGCAACATCTTCACTGCCATCGGTTACATTCTCAATCAAGATGTATTCGCACAATACTTTTTTACCTGTTTTTTGATTGTAATGAGCAATACTGCTTAACAGGTCATTAAGAGGATAGCGTTCATTGATGGACATCAACTGACTACGTTTCTCATCTAAGGCACAAATCAGCGAAATGGCCAAGTTGGTTTTACCTTCTTGAGCCCAGTCCAAAATTCTTGGCACCACGCCTGCCGTTGATACAGTGATGCGTTTTCTTGCCAACTTCAAGCCCAAATCATCGGTCATGATTTCAATGGCTTTTTTGACCGCTTCATAGTTATAAAAGGGTTCACCCATACCCATAAACACAACATTGCTCACTCTATTTTCTGGATGTACTTGATTCATCAGCAACACTTGTTCAACGATTTCCCAGGCTTGAAGATTACGCTTTAAATCCAAAGTACCCGTCATGCAAAATGAACAGTCCAAAGCACATCCTACCTGACTTGAAACACAAGCCGTTACTCGAGTTGACTGGCGATTTTCAATAGGCATACGAACTGCCTCTATGGCTTCACGGTCATTCAAATGAATTAAAAATTTATGACTTTTGTCTTGAGCTCCCTGACGTGCATGCTTGTGTAAAACTATGCTCAACTGATTTTCATCAAGCTGCTTATGTTGTTTAAAAATGGCTTGCAGGTCCTGCAAAGGCTTTTGGTAAAGATTCTGAAAAATGGCTTTAGCCGTACCTGAACCAACCCCATACTGGGCAAAGTAATCAATCAATTCTTGTTTGGATAAAGCACAAAGAGCTTGCTGATGGTAAGTAATGGGCACAAGTAAAAACCTTAAAGCCTAAGATTTTTTATTGGCAGGCATAATCAAAACATTGGCCTTATCATGTTTAAATTTTAAGCCTTTGTTGGCTTCGCCCATTTCACACACCGATAAAATAGAGTAGATGGATAAATGTAGAGTTTTAACATTTTCTAAACGCTTCATCAGCGCTTCTTCATCTGGGGTGACCACTAGTTTATTGTCTTCAAATACAAAATTAGAAATGGCTACAAAGCCCAAGCCCAAACTAGAATCTATAATATTTCTGGCTTTTAGCGTTAATACTGTACCATCTTTGGGATCTTTATAGCTGATAGAATAATAGGTTTTATCTTTGGGCATACAATCCTCTAAATTTTTTTAATAAAAATTTTTTATACTAAAGCTTTTCTATTGTGCTGCGCATGCTTTCTATCCGGCGCCGGTTTTTTCCTAAATCAGAATAACCCACTCTGGATGCAGAACGCACATGTAAAGTCCGTCCATTGTCTGCCAATAAAAACTCTACGTCATCTTTAAACCTTAAAATTGAGGTCACAAACACGGCTTTAATGTAATTGGCCTTTTTAGCTAAAACTGTACAGTCTTTTCTGGCATCCAAATACTCATACAAGTTGGCTAAACCTTGGGTTTTTCTGCGCAAACGAATGGGTTTAATATAGTGAGAATCTGATTTTGGAGTATCAAAACTACACACACAATTTGGAGAGGTAGGACATGGATCAAGCTTCATTTTCATAATTTTTTCCAATACCTCACTTAGAAAAAAAGTTCAATCCTTGGCGCTCTAAAGTATTAGCGCAATTAAAATAACTGCCGCCTGGCTTCAAATAAGGCTATGGCCATCGATGTTGACAAGTTAAGACTTCTTACTTGGCCGGGGGTGGGAATATTGAGCAATAGATTTTCGTAAGTTTTTTTAAAGTCTTGCGGTAAGCCTTGTGTCTCTGAGCCAAAAATCAAAACATCGTTGTCTTGGTAGCTAAACTGCAAGTACGATTTTTGTGCAAAACGGGAAAACAGCACTGGCCGTTTATTGTTTTGCTCCAGATAGTTTTTAAAATCTTCTAAACTGGCATGCAGTTGCAAATCTAAATTGGGCCAATAATCCAAACCTGCCCGTTTCATTTTTTTATCATCCAAATCAAAACCCAAAGGTTTCACCAAATGCAACTTGGTCTGGGTGGCCACACAGGTTCGACCAACATTACCGGTATTCCATGGAATTTGTGGGTGCACCAAGGCTACTTCTAACATGCTCTCTCATTTACAGAAAAATATCACCCTCTTCAAGCTTAATAGAAGTACCCAAAGATAGCCGGTAGCTTTTGCTACCCTTAACATAAAAAGTTCTTAAAGTAAGCGGCTACCTTTTGTGCATCTTGATAAGCTATGCTAAAAGCGTCTCATGGCAAATCAAAAAAAATGTGGTCAGTATTTATGGCTGGATATGGAAATGACCGGCCTTGAACCACAAATTCATAAAATTCTTGAAGTTGCCATTATTATTACGGATGAACATTTTAATGTTTTGCATAGCTTTGAAACACCTGTTTTTCAACCGCCAGAAGTTTTAGAGCGCATGGATGAATGGTGTATTAAAACCCATGGTGAAAGCGGTTTAACGGCAAAAATTCCTTCTGCGCCCCCTATAACTGAGATTGAAGTGAACATTTGTGCGCAACTTAAACAACACTTTCACAGCAAAGATAAAATTATTTTAGCCGGCAATTCTATTGGTCAAGACCGAAAGTTTATTGACGCCTACATGCCGCTTTTGTCCAACATGCTGCATTACAGAATGGTGGATGTTTCTTCATTTAAAGAAGTATTTCAACGCCAATACAATCTTCAGTTTGAAAAACAAAATAAACACCGAGCTTTAGAAGACATCAAAGAGTCCATTGCAGAACTACAATATTATCTAAGCTTTGTTAAACAGGAAAAATCTTAAGCATGACCTTACTTGGCGCACTTTTAATGGGCCTTCTGCAAGGCTTAACTGAATTCATTCCAGTATCCAGTTCTGGCCACTTGGCTATTTTAGATTTTATTTTTGATCAAGAAGCGCCTTTATTTTTAGATGTTTTTGTTCATCTTGCCACCTTATTGGCCACTCTGATTGTGTTCCGTGAGCAATGCTTTAAGCTTTTACGAGCTGGTAAGTATCTACCGGCATATCTTGTTTCTAGCCTCAAACAAAAACGTTTGGCCACAACAGATAATCCTAATCTTTATTTTTTAGTGCTGGTTTTGATCAGCTTTTTTGTTACTGGCTGCCTGGCTCTTCTCATTAAAGATCACATTGAATTCATTGGTCAAAAACCAATTGTATTAGCCTGCTTATTTATCCTCAATGGCTTTATTTTATTGAGCAGTCGTTACGCCCGTTCTGGTCATAAAAACATTAAACAACTCAATATCCGCCACGCTATTTGGGTAGGTTTGGCACAAGCCTTTGCCGTGCTTCCTGGCATATCTCGTTCTGGTAGTTGTATTGCAAGTTTAATGCATCTCAAAGCCGAGCGTAAATTGGTGGGGGATTACGCCTTTATTCTTTCCATTCCCACAATTTTTGCGGCCTTTATTTTAACTTTGCAAAGTGACTTGTCTTCTATCCAATGGACGGAAGCAAGTGTGGCGTTTATCACTGCATTTATTTCTGGTTTTTTTGCTTTAAAATTCTTACTGCGCTGGATCCAACAAGGAAAGCTGTGGATTTTCTCTTTTTACAGTTTCTTGCTGGGTATTGTGTTGCTGGTTTTGCAAGCCGCTTAGTAAGTTATATACCATTTGTGCTTGTGGCTGTAAAAGCTGCCGCATGGCTTTAGGGTTTAATTTTTGTAAACTTTTATACAATCTGGGGTTAAAAATTCTTTTTAAAAAAACTTTTCCTGCACGTAGATGCCCAAACTTGTCCATAGACGCTAAGAAATCAGGAGAAATAATTTCCTGAGCATTGTCCGCAACTGTTTTAAAAACAAAACAGGACTTATGCTGCTCAAGAGCCACTTTCACCCAAGCTGCTGAACTGGTGTCATAAACATCACATTGACTTGCTACATGTACCGCGGCTTTTTCAGTACTTGACTGCAAATGTTGTGAGCAGGTGTACAAGGCTTGTAAAACTTTAATATTGTTATCTTCACAGCTTTCTTGCAGAATACGCAGTTTTTGATCACCAATTATATAGGTTTTATCATTTTCAAGCTGTACTCGCTTGGCCAAGCAGATATCGCCTTGCATGGCTGTTTTTATAAGCGCTGAGCACACACCCAAACCGATCACCACATTGGTCTGCGAAAATCTCTCCAACGCACTTTCTAAACCTTTTGTTGCTTTTTCAGGGGTAAAACCACTCACCACACAGGTTAATTTAAAAGGTTTGTCCATCATGCTATAACCATAATGATGTGCAAAACTCCAAATCAGTTCTTGTCCTTTAAGAAAGTGGCTCATAAAAGCATTGGCTTCTAAAACACTAGAAAATAATAACATTGGACGAATATCAGGATTCATTATTCAGATAAGACTACCTTGAATAAAAATGAAAATCAAAGATTCTCACAACTTAATCTTTTTTAAAAAAGTGTTTCCCACTTTTCTTTAAAATATAGCTTAAAAAAAGAAAAAGACCTTAAAAAATGGGCCTTAAATCCCACTTTAAAAGGTCTTTAACTACCTACACATTATGGAGATTTGGTTTAATTAAATACTTTTGCAAAGTATTAAAAAAAACCTAAGCTACTAAAATAACTTATAAAATCTCATAATCTAGTTAGAAACATGCCGTGTTTCTAACCCTTACCTATCTATATAGCCTACATCAAAATGCAACTGTTTTGCATCCAAAAAATATAAGTTCTTTAAAATATGGCCTTTTTTTTTAGCCATTAAAGCGCTAAATTGCTAAAAACCAGACAAAAATGTGCAATCTATTGAAATTATTGGAGGAGATTTTAAAATTTCGTAATACATAATGCAACATGTACATTATAGTGTTTTAAAAAAATTTTAGGTCAGCTTATATTATATGAACACTCAGCTGATCGAGCTAAAGTCCTCAAGGTCTTCACTTTTCATAAAATTATAATCTTCTTAACTTGTGCTCACTTTTTTAAATGCCTATAAAACAAAAAAACCAAGACAATGTCTTGGTTTTTTAACTCCCGAGTACTCGGATATAAAATTTTTATTTTTATTTCTTCTTATGTTTTGGGAAACGAACTGAGTCTCTAATCTCTTCCCGCTTTGCTCTTTTTTGTAGAGGGTCTCACGACCCTCTCAAAAATCAAAACGTGGTTTTGATTTTTTCACTCCCGTGTTCTTTTGGCCATATTCAATGGCCTTATCTCTTTATTTCTTCTTATGTTTTGGGAAACGAACTGAGTCTCTGATCTCTAATAAGTTATTGTTAGAGCCGGGGACTGAGCCGGAAACCAACAAACAGTTTTTATCCTCTAAAATACGGACAATTTTTAGGTTTTGCACAGTTACGCGCTCAACACCATAGTGACCAGGCATTTTTTTGTTTTTTTGCACTAAGCCTGGAGAGGTACAGTTACCAATAGAACCTCCGTGCCTAAACACCTCATGACTACCGTGAGTCCGTGTTTGTCCAGCCATATTCCAGCGCTTAAATACACCGGTAAAACCACGGCCTTTGGTTAAACCAGATACATCAATTTTTTGGCCTTCTTCAAAAAGATCTTTGATGTTTACTGTTTGGCCTTCTTCGTATTTGGCCAACTCATCCACATCCACACGAAATTCACGAATAAATTGCTTGGGTGCAGTGTTTACTTTCTTAAAGTTTGCTAAATCTGCTTTATTGCTATGTTTTTCTTTTTTATCAACAAAACCTAATTTGACCGCATTGTAACCATCTTTATCCATGGTTTTCTTTTGTAAAACCACACATGGCCCGGTTTCAATAATACTTACAGGAACTCGTTTTTCTGCTTTCTCATCATTCACTTGTGTCATACCAATACGACGACCCAACAAGCCTAAAGGCTTAATTTTTTTCACTGTTTTACTCATTTTTTTCACTCCTGTTTACGGGGAATAATCCGTTTGCGAACACAAACGTCCAGCGCCCCAGAATTTTTACTGCTTATAATGCATACAGCATGATTATGCAAGCACTATCAACACTTTTTAAGCCTTAAGCTTAATCACAGCTTTGCGGCTTATCGGTAATCAAATACAAGCTAGCATTGGGATAATCCTGGGCCATATCTTGAAAACTTGCCAATTGCTCCACATCATTGATGGTCCACAAACCAACCTGTTCGCCTTTAGCCAAGCGTTGTCTTACATTTTCATTGCTGATGGCTGCTTCAAAAAGATTGTTTTTGATTTGTTCATCACCCCAACTAACTGCTTGTTTGCCTAAGGACCAAACATCTTTGAGTAGTTTAGGACCGTCTTCAAGTTGCTCGTCTCCTAATCGGCCCAATTCATTGGTCATGCCTTCTACGCTGTCATAAAAATGTCCAAGTTGCTGTCTTGAGTTTTCAAGGTCTGACCCTGGAAAAAAGAAATCAATCCCGTCAAAATTATCCTTGTAACCATAGGGAGCTAAGGTTCCTTTTGCTTTATTTTGTACGGCAATATGGTGCAAGGTCACACCAAGACCTGTAAATTGCTGTAAAATTTTCTCATCAAAGGAGCTGATAATCAACTGATCAGGCACTGGCATAGCTTGCATCATGTTCTTAACAGCCGTTAAGTTTGATGAAACATTTTTGGGTAAATCTTTAAATTCTAAAAAAACTTTTCCTGTATAGTTTGTAGCCATCAACAATTGTACCACTTCAGGCAAGGTAGGAATATATTCACCGTTAGATAACTTACAAAGGTTAATTGCTCCATACCAGTTTTGATCTGCAATTTTTTGTTCCTTATCAGCTAGACAGCCTCTCCCCTGCACCTTTTTCCCTAAACGACTGTCGTGAAAAACAATGGGCATTTTATCTTTGGTAAAACGAATATCTATTTCTATACCCTGCACATTTTCACCAATGGCTTCATTGATAGCTTCTAATGAATTTTCTGGAACACCTTCAGAATGAAGCGCACGATGCGCAATACAAAAAGACTTGGCATACAAAGCATTACTTACTGCAAGAATACTAGTAAAAACACATAGCCTAATGCCTGTTTGAATAGATTTTTTCATAGCCCCCTACCTAACTCAATTTAACGCAAAAAGTCAAAAAATTTATAACACTTTAGTTTTGTTTAAATCATTGATTTCATCGCGTAGTTTAGCGGCTTTTTCAAACTCTAAATTTTCTGCTGCTTGCAACATTTGCTTTTTCAAAGATGCAATGCTTTTATCAAGTTCTGCATCACTTTTATATTCCGCTTTTTTCTCATGCAATCTATCCAACTCTACATAATCCGCTGCAAACAAATGCCCCAAAGGAGAGTTAATATTTTTAAGAATGGTTTTGGGAGTGATGCCATGTTCTTTATTGTATGCCAATTGGAGATTACGCCGTCTATAAGTTTCATCCATGGCCTTTTTCATTGAGCCTGTTATTTTGTCTGCGTACATAATAACTTTACCTTCTACATTTCTGGCCGCCCTACCAAAAGTCTGAATCAAACTGGTTTCTGAACGCAAAAAACCTTCTTTATCCGCATCCAAAATGGCCACCAACGATACTTCTGGTAAATCCAAACCTTCACGCAAGAGATTAATCCCCACCAGTACATCAAATTTTCCTTTGCGTAAATCAGTTAAAATTTCTACCCGTTCAATGGTTTTAATATCTGAGTGCAAGTACTTTACCCGCACACCAATCTCAGCATAATAATCGGTTAACTCTTCTGCCATACGCTTGGTCAGAGTGGTAACCAAAACTCGTTCATTTTTTTCTGCACGCAAGCGAACTTCTTCTAACAAATCATCCACTTGCGTTGCTACCGGCCTAACTTCAATTTCTGGATCAATCAAACCTGTAGGTCTTATAATTTGCTCCACCACTTCACCTTGGGTTTTTTCCAATTCATATTTACCAGGTGTTGCCGAAACATAAACAACCTGCTTTTTAAAGGCTTCAAACTCTTCCCCGGTCATGGGTCTGTTGTCTAAAGCCGATGGCAACCTGAAACCATGTTCAACCAAGGTTGTCTTACGGCTTCTATCGCCTTTATACATGGCGCCTATTTGTGGCATACTGACATGGCTTTCATCAATGACACACAACATATCTTCTGGAAAATAATCCAACAAGGTTGGCGGCCGTTGACCTGACTTAACACCCGTAATATGGCGGGTGTAGTTTTCTATTCCCTGACAAAAGCCCATTTCTTCCATCATTTCAATGTCATAAAATGTTCGTTGTTCTAAACGCTGGGCCTCTACCAATTTATTTAATTCTTTAAGCTGTTGTAAACGCTCTCTAAGTTCAACTTTAATGGTGCCTATGGCTTTGTTGATGGTTTCTTTGGGTGTTGCAAAGTGACTTCCAGGATAAATGGACACCGCAGGCAATTCACCCAAAACATGCCCGGTGACTGGATCTACCTCTACTATGCTCTCAACCTCATCGCCAAAAAAAGAAAAGCGAATGGCTTTTTTCTCTTCATGCGCTGGAAAAACTTCTACATTATCTCCACGCACTCTAAAACAACCACGCCAAAAATCAATGTCATTGCGTTCATACTGAATATCAATCAAGTTTCTTAAAAAGTCATCCCTGTCCAACTCTTGCCCTTGATGAACTGGTATCAGTTGCGCTTGATATTCTTGTGGTGTACCCAAGTTATAAATACATGAAACTGAGGCTACAACGATGGTATCTCTGCGGGTTAAAATAGAGCGAGTGGCCGAATGTCTAAGTTTATCAATCTCTTCATTGATCCGTGCGTCTTTTTCAATATAAGTGTCTGATGAGGGAATGTAGGCTTCAGGCTGGTAATAATCATAATAACTGACAAAATATTCTACAGCATTGTTGGGGAAAAAACCCTTGAACTCGCTGTAAAGCTGAGCTGCTAAGGTTTTATTGTGAGCAATGATTAAGGTGGGCCGTTCAAGCTCTGCAATCACATTGGCCATGGTGAAGGTTTTTCCTGAGCCGGTCACCCCCAAAAGAATCTGGTGTTCTTCTCCAGATTTAATGCTCTTGACCAATTTATCAATGGCTTGTGGCTGATCACCCTGTGGTTGAAATGTTGTATCCAATTGAAATAAACTCATCAGCGACCTGCTATATCATGTTTGAACAGTAGCGTACACAAGCAACATGTTTATACAACAGACATCTATGAATTAACTGTTTTGAGGTTGTTTAAACCCAAATAGCTTGCCGGTTTCTTTCTTATCTTGATCTATGTGTAAGAAAAAGACTTGGCTTTCATTGTGTAAAATCAATTGATTTTCAGCGCCACCTTGAATGGTTTGTGCTGCTAGAGGCACTGTCAACTCTCCTTGATAAGGTATCCAACTATAATTTTCTTCATAGGTCTCAGGATTAAATGTAATCACCGTTTCATGATACATTATTTTCTTATTGGCCTGCTGGTATTGAATGTAATATTCACCATCACCACTGTTCATGAGGCAAAATAAATCGTTATCTGCTAAATCCCAATCAATTTTACTTTCTTTGTTACCGAAATAGGATCGTTTATCTTGGGTCAAAAAGGTAAAATCATAAAAACTGGCAATATCCTCTTGCTCAGGAAGTATAGTTTGTAGAGGCGGTATGCCAGATAAAGTAGCCGTTGTTGTTTTACCTCGATCAAAAACAGCCATGCCGGTTGGATCTATATGCAATGAAATGATTTTGTTTTGTTCTTCATTGCTTAATACCATGTATGCCCGATCACCTGTTACAACAAGATCTTTAATGTTAAATTGATTGGCCAAAAGTGAAAAGTCATCCAATGTCAAAAAACCAGCTGATTTATGTCTATGGTCTGGCCCAACAAAAAAATACGCATTGCTATACTCACTATCCGTTGTCAACAAAGCATCACTGATAATAAATACATAATCTTCATAGATACCAACATGACAGTTTTGAGCATCTTCAAGGCTCAAATCATTCATGGTGCTTAATACAGTCCATGTTTTAAGGTTATCTTTACTTTCATTAACAAGTGTTGCATCTTTTGCTGTATCATAACTGATAACCACAGCTTTATTGCCCTGCTGAGCAGCACATAAAATTTTATCCCCTTCTAAGACAGCCAATGCATTCGCGGTATTCTCTTCTTGGTCATCTGTTTCTTCTTCAAGGGCCGGTACATCAATGATGAAACTTTCTTTAATGACAATAGCATTGCTTTTATTTTGTACTTTAACATAAACATATGCCTTGTAAGTTTCTTCACTGTCACGCGGCAGTTTTAGCTTCATGCCTGACTTACCCTGCGCTGCATCTTCCCAATCCAAACTTGCAATATCGGCATCCGCCTCTAACAAAGCTTCTTTGTTCCATTTAGAGAAAATTGTATAGCTTTCTAAAGTATCTGTATTTTTTAAACTAAAAACAACTTCAACATGATCATTGTTGCTTGTTTCTGTTTTTTCTAAGGCTATTGTTTTTTGATTGCTTGTTGTGTCTGGCTTCTCTGTGACTTGATTGTTGTTGGTTTTTTTCTTGGTATTTCTTTCCCCTGGCACTTTAGGTTTACTTGCACAATAGCTTAACATGCAACACGCAAGTAAAACAGCCGACATCTGAAACAGTTTATAGCTTTTATCCATCATTACGCATAGCGTTATAACACAATTAAACCCACAACAACAAGAAAAAAATAAATTGACATATAGCGTAAAAAACACGTATTAAAGACTCTGTATTAAGTACGGATTGTTAATCCTATAGCATTAAAGGACAGCCGCCATGAAAAAAATTATTTTAAGTATTCTTATCGCCTTTATTTTTCAAGTACAGCACGCTCAAGCTGGTATTCTACCTTTATACCGATTGTTAAGCTTATCCATCGAATCAATGCAAGCGGGGATCGATTCTGGTAAATTTGACGGTATAGCCGCTTCAAAAATTGTTATTCAACTGACCACTGCGCAGGATGTTGCAAAGATTCAACTTTCAGATGATAAAATCATGCTTGAAAACGACATGAAGTACACTTTTTATCTGCCCTCTGAGCAAAAAAAATGCACTTATTATCCAGTGCGAATGCCAAGTATCTTAGGCTGTGGCATAAACGCACTGCATAAGGATGTGTTTCATGTTGATTGTGTAAAGTTTAGCGCTGTTGATCAACGCGCTTATACTGAGTCTCATCCGGATTTGATCAATGCATCACTAGGAATTCTTGAAAGCATTTATAATAGTGATTACCTGACTGAATCACCTTTTCCTTATGAAAATTCTGATTCCTTAGGCATAAACAACACTAGATTAGATAGTTTATTAAGCACTGTACACATGACGGATGCTAATAATGACAATTTGATGATTGATATTATTGACTATTTCAGCTCTAAAGATAGTCAGCACATTCGTGCTATAGAAGTACAATATTTTCCTAACAACGATTTACCTATTACTGTCAGCATCAATGGCCAATCAGATGAATGCAGAGCTTATGCTGATATGAACTCAGAAATTCATGCTGTTTCTTGTAATAGCGTGCGTCCATAATATTGATTATTGCTTGCTTTGATGAAGACTTTTATGAAATTAAATACCACGGTATTGAATTTACTTTTAACAAGCAAGCTCAGTTTGTTTTGTCTGTTGTACAGCTCTATTAGTTTTGCTTATCAGTTTACACTCAATGATTTTTCTAATATTTTACCGCATCCCTACAAAAGCCATACGCAAGCTCAGCATGAGATTGCCAACAGCTATTTGTTTGCCAAAGATATTTTACCGCAAAACATTCTTCAACAAATCCAACCCCTGAATCTTGATTTAGAACATACTAAACTTATTGCCTATCGCTTTACCTGTAAAGAGACAAAAACCAGCCCCAATTGCATGCAACCTGAACTGCGTCTTATTTTACAAGCTTTTTCAGAAGACTTACGTTCTAAAAGTTTTAAATCAGAAGACCAAGCCATTCATTTATTTTACAGCCTAAGCCCAAAAATATTTAAGCAACTCTTGTTAGATCATGCGCAACTTAGAACAACCAAACATGACAAGCCAACTACCATTGTGGCTGACCAAAATTTAGCGCAGATGAATAATTTTAATACTGTACCATTTAACTTAGATTATTTAATGCGTTTGAATACTTTGCTCAAACATACACTTGACGAGCATGGAAATTTATACAAATTAACTTTTCTTAGAACCGATGAAACAGAATACAAAGAAGGTTACCAAATGACCACTCATCTAAAATGGTTTTTGGGTGCTTTTGCTGTAGAAAGCAATGTGATTACCAGAAAATTACCGTTTGTTGTTGATCATGGACAAGAATTTGAAACATTGGATGCAAAAAATAATATCTTCTTTGACCCTATCGGTATTGAGCAAATCTTTAATGGCTTGGGAGACTCAGAGCAACTGCTGCCCATGTTTTATAAAACAGATTGGGACAATGATGAATTGGTTAAAAAAATTAAAACTTTAAATCATGAGTTAACCATGTTGGAAGACGCTGCCCATGCCAGTGCCGAACGCTTCAGTTGTTTATCTTGTCATGCCGGAGCTCCTCTGAATTTGGGTCTAAGGCACGTTTTAAGTGCACAACAAAACCCAGCAGAAAGCTATTTGCAAGATTACGTTCCTTATTTAAAATCTTATGAAGCAAGCAACCTGCCAGAAAAAGAATTGTCTTCCTTACATTTATTCAGTTATGTTGCCATGCAACCGGTCATCAGCCAAGTGCTGATCAATCAAACGGTTTATACGCGTAATGTTATAGAAGAACTTTATTTTTAGTTGTGTCGTTTTTGGTTTTTATAATTACATCAAGCATTGTTTATGAAAATTTAAGGCCCTAAAGGCGCCAGCCCCTGGTTTTTTATTAAAAGGTATCAAAAGGTAGGCCGTACCTTTTGATACCAACTGCGAATAAAATAACAAAATTAATCGCTAAAGCTTTACACTCCAGGTTGTTCCATCCGGTGAATCCTCTATTTGAATGCCTTTGGCATCCAGTTGATCGCGGATGCTGTCTGAGGTTTTAAAGTCTTTATCCGCTCTGGCTTTGGCTCTTAAAACAATTTGCTCTTCTACCCACGAGGCATCAATAGCATAATTTTTTTCATACCAACTTTGGTACTCTTCTTTACTTAATTGTAAAAGTCCCAAAACATTGGCCAACATTTGTAAGGTGTTGGCTAATTCTTGCTTATCACGTTCATCTTCTGCCTTATAAATAGCTTTGGTCACTGCATGCAAGGTTGTCATGGCTTTAGGCGTATTAAAATCTTCATCCATGGCTTGTTGAAATTCATTTAAATATTCAGGATGAACGCGCTTGCCTTGAGCAAAATCCAAAGCTTTGTACATGCGGTTTAAACTTTTAGCTGCTTCATTGATGCCTTCTAAGGAAAACTCAATGGGGTGCCGATAATGCGTAGACATAAAATACAGTTTCAACGCTTCTGGATGGACTTGTTTAATCAAGTTTTTTATGGTGGTAACATTGCCTTCGGACTTAGACATTTTCTCATTCTTGGTGGTGACAAAGCCATTGTGCAACCAATACTTAGAAAACTCTTTACCGGTGCAGGCTTCGGTTTGCGCAATTTCATTTTCATGGTGTGGGAAAATCAAGTCTCTACCCCCACCATGGATATCAATTTGTTCACCAAAAATAGCACTGTTCATGGCAGAACATTCTATATGCCAGCCTGGACGTCCCTCACCCCAAGGACTTTCCCAACTGGGTTCTCCTGGCTTTGCATGTTTCCATAAAACAAAATCTAGAGGGTCTTTTTTTTCTTCTCCAGGAGCAACTCTGGCTCCAGCCCTTAACTGATCCAGTTTACGCTTGGACAGTTTTCCATAATCTTTTTGATTTTTAACAGAAAAATAAACATCGCCATTGTTGGCCACATAGGCTTTTTCTTTTTTGATTAAGGTCTCAATCATGGCAATAATTTCATCCATGGTTTCACTGACTTTAGGTTCTTCATCTGGACTCAATAAACCCAAAGCATTTAAATCTGCATGAAAGGATTCAGTGTATTTTTGTGCAATCTCTGAAAAATCAACCCCTTCATCTAGGGCTTTGTTGATAATTTTATCATCTATATCTGTAATATTGCGCACGTATTTAACGTGATAGCCTTTAAAATTCAGATAACGGTAAATAATATCGTAGGCAATATAACAACGAGCATGTCCAATATGTGAATGATCATAAACCGTAGGACCGCAGACATACATTTTTACTTCAAAATCAGAATGAGGAACAAATTTTCTGAGCGTACCGCTCATGCTGTCATGTAAACGCATGTTTATTTTTTAACACAAGTCTTGGATGCTGTCCCAGAGTTTTTACCAACATTTGCTTTTGTTTTATACGCAATGCAGTTTTTTACCGGCTGAGGAACATATTTTTTCTCTAGCTCGTTGCATTTTAAAAAAGTGCTCTGTCGCCCTTGAATCAATTCACTAAATTGACACTGATGGCAAAGACTCTGGGGAAAGGGTAACATCTAATCTTTGTAACAAAAATTAAACCAAAAAGGTAGCCGGTACCTTTAGGTACCTCAAAAATTACCCAAAAAAGTATAAAAGGAATTTGCTAAGCCCTGATACTAGTTTTTACTTTTGCCTTGGAGCGCTTGATGTTAAAAGGGTGTTTGTATGTCGGCTATTTTACATCAACTCAATCCCCAACAAAAGGAAGCCGTTGTACAGAACAACTCACATTTGCTGGTTGTGGCGGGGGCTGGTTCTGGAAAAACCAGGGTTTTAACCCGTAAAATTGCCTACTTGATTGAACAAGGCTTGGCAATGCCCAGTCAAATTTTAGCCATGACCTTCTCCAATAAAGCCGCCCATGAAATGAAAGAACGGGTGTCAAGCTTACTCTCTCAATACCAACAACCCTATTGGATTGGTACCTTTCACTCCATTTGTTTACGGATTTTGCGTGAACATGGGCATCATATGGGTTTAGACGGTAATTTTTCGGTTTATGATACCTCTGATCAATTGGCCGCCATTAAAAGTATCATGGCGGAAAAAAACATCGATCCTAAAGCCATTTCTCCTAAACTCATTGCCTATCATTTGGATCAAGCCAAAAATGAAAGCACCAAAGTGGTCTCTTATATTCAAAACAGTTTTGACTTGGGTGAAACCATCATTGGTGTGGTTGAAGCCTATGAAGCTTTACTCATTAAAAATCAAGCCTTGGATTTTGGAGGACTGTTAGGAAAAACACTTGTTCTATTGCAAGAGCATGAACAGGTTAGACAAAGCTTGCAACACAAATGGCAACGTATCTTGATTGATGAATATCAAGATACCAACAGCATTCAAAAAGCTTTGATTCAGCATTTGGCTGGTGACCATAATATTGTGTGTGCTGTGGGTGATGAAGATCAGTCTATTTATGGTTGGCGTGGTGCCAGAGTAGAAAACATGCTCAACTTTCCTATAGACTTTCCTGGAGCCAAGGTGGTTAAATTGGAACAAAACTACCGTTCCAGCAAACCTATTTTGGAAGTGGCCAATAAGGTGATCAGTCATAACTTGGGCCGGAGAAAAAAGAAACTCTGGACAGATCAAGAACAAGGCTCTTTGGTGGAACATTTCCACGCTGATACAGATTATCAAGAAGCTGCTTTTGTTTTAGATAAAGTAGATGAGTTGCTTGAGCAAGAACATATTGCTGCCAGTGAAATTGCCATCTTTTATCGTACGCATGTGCAATCGCGTTTACTTGAGGAAGAGTGTAGGCGTCGTAACCAGGCTTATGCTGTTTTGGGCGGCACCAAATTTTATGACCGCAAAGAAATCAAAGATACTTTGTGTTACTTAAGACTGCTGGTCAATCCCAATGATGATATCTCTTTTTTACGTGTGGTCAATACGCCTTCTCGTGGCATTGGTAAAACTGCTATAGCGCAACTCAACGACGCTGCGGAATTTACCCGTTCTTCATTGTATCAAGCCATTCCAGTTATGGAAGGTAATCGTAAAGCCCATAAAGCCATACGCGAGTTTCACTTTTGGTTTGAAGCCTTGCGCATAGAATGTGAACACATGGATATCTTAGATGTAGCAGAAACAGTTTTAGACAAAAGTGAATACCGGGCCAGCCTTGAACGTGAACAAACCATTGAAGCCCAAGCCCGTATTGAAAATATTGAAGAGCTATTACGATCTATGCAAGAATATGCACAAGCCAACCCTGAACATTCTCTAAGTGATTACTTGGCACAAATCAGTTTGGTGACAGATATGGACAATTATGATCAAGAACAAGATGCCATCACCATGATGACCATTCATAACTCCAAAGGCTTAGAATATGATGCTGTATTTATTGTGGGTATGGAAGAAGGTGTATTTCCACATAAACGGGCTTTAGAAGATGGCAATCCAGATGAAATAGAAGAAGAGCGGCGTTTATGTTACGTGGCCATGACTCGGGCTAGAAAACGCTTGTTTTTAAGTTCTAGCAGCCGTAGGCATCTCTATAAAAACTTACAGCATAATCCAGTGGCTCGTTTTATTGACGAAATCCCCAGTCAATACTTGGTGCATGTTAATGAACACGCAGGTCTTAACACCAAAGCCAGCTTTTACAACCCCGAAGATGGCTACAGTGTTTATACCCGTAAAAAAACTTCCTCTGCACCTTTATACTCCTCAAAAAACAACTATAGCTCAGCTTATGAAGATGTCCCCAGTTATCAAGTTGATGCAAGTTACCAATCCCCCTACAACATAGGAAGCAAAGTGTTACATCCAAAATTTGGCAATGGCACCATCAAAAATATTGAGGGAAATCCAGATAATTTAAAATTAACAATTTACTTTCCAAGTCGCGGTTCTAAGAAAATTCTGTTAAACTATTGTAATCTGGAACTATTAGAAAAATGACTGACCCAAAAAACAAAACCGCCAATCAAGACCATCAAGTTGAAAGAACCCTTTCAAATGATAAGCAAGACCATGCATCCAATGCTACGTCTTCTGAACATGAAATCACCAAAGATAAAACCATCATTAAAAACCCAATGAACTCAGAGCCAAAAAACCAAAAACCATCTTCTCCCAGCAAAAGTCCTGCCGAACAACCCAACACCCATAATTCAGGCAACTACAACAATCCTATGCCGGGCTTAGATGGTCCAACCCGTTTACAAAATATTGATGATTATGCTGACTTAAAAAAACATAATCCTTTTAATCAAGCGCTTGAAAAAGGCAAAAACTTTTCTGCTGAATTTGCGCAAGGTTTTGCTTCCATCCCTAAAAAAATTATTACCGCCTACCAAGGTTATGCGGGTGAAGAAAATAAAAATAGTATGTTTAAACAATTTGGTTTGGTTATTTTAGCCTGTGTTATCTTTTATTTTTGGACTGTCTTACGCTTTAAAAATATTGCTCCACAACCAAAAACATCTGCTTCTAAAGAACTGATGGTGGATATTATTGAGCTGTACACCAAAGGCGAAAGAAAAAAAGCCCGTATCCTGATTAAAAAAGCCGCTGAACTTGAAGCAGATGAAGAGCTTGCCCAAAAGCTCAACAAACTGGCAAAATAAAGCTTTGACCTTATTCTTCCAAGGAATTTAAAAACTGTTCCATGTTGTTTTTATCACTTTTATAAGCTGGGTGTTCTAAATTGTTTTCAAAGGTTAGCTTAAGATAACTTAAAGCCTCTGCCATTAAATCCTTAGCTTGTTCAAGCTCTCCTTGATTGGCTAAATCTTGCGCTGATCTATATGATTTGTACGCTAAGAGGTATGAATTGCCTGGCGCATAAATTAAGGCTTTGTTAATCACTTCCACCGCTTGTCCAGGTTGTAGCGTTTCTTCTGCCAAGTATTTAGAGTAGCGCAAAAAGTGTTGAGCCAATATAGGATTAACACCCGCTGGACCAAAAACAGTATGCAATTGATTAAAATAACCTTCAAGATCAGAAAATTCTTGTGGATACTTTAAGGCAAAATCAACTTCTAGTTTTATAAGCCCAGAAATTGAATCCATGACTTTCTTTTCAAAAATATCGGTGTATTGATTGTGTGTTGTAACCAACTGCGACAATTGTTCAAAATTTACATCATAAAAAATGCTTTTACTTTGATGGATAAACGGTGTGGTCACGGATAAAATGTCTAAAGCCTCGTTAGAAAATGTTAATAAACTTTTTGAGCATTTTGAAAAAGACTCATTCATCAAAGTATTTTTATTTTTTAGATCATGGGTCAAACCATAGCTATGAGCTATTTCATGCGCAATCACTATGGCCTCAGTACGAATAAACGCTTCTTCTTCATCACATGGAGATTGCAAAGCGTAGTAGGCATAAATCGCTGGTTGGAAATACAGTGTTGCCGCGCGCAATGAGCCGTTGGCCATATTAGAAGATTGACTATCTGGGCTCAATATTAAAATAATATCCCCCGGATACTGTAAGCTTAAATGTTGTATAGCTTCTTTTGTTGCTTGCGATGGCGTAAGCGTAACTTGAGGGTCAAGATCAATCACTTGATCCCAATCAAATTTTAATTGAAAGTTCACATCTGCTTCTTCCCACATCGTATTGATATGTAGCAGCATTTTATTCAACCGTTCTTCAACTGCTGTGGCAGATAAAACATAATTGCCTTCTTGTGATAGCTTTTTATTTTCTTGTTCAAATGCTGTATTTTTAAAAATACGCAAGGTTTGATTTTTTGACAATGCCAACGTACTTATAAAACATAGTATTAAAGTGATTCTTGTTAATGTATACATGGTTTCATTCCCTTTGAATTGCTTTTAACACAATGCAGTAAATTTAACAATTGCCCTATTCTAAAAGGCTAATTCTATAGACAAAAAATATAAATTTAGTCTTGTCATTGATCTCACATCCATGTAGTAGCAGCCTATGTCTTTAAGCTGTGGAATTGTGGGCTTGCCCAATGTTGGAAAATCAACTTTATTTAACGCTTTAACCTCTGCCGGCATTGAGGCTTCTAACTATCCGTTTTGTACCATTGAACCCAATGTTGGAACCGTCATTGTGCCCGATGAACGTTTGGATAAATTATCTGAATTGGTTAAAACCCAAAAAACCATCCCTACAACATTTGAGTTTGTTGATATTGCAGGTCTTGTCAAAGGTGCCAGTCAAGGAGAAGGCTTGGGTAACCAATTTTTAGGACATATACGCCAAGTGCATGCCATTGCCCATGTTGTGCGTTGTTTTGATGATGACAATGTTGTACATGTGGATGGAACCAT
Source organism: Oligoflexia bacterium (assembly GCA_035326705.1). Lineage (NCBI taxonomy): Bacteria > Pseudomonadati > Bdellovibrionota > Oligoflexia > Oligoflexia bacterium. The sequence goes on from DAOLES010000005.1 coordinate 152,890, forward strand.
CAACCCCATTTCAGATATTGAAACCATAGAAACTGAATTATGTTTGGCCGATTTAGAAAGCCTTGGTAAAGCGCTAGAAAAAGTGCAGAAGCTGGCTAAGAGCCAAGATAAAGATGCTTTGTTTAGAAAAGAACTGTTGGGCAAAGCCATTGCTCACCTTGAAACGGGTAAACCTGTACATAGCTTGGATCGTAACGACAAAGAAAACCTTATCTTAAAAGAATTTCATTTATTAACCAACAAGCCCATGCTGTTTGTATGCAATGTTCCCGAAACAGACTTGAATACAGGTAACGCTTACACAGAAAAAGTACAGGCTTATGCCCAAGAGCGTAAAGCCAAATGTGTTTTTATTTGTGCAAAAGTTGAAGAAGAAATGATGGAATTGGATGAAAGTGATAAAAAAGAGTTTTTAGACGCTTTAGGCTTAGAAAAACCCGGTTTGCACCGCATGATTCAAGAAGCTTATAGCTTGCTTAACCTTATTACTTACTTTACTGCTGGAGAAAAAGAATGCCGGGCTTGGACCATTACCCAGGGCACCAAAGCTCCACAAGCTGCTGGTGTCATTCATACTGATTTTGAAAAAGGCTTCATTAGAGCAGAAATCTACCATTGCGATGATATGTTTGAATATAAGACAGAAGCCAACCTTAAAGCCAAAGGTTTAATCCGCTTAGAAGGCAAAGAGTATGTCATGAAAGATGGCGATGTTTGTCATTTCCGTTTTAATGTCTAGTTTTCTATTTAAGTGGGGATCTTCTTCCCCCCTTCTTTGACGAAGACGCGGTCTCCGTCAAATTCATCCCACCCAGG
>DAOLES010000006.1 GCA_035326705.1 Oligoflexia bacterium
TGGATAGAGCACCAGACTACGAATCTGGGGGTCGGGCGTTCGAATCGCTCCGGGTGCACCATTATTTGAAGCTCATCGACCTATCTGCATCTGTTATTAATTCAATAAATCTCGCTCTATCTTGCGCACTTCGAACACAAGCGTTTGTCTGTTTGTTTTTTAGCTGCTTCGCAGCTATGGCTGTGGATGCTCAATTAAGTAAATCATCAATAGCAGACCCACTAAGACAATAACTTGCCTTAGTAACCAACCAAAAAATTCTTCACTTAAAAATTTTATACTTTTTCACTGGCCAAACCTTTCTTTGTGTATATATTGCAGACATTATGATTCAATCAACATTTTGGAGCCGTTTGGCTCTGCATTCATTGGCTATTGTTGTTATTTCTTCAATCATTCCGGGTATTGAGCTTAATGGTATTTTAGCTGCTGTTGCAGCTGGTGCTGTTTTTGGTCTGGTCAACAGTTTTATTAAACCCTTGTTGGTCATCTTAACCCTACCGCTAACGCTACTTACCTTTGGTATTTTTCTTTTGGTGATCAACGGTTTAAGCTTTTGGCTGGTGGCTGGCTTGGTTAAAGGCTATTACATCAGCAACATTCTTTCTGCCATTGCCGGTGCTTTTTTAATGAGCTTATTCTCTATACTAATCAATGCCATGTTACAAAAACATGAACCTAAAAACATGCATGTGGGCTATTTTCGTTAAGTTTGGCTTTTAGCTTACTGCGCAAAAAAACGTTTAAGCAATTGATAAACCACTTGTATATCTTCCCGTTGAAAAATATTTTGTCTGGCTACAAAAATCAGCGGACGACTGATATTGAGTTTTTTATAATAACTAAAAGAAATGTTGAATGCCTTGCATACGCCTAAGGGAACAATGGCTTTAAAAAGTTTTTTTTGTGCCAAACGAACTATCGCCGCATAAGATTCTAAATAATGGTTGGGAATTAAACCCTGTTTACTAAGCTTTCTTTCAATGGATTGCATGGTTTCTGATGACTGCTCAATCCCCATTAAAGGCTTATCAAGGGTTGGATTAATCAAAACCATTGGCTCATCAAATAGCTTTTCAACTTGCATATCACCAACTTTATTTGCGCCCCCGGCACATAAACCAAACATATATTCACCCGAAATAACTCTATCTAAAACAACTGGGCTTCTGTGCGCGTGCGGCACAAGTTGCAAAGATATTTTTTTAGACTCGTTGACTGCTGACAGCAAATCTCCTCCCCAAGCAATTAAAATTGACTCTGAAAACCCCACCTGAATGTTTGTGCTAAGACTATTGGGCTGTGCATTTAAAATAGATCTAATGCTAAGCAAGTGCGGATAAACTTGATCCAGTAAAAGCCTTCCATCAGCAGTAATGTCAACATTGCGTCCATTTTTTTGAATGAGTTTTTTGTTGACCTGCCGCTCTAATATCGCAATACGTTTGCTGACTGTTGGCTGACTGACGCGCAAGGCCGTTGCTGCCTTATGCATGGTTTTGAAATCTGCCAAGGCTTTTAAGGTTTGAACATATTCAATCATTGATTACTATATATTATCATTAATTAAATACTATTCAATATATGAATCAAAGTACCGCACCATGAATTGATAAAAGACTTGATGCGCTTGACTGCTGTACTGATCTTGATGTTGGTTTAACCATATAAAATCCTTTAGACTTTTTTGAGTAGGGCAAATTTTTGTAACATGCAACATGCTTTGACGCCGCTTTTCATACACATAGTTGGGAACTACCCCAATCCCAATCCCATCAGAAACACATTGTAAAACCATCTCAGATGAGCTGGCAAAAAGTTTAATGTTGAGCTTAGATTTTCTTTTTTTATAATGCTGGTACAACCAACGCTTAAATAAAACATGTTTTGGAAAATAATCAACAATGGGTAATTCAATCAATGTATTGAGCTGTTCACATTCACTGGCAAAGCTTTTGGGAGTTATTAAAATCAAGTCTTCTGTGTATATTTTTTTAGTTGCAATTGACTTTACACCCTGGCTAGGAAAGATAGAAAAACATATATCCAAACGATTATCTTCTAACATAGTTTGCAGTTGACTAGGCGCTGCAAAGTGAAACTGCAAAACAATGTTTGGGTATAGGTCTTGAAATTTTTTTACAGCTCTACTTAAATGAGTTTTAGCAAAATCTTCATACGCACCAACTTTAACCATTCCTTTAATATTTACTTCACTTTTGGTTTCATACATTAAACTTAATGCTAATGAGTGCTGATAGTCCTTTAAACTTGCAAAAATATGTTGTGCCTTTTGCGTTGGATAAATTTTTTGCGACTTTCTTAAAAATAAACCATACCCTATCTGACTTTCCAAAATAGCCATGGCTTGACTTATAGCAGATCTAGATACATTGAGTTTTTCTGCTGCATCACTAAAGGACTTACTCTCCATCACCACAAAGAAAATATTTAATTTATTCAAATCAATCTTGTTAAGCATAACTTAACAAGTTGTTTATTATGTTTAGCTTTTCAAATCAAACAACAAACACTAATCTCAACAAAAATTAACGTAAGGAGTAAAAATGTCTTTTTCACAACAACTTAAACAAAGCATTGCTGGTTATCACTTACTTGAGCACCTCTTTTATCAAAAATGGACTGAAGGCCAGCTTAACCCTGAAACCTTGCAACATTATGCCAAAGAATACTACCAATATGTCAAAGCTTTTCCCCGCTATATCAGTGCCACACACTCTTTATGCGAAGACATCACCAAAAGAAAAGTGTTGCTTGAAAACTTAAATGAAGAAGAAGGCTCAATGGGCAAAGACCACCCGCAACTCTGGTCCGAATTTGCAACAGGTGTTGGTGCTAGTGAAGAAAGCTTACAGCAGCATACTGGTGGAAAAGCTATCAACCATGTTATTGATACTTTTTTTAAGTGTGCTCGCAGTTCTTACAGTGAAGGTTTAGCGTCCCTCTATGCCTATGAATATCAAGTACCCGAAGTGGCTAAAACCAAAATAGACGGTTTAAAAAAGTTTTATGCTATTGATGACGAAAAAAGTTTGGCATTTTTTAAAGTCCATCAAAGTGCGGATGTTATTCACAGAGAAGCTTGTGAAAATCTGCTTGATCAATTTTCCCCAGCAGAGCAAAACAAAGCTTTGCAAGCGGCAAAAAACTCAGCCAAAGCGCTATGGAACTTTCTAACAGAAATGAATGATTATGATGAGAAGCTGGCATGCTAAGCCAGTCTTCTTCATGCTTGACCTTGCATGATTTTCATTTTTGGGTGCATCTAGGAGATTCTGAACAAGAACGCTTTCATGCCCAAAAAGTGAGTGCAACTGTAAAAATTGCTTTTACCAACAACCCACTGGCAGAACAAACAGACAATCTAGATGATACCGTATGCTATTTAAAACTATGTCAGGCATTGCAAGCCGATGTTGATCAAAACCATTACGAACTGATTGAAAAATTATGTCGTAGTTTTTTTAATATTGTTTCACAGCATATTCCTAAACATTGTAAAGCTCAAGTAAAGCTCTTAAAACTCACACCTCCCATCAAGAACAGTTATAATAATGGCGTAAGCTATACCTGTGGAGATTGGATTGACTAACTGTTATATTGCCATCGGCTCAAACATGGAGCCAAGACAACAGTACTTTAATCAAGCTTTAGGCTTGTTAAAAAAAACCTGCGCTGTCACTTCTTCCATTAAAATTGCTCCAATTTATCAAACTCCAGCTGTGCTACCTACCAATGCTCCGGACCAGTGGAATCAACCTTATTTAAATACGGTGCTAAAACTATGCACCAAGCTTTCTGCACAAGAGTTAATTCTTCAAATAAAAAACATTGAAGCCAAACTAGGTAGAGACTTAAACTTAAAATGGGGGCCACGTCCCATTGATTTAGATATCTTATTTTTTGGGGACTCTATTGTTGAATCAGAACAACTTTCTATCCCTCATCCAAGGCTTCTTGAGCGTGATTTTGTTTTAAAGCCCTTGCTTGATATTCTTAATCCCAATGACATTCCAGAAAACTATGCTAGAGAAATCAAAAGAAAATCCAAATCTGTTCGTTTACCGGCATGGATGCATATTCTCAACCTCAGTCCTGACTCATTCTCCGATGGACAAGACTTTAATCCTAATCATTGTATTGAACAACTATGTTATATACAAAAGCATACAATTCAATATTTTGACATTGGAGCAGCCTCAACAAGGCCCAATGCCGCTATTGTTTCTCCACAGCAAGAAATAGAACGCATTAAACCCTTCCTTGAATTATGGAACTCTCACTTTAGTTCACAGCTGTTAAAACCAAGATTAAGCTTAGATACAATGCACGCCAAAGTTGTGCATCATGTTTTTGAACAGACAAGCTTGCATACCATTAATGATGTCAGTGGACTTAAAGACCCTGAAATGCCTAACCTACTCCAACAAAATAACTGTGACTATATCTTGATGCATAGTCTAAATGCACCCGTTGACCCAAACAATGTAATAGCAGAGGATATCTGCCCTGTTGTATTTTTAAAACAATGGCTTGATCAAAAACTAACATTATTGGATCAACATAACATTGATATTTTAAGAGTCATTTTTGATCCAGGTATAGGTTTTGGTAAAACTGCCAATCAATCTTTAAAAATCTTACAAAACCTGGATCAGTTTAATGATATCCCTTGTCGTCTTCTCATTGGCCACTCTAGAAAATCTTTTATGAAGTTATTCTCTGCGGCGGATGCCTTTGAAAGAGATTATGAAAGTGTAGGGATTTCTGTAGCACTTTCTCAACATCCGGTTGATATTTTTAGAGTTCACCAAGCCCCAAAACACCAAAGAGCATGGCTAGCTTCTCAACACACTAAAATACAACATATAACTTAGAGTAAAGCGAAGGGACAAGGGGTTTACTAAATATTGCTCCCCGTAGAACAAGCCTATAAAATTATGAACAAGCGCTTGCTTTTAATTTAACTTTTATATAGTTAGTGCATGTGGTTGAGCATGGACATAAAAAAAATAAAAAACTGAACATTGACCTTATTGGCATGTGTTGCTCAAGTTTGTGCGCAATTCATTGCTTGCTAACCCCCATTTTGTTGGTTTCATTACCCTCACTTGGACATTATTTTGAAAACCAATGGGTCCACATTGGTTTTTTTGTGGCTATGACGGCCTTAGCACTTTGGACAATTATAAGACATTACAAAATGCATCAATCCAAGTTCATTTTTTCTCTGCTTGTTTTGGGAATAGCTGTAACAGCTTTAGGCTTTTTTCCACCAGAAAGCTTTTCTCCTACACATCATCACCATCACAGCCATCCCCACAATCATATTTGGGAAGAAGTTTGTTTTATTATTGGCGGGCTAATGCTCTTTGTTGGTCACATCATGACCATTAGAAAATACAAATGTTGGGAAGGCCATTGCCATCAACATTAATCATTGTCTTTACTATCAATCTTTAATCAAAGCTTTAGCTTAAGAGCGCATATACAATGCATGCCATAATGTAGGCCAAAACCCCATAGCCAACAAAAACAGCCCACGCTTGCCATTTATTTTTTAACTCTTTGGCCAATACTGCAACCGTAGAAACACATTGTAAAGCCACCGCATAAAACACCAACAGAGCAATACCAGAGGCTAAAGAAAACCCGCTGTTTTGAATTTTATCACTTAAGCTTAATAAGTTTTCATCAGCAGACTCAATCCCAAAAATGGTTCCTAAGGTACCTACAAAGACTTCTCTAGCTAAAAATGAAACCAAAATAGCCACACCATATTTCCAATCAATTCCCAGAGGCTTAAAAACCGGTTCAAAAAAATGTCCTAAACTAGCCAAATAGGACTGCTCTAAGGATTCACCGTGATTAGGAAAATAACCTAAAGCCCAAACGATAACGGTTACCACAAAAATCATTGGCCCTGCCCCTGTTAAAAAAGACCACGCCGCTCTAAATGACTTTTGCAAAAGTGGTTTAAGGCCTGGAACTCGATATGGAGGCAATTCTAAAATAAAAGGATAGTCATCTGTACCTTTATTAGAAGAAAACTTATCAATTAATATGCCAATGAGCAAAGCCATCATGATACCAAAAGCATACAAAGCAAAAAACATGAGACCTCTTAAACCAAAAAAACCTGCCACTACTGCATTGGCTGGAATCAAGGTAACAATAAGTAAGCTATATACTGGCAAGCGCGCTGAACAGGCTGTTAAAGGCACAGTTAACATGGTGATCCATCTGCGTTTAGGAGAGTCTATGGTACGGGCCGCTAAAATAGCTGGAATAGCACAGGCATGACCGGTCAATAAAGGCACAAAACTTTTACCTGAGAAGCCAAAAAAGCTTAGAATTCTATGACAAATAATCGCTGACCGTGCTAAGTAACCACTATCTTCTAAAATCCCAATAATAAAAGTCAAAACAAAAATTTGTGGCACAAAAATAACAAAAGCACCCACACCCTCAATCAATGCTTCAATAATGAAATCTCTAATAAATCCCGGTCCTACCCAAGCCATGGTCAACGCTCCTAGGTAGGCAAAAACACTTTCTACACCTTCCATAAGTGGCTCTGCCCAAGTAAAAATAGATTGAAACACAATCACCATGACCAAAGCAAACAACACACCACCCAACCATGGGGATAGAAATACTCGGTCAAAACGATTCTGTTTGGCAATAAGAATGTCTGACTTGGGGGCAAACTTCTCATTTAATTCTTCTAATAGCTCTTGTTTGCTTTTATTGAAACTTGGCAAAGGCATATCTTTAAAACCCACTCTGCTGATCTCATCATAAAGTTCAGAAAAGCCCTGTTTAGATTTTGCTGACATCCCTACAACCGGAACATTCAACATCTTTTCTATGCCATTGAGGTTAACTTTGAGATGATTTTTATCCAGTTCGTCCATCATGTTCAAAGCCAAAATCATGGGTACACTATGTTTTAAACATTCCTGCCTTATATCCAACGCAAGAGACATACTCATATCAAAGCGGGTAGCATCCACAACACAAACAACAGCGGCAACACTGTCCTTTTCAAACTCTAAAGCATTGTTAAAAGACTTAATCGCTATATCTTCATCAATAGAAATACTATCCAAAGAGTAAATCCCAGGATAATCCACCAAATCAAATTCTTTGTATTGAGCTTGTTTAATTTCAACCGTTACACCAGGAAAGTTAGATACTTTTTGCCTAACACCCGTTAATTTGGAAAATAATAACGATTTTCCAGAATTAGGCTTACCCACCAAAAGTATTTTTTTTTGTTTTTTTTCTGACATATTCTGACTTTTAACTCTCTACTAACAGTTCAACTTCTACCCATTGTGCCACTTCTCTAGATAAAGAAAACACACAACTGCCAACATGAACAACCACAGGCCCACCAAAAGGTAAACTGTGAAGAACAGAAATTATTTTATTTTCTACAATCCCCAAGTTTTTTAAACGATCAATAATCTTAGTGTTGTAGTCTTGGTTAAACGCTGCTACCTTAACCCGCATATTTTTGTTTGAGACTTCTGATAATTTCACCCTATGCCCATACCTTTTTGGATATTGATAATCAATATCAATGTGAAAAAAAATGAAAAAAGATATTACTTAGAGTGAAAAATAGTAAGGCATAGCCATGCTATTTGACTTACTCCAAGTTAGTTTGCGGCAGCAAAATGTTATTTACATAGCGCTCCCAGTCATAGATTTTATGAAAAAAACAAAAAAATCCTCGCAATATTAAGATAAAGTCGGTAATAAGCTCAGTCTACCAAGGTTTCTTAACCTACTCTGTGCCGGGGTGGTGGAACTGGTAGACACACAGGACTTAAAATCCTGCGGCTTTTTAAGCTGTGCCGGTTCGATTCCGGCCCCCGGTACCATCTCATTTCACTTTTCATATCACAGATCTTAAATTCAATCGCCGCCGTAAGAAAATCGATCGTTTACTAGATTTACGCATCGTTATATATTGATTTAAATGTATTTATTCACATTGTATGCTGGCATTTATATTGCTTTAAGCTTAAAGCATGCGCATTACTCAGGCGACACCATTTATAGTAATACTTTTAGCACTTCCCTTGTATGCACAAAAAAATATTTTTTTGGATGTTGGTCATCAGAAAATTATACCAGGTGACAATATTGTACGTGTGTCTATTGGTAACCCTAAAATTGCAGATGTCACCATCATAGAAAGCAACCAAGAAATAATTTTAACAGGTATTAAAGCTGGTTCTACCTCTTTGGTTATTTGGAAAAAAAATCAACAAAAGTACAAATACATTGTTAAAGTAGGACATAAAAGCAACGCTTCATCTCTGATCAAGCAAATCAAACAACTTCAAAAAATAAAAACTCTTTATATACAAAAGCAATCCAATCAATATTTAATTAAGGGAACTCTTTTTAAAACTCAAGATCTGGTTTTATTAGAAAGCATAAAAAAAAATTATCATAACATCATTGATTTGAGCCATTTTGATAAAAAATCTTTTGCTCTGATACATAAACTTTTACAGACCAAAATTCATCAATACCACTTCCAAAATGTATTTGTTGAAGTAGAAAAAAACTATTTTAAACTCAAAGGCTATGTTTACAATGCGGATGATAAAAAAAGAGTCTTGTTAATTGCTAAAAGTCTATACCCTCTTATTTACGATCAAATAACCATTTACAACTCACAAAAACCTTCTGTTTTTATTGATGTTAAATTTTTAGAAATTCATAACTCAGAAATAAAAAATATTGGGATTCAATGGCCAGATGCAATCTCAGCCCAAGCAAACATTGCCACTCACAATAATATGATTCAAAGCACTGTATCATCAGGACAAAGTTTAAACCTAGTCTTGCAAGCTTTATCTGAAAATGGCAAAGCCAAAGTTTTATCCAACCCAAAAATATTATGCAGAGATGGCTTTGTATCTTCTTTTCTTGCCGGCGGTGAAATTCCAATCAGATTAATATCTGAACGAGTGGCTAATGTTATATTTAAACCTTACGGGGTTTCACTCAAAATAAAACCTCATATTCATTCAAGTAACAATATTCTTCTAGACTTAAAAATAAAAATAAGTGACTTGGACAGCTCAGTTTCTATAGAAGGTATTCCTGCTATGATTGAACATCACCTGCAAACATCCGCACAAACACAAATCAATCAAACCGTTGTTTTAGGTGGTTTTTTTCAAGATAGAATGCGGAAAAATGTTAAGCGCTTCCCTGTCTTAGGTACCGTTCCAATTTTAGGTGAACTTTTTAAAAGCAGAAGTTTTCAAAAAAAACAAAGTCAATTTTTCATTCTACTTACAGCTTATTCAGGCAAAGCAAAAGACAAATACCACAGTAATCTTCTTGAACACTCAAAAACACTTAACGTTAATACAAATGACTATAACTTTTCACTTTTTGACTAAGGATCATCAATATGCGTGAACATATAGAGTTTATTCAAAACACAAATCAATACTTAAAAGATCATCTTTTTGCAAAGCAGAGCCTTGAACAGCAAAACAAACAACAAATTAAAGCACTCATCACACAATGCTATTATGACTTTTGCTATAAAAACCCACAATACAAAACCCTTGCTGGACACAAACAGTTATTAAGTTTCATTGTCCATGAAAATCTTGGTTTAGGAGCTATTGATAACTTACTTCAGACTGAAGACGTCAGTGAAATCATGATCAATGGAGCCAACTGCATTTACTACGAACAATATGGCAAGTTACACTTAAGCCAATTGTTTTTTTCTTCAGAACAGGTTTTACGTAATATTATCAATAAAATTGTAAGCCAGGTTAACAGACGCTTGGATCAAAGTTCGCCTATGATTGATGCTCGTTTACCTGATGGTTCACGACTAAATGCTATTATTCACCCCCTTGTTTTAAATGGAACCACTGTAACCATCCGCCGTTTTTTACATAAAAAAATAAGCCTTGAAGAATTGATAAACCAACAATCTTTATCTATTCAAAGCGCAAATTTTTTAAAATTCTGTGTTCAACATAAAAAAAACATTCTTATCGCAGGAGGGACAGGTAGCGGCAAAACCACCTTACTGAATATTTTATCACAATTCATACCAGCCTCTGAACGTATTATCAGTATAGAAGATTCCGCTGAACTCAAACTCAACCAACCTCACGTCATACAACTTGAAACGAGAACCAAAAATACTGAAAACTTAGGTGAAGTGACCATAAGAGATTTACTTAAAAATTCTCTACGCATGCGTCCAGATCGAATTATAGTTGGTGAGTGTAGAAGTGAAGAAACCATAGATATGTTGCAAGCCATGAACACTGGGCACAGTGGATCTATGACAACAATTCATGCTAACAGTCCAAGAGATGCTATTAAAAGAATTGAAAACTTAGTTTTGCTCTCTGGTTATTCTTTTCCTAGTCAGGCTTTACGTGAACAAATTATTTCTTCCATTGATCTCATTATCTTCATTCAAAGAAACAATCAGGGAAAAAGAATTCTCACGCATATCACTGAAGTTTCACACATGGAAGAAGGCAATATTTCTCTCTTGGACATCTTTAAATTGGAGAAAGGATTGTTAAAGTGGTGTCGTTACTATCCTAATTTTTTACAAAAATTATCAGAGTCACAAAAGAAACAACTAAGAAACATCTTAAGTGTAAATGAAAGCCAGCTTTAATGAGTATACTACTCTTTTTAACTTTATTATTATTTTTTAGTTTTCTCATTGAACAGCAATATATGAATAAAACTATTGTATTGAGTGTTTTTTTAATTTTTCTTTCACTGGCTTTTCATTTTTATTTTATTTTTGTTTTTATTTTAATCTTAATTTTAATTATTAAAACCTATCCTAAACTGATTAATGATTATCATAAAAAAAAGATGGATTATTATTGTATTGATTTTTTTGATACTTTTATACGGCACTTAAAAGTTGGAACCAGTCGTGAACAGGCCTTTACTCTTGCTCAATCTAATTCTCATCCTTTTTTACAAAAACAAATTGCTCTCATTACAAATGGTCTTAAAAATGGAGAGGATTTTTCAACCTTATTATTCAACTGTGCTATGAGCATTAAACATAAAACCCTCAAGCACTACTTAATTTCTATTCAGACCTCAATTGAGAGCGGCCAATCATTATTAAAGCAAATGGAGTTCTTGCTCAGAAAAGTCCGTAAATCTACTCAACTTAAACACAAACTAAACAGCATGGTCTCTCAAAGCAAGTTACAGGCTTATGTATGTATTGCTCTCCCCTTATTTTTCATGTTAATTCTTTATTTTTTAACTCCAAATTTCATTTTACCTTTATTCACTCAAAGCATAGGAAAAATATCTCTAGTGATAAGCATCATATTGCTTTCTCTTGGAGCATACTGGATAAATTTAATCATCAACAAAGATCTAATACAATGACACTTTTTATTTTTATCAATTGCTTGCTATTCTTTTTTTTCTTATTAAAAAAAATTATACCCTGGATTACAAATAATCAAACGTCATTCGTAAGCCATATTAATAAATCCCTATTAATTAACTTGTCACCGTCAGAGCATATAAGGCTATTAAAAAAGTTAATTCCTAGTTTAATCCTACTCAGTTTTGTTTTTTTATACATTTCCCCTATCAATATCATTTATTATCTAATTTTTTTATGCACACTTATAGTTTTACACCTTGCTCGATTGCGCAATAAACAACAACAAATGTTGCAAGCCTTAACTCTAGATTTTCCTTTTTTTCTTAACTTATTGCAAAGCCAACTGAAAACAGGAAGAAGTATTTATCAATCCATTGAAAAAATAGACCTATGCTTACAGCCAAGTCCTTTAAAAAATATGCTTTTAGATTTCAAAACCCTATCAAATACAATTCCATCTTTAAATATTGTTACCCATAAAATTTATGCGCGTTATCCCAATAAATACGTACTAAGCTTTTGTAATATTCTTATAGACTCTATCCAGCATGGAACACCTATTGTAGAGAGTCTGCAGTCCTTTGCAAACGATGTTGAAAATCAAATCTATCTTGATGCAGAACAACAGATTCAAAAAACACCTGTCAAACTCCTTGCACCTTTAATGTTGTGCATCTTCCCGGTTACTTTTATTATTATTTTTATGCCTATTATTCTTTCTTTTATACAGTAAGGGCTAACTGTTAGTTTTAGACTAGATATTATTATATGCTTCTTAGTAACAAGGCTTTGAGATCATAAAGTTAAATATATGCCATAATCTGCTTTTGTACTTCTTATTCTTTGCCATTTAATGTTATACTGTTACTGATGCCTTCTCAGTTCAACGAAGCTTTACCCAACCATTTTCAAATTTTACCTAAATTAGAAAAAAAACTTAAACAAAACAAATCTTTAGGCTTAATGATCCTAATTCTTAATGATTTGGATGTAATAGAGCATGAAAATGGCTATGATTCCTATACCGAGGTTTTGCATAAACTGTGTCACTTTATAAAGCAGCAAAGAGGCCATTTATATCCTAACAATACCACTGTTTGTTTTTCTGATGTAGGGCACCCTTCTTTCTTATTCTTTTTTCATGAGAGTCTTAGTGAAGATGCTTATTTGAGTCGCTATCAAATCAAACAGCTTTCAAAGTATATTCGCTTTCAATGCAGCTCTAAGTTTATGCCCATTTTACAACCTTACATGAAAAGAATTCCTAAAATCTTAACCGGCAGCTCTCTTACCCTATACAATGAACTAACCCACCCTAGAAGAACTATTTTACGTATGGTTGAAGATGTTAAAAATATGACTCGCGCCTCTTTACCTGCCATCAAAGTTAAGTACAGAGAGCGTATTCAAGATATTATTATCAGCCAAAATTTAAGCACTGTTTTTCATCCTATCATGGATTTTAGTAGCAATAAGCCCATGGGATTTGAGGCCTTAAGCCGTGGCCCCAAAGGAACCAATTTAGAAAGCCCACACGCTTTGTTTTCTATGGCTAAAGAAGTGGGTTTATTGTTTGAATTGGACAGAATCTGTCGTTTAAAAGCCATTGAAGCTGCACAAAACATACCTGATGCCTATAAAATTTTTATCAATATTATGCCTTCAACCATTTATGACCCAGAATTTAAAGGTAAAAAAATGAATGACTATTTAAGAAGTTTTAATAAAAAACCCAGTCAATTTATTTTTGAAATCAATGAACGTGATGCCATTGAAAACTATGCAACCTTTGCTGCTGCAACAGAATACTATATGAAACAAGGGTTTACTTTTGCCATTGATGATACAGGAACAGGCTATTCTGCCCTAGAAGCCATTATTGAATTAAAACCCAAATACCTCAAATGTGATATTTCTATGGTCAATGGCATCCATAAAAACAAAGTTAAACAAGAAATGCTCAAAATGCTTTCTCTATTGGCCAACAAAATTAACGCAAAAATTATTGCTGAAGGCATTGAACAAACCCAAGATTTTGAATTATTAAAAAATATGGGACTTATTCTTGGTCAGGGCTTTTTATTTTCCACACCAAAAGAGTCCAACGCCTTAATGATAGAAGCTTAAGTTTTGTAAACTTTTAGCGTATCTTTCTTATAAACACTCTGTAATCTACGGCTTTATCATTGAGTGCAGACTTTGAATAAGTTTTAACAGCACGTCTTTCCCAGTTAAAGCTTTCCCATGAACTACGTTCTATTTCTGTATCGTTGCTGTCAAAAAAAGCAATTTGGATATCCGTCCATATATCTTTCTTTTTTTCATTTTGCATTTCTAAAACAACATTTAGTCTTCCACTCTCTGTTTTGTTAGAAGACAAAGACACCAAGTTTAAATTTTTTAAAACAATGTCTGTCATGGTTATTTTTTCTTTTTTCTGAATTGGGTTGTTAACGGTATTAACTCTATATGGCCCCCCACAAGCAAATAACAATAAACTCAATCCTAAAGCCACAACATATTTCATAATACTTCTCCTTATCACTGAGGTTTACTCCCCATAGGTTTACATGTATTTTCTTGGATAAACAAAATTTTTGCTGGATTGTTAGCAGTAATTTCTATCTCAAATTCTTGGCCTGCACTGGATAGTACTTGGTACTTTCCTGGCTCAAGCTTGATATTTGCCATATAAAACTTTTCCGGCAATAACTCCCATTGTCGTGTGTCTGCTTGGCTTTGATTGGCTATAGCAAAAAGTCCTGCTCCAAGAGCAACCCATTTTGCTTCTTTACTTGCATTTTGATGACTTGCTGCTACTGCAGTAATGACAGCCGCCTCTCTTAATGTGCCTTTAACCGCCTGAACTGTCTCTTGTCCAGTAGCCTGTTTACTGGTTGCTTGGTAATACAAATCACCCACCTCAAACAAGTCATAACTAACCAATTTATTCAGACTTATACTTGGCCTACTCATGTTATTACTGGATCTGGGAGCCCAAGCAACCATACTGTCCCCAGGACCAGTCATTGTCTTTTTAGGAACCAGACCTCTTTGTTGAATGACAAGGACATTATTTTGTTGTAACTGCTTAAGGCTTTTTAAATAAGGGTTATCAGGGAACCGTGCGCTAGCTTTTTTCAAAACAATATTAGCATTATCAAGTTCTCCTTGCTGAGCATACATCCATGCCAATAAAAATAGGCTCAAAGCAAAGTCTGACTCACCCGTCTTTTTATATTTATTAGCAATGGCCAGATTAGCTTTAGCAAAAGAAGCTCTAGCGTTATCGTACTGACCTAGCTGATATAAAGCCAAACCTGTATAGATTGAAACCATAGCTTTCTCAAAAGGTTCTCCTTTATAATATCTAAGTGCTTGTGCACTCAGTAAAGAAGCTTTA
This sequence comes from Oligoflexia bacterium, assembly GCA_035326705.1. Lineage (NCBI taxonomy): Bacteria > Pseudomonadati > Bdellovibrionota > Oligoflexia > Oligoflexia bacterium. The sequence continues at coordinate 14,865 of DAOLES010000006.1, forward strand.
CCTTGTTTTTTACCCACTTCATTGGACCATGAAAAATCCACCAACTGGCTACCAATTCTCACAACATCTTGATAACGTTGTGCAGAAAAAGCAGCGCTTAAGGCCGCAAAATAAAATACCGCTTTGTCTTTATCTTTTGCGCTTTGCGCTTTGGCTATAAATGTATCATAGGCTTCATCGTACGAGCATGTATAATAATCGTTCACTGCTTTTACAGGTAGTCCTACAGAGCAGCTGTTTAATACAATTAGCGCAAAGCTTAAAAGAATAATTTTATAATGTTTACCGATCATAAAGGCCGTAAGAGCCAACTTTTTTTACTTCGTAATCATCTTCCCAAATAATTGCCGTCGTTTCAGTATCCGTCAGCCTAAAAGCGTAACGAGTATACGTTGAGCGCTTTCCACTGCCCACTTTATCAATAGAAGATAATTTACCGGTTAAGAAATAATCTGCCCCAAGTTTTTTAGCCAATTGCGAGTGTGTGTATTCTCCCGCTCTTTTGTCTTCTCTTTCAGTATTGATTTCATCTAAAATTTCTCTATCCAAGAAAACCATTTTACCTTTTGCATTTTTCATCAGCATGGTTCGCATTTTTTCAATAAACAAGTTTTTATTGATGATTTCATTGGTTTCATTTTTAACATCTACAAATGCAATTTTTACTGGATTATTTGCATTATTGATCTGGGGTAATTCCAATAAAGATGCCGCCATTTTTTCTGTCACCGTCAGTAAATCTTTACTGGATGTCTCTGTACTTGAAAAAGGTTCATCTGTTGCTACCCCAACTCTAGAAGTTTTAGGAACACAGGCTCCTAAAACAACAAGCAAGGCCATTAATACTATATTTTTTTTCATTATATTCTCCTCTGTTTTTTGTTAAGGGAAGTCTTACAACCCCTATGTGAACAGTTTTACCCGACGTTTTCTATAAATCTTACAGGACAAGATTTTATCGAGTCTCTTATTTAAAAGCAAACTATGGCTTATTTAGGTAAATTATATGGAAAAGACAAATATTACACAATTTTGCTTGCTTATGGTATGGCCAATCCATGAAAAAACTTAACACTGCTGACTTTGACAAGCTTTGTAAGCTTGCCCATATAAGACTTAACCAAGAAAAGTCAGAACAACTGATGAATGATTGCAATCAATTGCTTGAACATATTGAAAGACTTAATATAGTTAATACCGATAATATTGATGCTGACTTTCGACTCCCTGACCATGGGCCTCTTCCACTCAATGAAGATTTAATTGAACACTGTTTCTCTGTAGAAGAAGCTTTATCCAATGCCCCTTCAAGTCAAGAAAACTATTTTTGGGTCCCAGATGTTATTGACAGTAAAAAGCAAGGAGATGCATCATGATCCATGAGCTAAAAGGCTTAAGTATTAAAAAAATAAACCAGGCTTATAAAAAAAAAGAATTCAGCTGTACGGAATTAACCCAAGCTTACCTTGATAAAATTAAACAGGAAAACAAAACCTACAATGCTTTTTTGCAAACTCAGGAAAACGAAGCTCTAAGAAAGGCAAAGCTGGTAGATCAACAACTGAATAAAAACAACAGTAATTTATCTCCCATGGCCGGTATTCCAATTGCTCTAAAAGATAACATACTCCAAAAAGATGAAATTTGCTCTGCAGCCAGCCAGTTTCTTAAGTCCTACAAAGCTCATTACAATGCCCATGTAGTTGAACAGTTGGAAAACAATCAGGCTATTGTTCTGGGTAGAACCAATATGGACGAGTTTGCTATGGGATCATCCAATGAAAACTCTTCTTTTGGACCCGTCAAAAACCCAATTAACCCTGAATATGTTCCTGGTGGTAGCAGCGGTGGTTCAGCCAGTGCTGTAGCGGCAAACCAAAGTTGTGTGGCATTAGGAACTGACACGGGTGGATCTGTTAGGCAGCCGGCTTCTTTTTGTGGTATTACTGCCTTAAAACCAACCTATGGACGCATTAGTCGTTATGGGGTGGTTGCTTTTGCATCTTCTCTAGATCAAGTTGGTCCAATGGGAAAAACAGTTGAAGATGTGGCTTATACTTATGAAGCCATTGCGGGCTATGACCATAGAGATTCAAAATCACTCAATCATCCTGTTAAAAAAGCTACTGATGGTCTTGAGCAAAATGACTCTCTTAAAGGTAAAGTCATTGGTTACAGCTCAGCATTTTTTAATGATGGAGTTGCTTCAGAAGTAAAAGACAACTTTTTAAATAGTCTTAAACATTTTGAAAGTTTAGGTGCTAAAATTGAAGATATAGATCTACCGCATTTGCATTATGGTGTGTCCTGCTATTATGTTATTGCTCCAGCTGAAGCCTCAGCCAACTTGGCTCGTTATGACGGAATACGTTATACTCAAAGATCAGATGATAGTAGCAGTATTGCCAACTTGATAGCTTCATCACGTTCAGAGTTTTTTGGAGATGAAGTTTGTCGTAGGATTTTATTGGGTACTTTTGTTCTTAGCTCAGGTTTTTACGATGCTTATTATCTTAAAGCATTAAAAATTAGAAACTTAATTCAACAAGATTTTATGCAAGCCTTTAAAAAAGTAAACTTCATTGCAACACCCACTTCACCCACCACAGCTTTTAAGTTGGGTGCACAAAGCAAAGATCCTTTGCAAAAATACATTGCAGACATGTACACTGTACCTGCTTCAATTGCTGGCTTACCTGCTATTTCACTGCCCACTGGCAGATCAGAAAATAAATTGCCCTTTGGTATGCAGCTGATTGGGTCCTATTATAACGAAGATGATTTATTAAAAGCCTCTTATGTTTTAGAACAAACCATAGGCTTTCATCAACAGGGATAGTATTAAAAACTTAAGAGGAATAACATGAACACTAAATATGAAGCAGTTATAGGTCTAGAAGTTCACGCACAATTGAACACACAAACCAAACTCTTTTGTCGTTGTAAAAATGAATATGGACAAGAAGCAAACAGTGCTACTTGCCCTGTATGCTTAGGACTTCCAGGAGCTTTACCTAAAATTAATCAGTTTGCTATTGTGCAGGCGGTTAAAGCTGGTCTTGCCTTAAACTGCAATATTCAACTCAATTCAGTTTTCTCTAGAAAAAACTACTTTTATCCTGATTTACCTAAAGGTTATCAAATTTCACAATTTGATAAACCTCTTTGTCTAGGCGGTCAGGTTGAGATTGAAGTCAATGAGAAAAAAACCATTGTAATTCTAGAAAGAATTCATATGGAAGAAGATGCAGGCAAACTCTTGCACGGTGATAGCACAGAAAACAAAGGTGGCTCACTGGTTGACCTTAACCGGGCTGGTGTACCCTTGATAGAAATTGTAACCACCCCCTGTATGAGCTCTGGGGAGCAAGCTTCTGCTTATCTAAAAAAACTACGTAATATTTTGCGTTACATCAATGTCTGTGATGGCAACATGGAAGAAGGTAGTTTACGTTGTGATGCCAACGTTTCTATTCGTCCTATTGGTTCAAAAACTTTAGGTACAAAAGTTGAAGTTAAAAATATGAACTCCTTTAAGCATGTACAAAAAGCCATTGAATATGAAATTGAAAGACAAAGTTTGGCGCTTGATAATGATGAAGAGATTCACCAAGAAACGCGTCTTTGGAATCCTGACCAAGGCATAAGCATTACCATGCGCAGCAAAGAAGAAAGCAACGACTACCGTTATTTTCCTGAACCAGATTTAAAAGCCCTTGATATTGCGCAAGCATGGATTGATCAAATTAAAGAAAACTTAGAAGAACTCCCAGATACAAAAAAACAACGCTATATTACTGACTATGCCCTACCCAGCTATGATGCAGGTGTTTTAACCAGTGATAAGGATGTCGCTGCTTTTTTTGAACATGCTTTAAATACACTTGGTGTTTCAGAAAAAAATGCAAAAAACCTGAGTAATTTTGTCATGGCAGAAGTTTTACGTTTATGCAAAGAGTTGTCTGTGGGTATCAATGATTTAAAATTTGATGCGCAAGACTTGGCGCAGCTTCTTAGTTTTGTTGAGGATGGCACCATCAACGGTAAAATAGCAAAAGATATTATTGATAGTATGGCAGAGACTGGTGAAAAACCGCAAACCATTATTGAAAGCAAGGGACTCAAGCAATTAAGTGACCCTAATGATATAAAGCCCATCATTGATCAAATCATTCAAAACAATCCCAAACAAGTTGAGCAATACAAAAGTGGAAAAGATAAGTTGTTTGGTTTTTTTGTGGGTCAAACCATGAAAGAAACCAAAGGCAAAGCCAACCCTGGCATGGTCAACCAACTGTTAAAAGATGCATTAAAATGATTCAACCCATTCGCTGGCAAAATCAGAGTTTATATTTGGTCAACCAATTAAAACTTCCACAAGTTTTTGTTGAACATCAAATTGATCAAGCGCAAGATGCCGCCAGTGCTATCAAAAATATGCTTGTCCGTGGAGCTCCTGCCATTGGGATTACTGCCGCTTACGGCATAGTTTTGGCTGCAAAAACCTTAAGCACTTTAACTTTAGACAATGCCCAATCTCAACTTAAACCATGGTTTAAAACTTTTGCCCAAACCAGACCTACAGCAGTTAATTTATTTTGGGCACTGGATAAAATGCAAGCATGTGCTGAACAAAACCATCCATCAACACAAGCTTGGTTTGATGCTTTAGAGTCCATGGCTATAAGCATTCATCAGCAAGACATTGAATTTTGTAAAAAAATTGGAAATTTAGGAAGTTCTCTTTTACAAGAAACATGTAAAAACAAACTCAAGCAAAACAAAAAACTTAACATCTTAACCCACTGTAATGCTGGTGCTCTTGCCACGGGAGCTTGGGGAACAGCGTTGGGAGTTATCCGTAGCGCAAACCAAGATAATATTCTCAACAAAGTCTGGGTTGATGAAACACGACCCTACTTACAAGGGGCACGTTTAACTGCTTGGGAACTGTTAGAAGACAAAATTCCTTGTACTTTGATAACTGATAATATGGCCAGTTACTTTATGCAGCAACAGCAGGTAGATGCCATTATTGTTGGTGCAGATAGAATTGCAGCCAACGGTGATACCGCCAATAAAATAGGGACTTATGGCTTAGCTGTTCTGGCCCATTACCACAATATCCCTTTCTTTATTGCAGCTCCAAGCTCTACTATAGATATTGCAACTAAAACAGGTGAAGGCATTCCCATTGAAGAGCGCTCAAAACAAGAAGTAACTCACATAGGATCCTATAAAATAGCACCCGATGGCGTAGATGTTGCCCACCCTGCCTTTGATATCACTCCTTACAAGCTAATTAATGCTATTATAACTGAGAAAGCTGTGGTAGAAGGTGACTATGAGCAGCATTTATCCAAACTTCTTTAAGTTGAATAGACTAAACTCAATAGGCTTGGTCTTTCTTACCCTTACATTTTTTTTATTTGTTTCATGTTCAGGTAAAAAACCGAGTGCTGTAACCTTACCTTCAGATGACAATACTTTAGAACGCATGTACAAAGAGTCTCCCGATTATGTTTTTAAAAAGTTACTTGAAACATTAAAAACTAAGTTTGATTTTAATTATGACTTTGTTGATGAATCAAAATACATTTTATCTACTACTGAAGTAAGAGAACAAAGTATTCACGGCCCAAAAAAATATCGTATCAATGCTTCAGTCCATGCAGATGATGAAACTGGTGCCAGCACATTGCGAATTTATAAACAAGTTAAGATTTTTCAAAACAATCAATGGGAAAGTGTTCCCAGTGACAAAGTTTTAGAAGAAAGTATTTTTGAGGCCTTAAAACACTAATTTTTTTGGAGATGCGCTATTAATATGAATCCCTGGCACGACGTAGAACTTGGTGATAACACACCTGACTGTGTACCCGCTATCATTGAAATCCCCAAAGACTCAAAAGTTAAATATGAGTTGGACAAAAAAACAGGCCTTATCAAAGTTGATAGAATTTTATTCAGCTCTGTGCATTACCCCGCCAACTATGGCTTTATTCCGCAAACTTATTGTGAAGATAATGATCCTTTAGATATTCTAGTTCTAGGACAAGTTTCTGTTTATCCAAGATCCATCATGATGGCCAAACCCATTGGTCTTTTAAAAATGTTGGATCAAGGAGAAGCGGATGATAAAATTATTGCTGTCCACAATGATGACCCAGAGTACAATCATTATGAATCTATTTCTGAACTGCCTCCGCACCGCTTATCACAAGTAAAAAACTTTTTTGAAGAATACAAACGCTTAGAAAATAAAACTGTGGTGGTAGAAGATTTTCTAGATACTGCTGCAGCCAAACAGTGTATTCTTGATGCCATCCTGCTTTACAATAAAAACTTTTAACTTTATACAATTTCATTTACCATCAAACAATCGATTATAGCGAAACATTTGCATTATATCATTGATGCCATTGAAGATGATGACTTTGATGATTTAGTAAAAGTTTTAAGTTAATGGTGCACTAGACTTAAAAACCATTAAATATAAATTTATAAAAGCGTTTATTATTCAGAATAAAATAAAAAATAATTTTATAGATCTAGCTTTTTTATTACCTGCTCAATATGTAAAGCCACACCACTGTCTTCAACTGTGATAACAACTCCACACAATCGCACATCGCCTTTGGCCACTTCAAATTTTTTTCTATTGTTATTTAAAAAACGCTCTAGGGCTAATTCTGTTTTTAAACCTATCACAGAATTATAAGGCCCGGTCATACCCAGATCGGTAATATAGGCTGTTTTACCCGGCAGTATTTCTGCATCAGCTGTTGGAACATGTGTGTGCGTTCCCACCACGGCACTGACTTTACCGTTAAGAAACCAGCCCATGGCTCTTTTTTCTGATGTTGCTTCTGCATGAAAATCAACCACTACTATATTAGCCAGTTTTTTCGCTTTTTTAATGGCTTCCATAGCTTTGGTAAAAGGACAAGCCACCTCTGCCATATTTACACGACCGAGAATATTAATAGTTGCTACAGATTGATGGTTTTTTGCCTTACCCACATGTAAACCAACACCAGGAACTTTTTCTGGGTAATTGTAGGGTCTTAAAACAGCTGGGTTGGTTTTTAAAACTTTATCAATTTCTTTTTTTGAGCGCGCATGATTGCCTGAGCTAATCACATCTGTCCCCCAGTTGAAAAAATCAGAACAAATTTCTTCTGTCATACCTTTTCCACCAGCTGCATTTTCACCATTCACAATGGTATAATCAATGTCATACTCCTCTTGGATGATTTTTAATCCTTCTTTAATGGCTTGCCGTCCAGGACGGCCATAAACGTCGCCCACAACCAGTATCTTTGTTTCCACTTATATTCTCCAAGAATTTCTAATTTGTGCCATACACTGCTTTTTCAGTTATGACTCTATTCATTACTATGTCATGAACATCAATGGGCAAAGCTTCTTTCTGAACTTGAAAATCAAAAGCAATTCCTACTTTATTTGAACATGAGTTTTGTTCTAAAAACTTATCATAATACCCTGCACCACGACCAATACGGTTACCAAAAATATCAAATACCCGACCTGGAATTAGCATAAGATCAAACTCATTGACTTTATTAAAAGTGTCTTTTTTAGGTTGGCGTATGCCATAACTACTTCGCTGTAAATTATTAATCTCTTTAACTGAGTAAAAAGTCATACTGTTTAATTCTATTCGTGGAAGAGCAACTGTTATCCCCATGGATAATAATTTTTCACATATAGAGTCAACGGATAGTTCACTATCATCACTTGCATAACAGGCTACCGCCTTAATTTTTTTTTGACTTACATCAATTGTCTGAAAAAATAAATCACACAGCATCTTAGCACTGTCACTCTTCTGTTTCGCACTTAGCATTTGGATTTTTTTAACACTTTGTTTTCTATAATATTCTTTATTTTCTTCAATTTTCATTATTGATTTTGATTTTTCTCTAAGGCTTCTATTTTTTCAAAAACGTGTTCAACTCTTTTTTTTATTTTTTTTGCATTATCTTTATGATTCTTTTTTAATTCAATAAATTCACCAGCTAAGTTTAGTCCCGCCAAAACTGCGATTTTTTCAGCTGACATAGGTCCCATTTTTTTTTGCAGTTGATTAATTTTTTCTGCAAACAAAGTCGCTGCCTCCTGCATGAATTCCGAATCATGAGATGATTTTATAGAGTAAAGTTTACCTAAAATGGATACTTTCATAGTTGCTCATTACTGTACATGCATCATACAAAAAAGGTCAAGTCTCCAAAACAGAGACTTAACCTTAATAAACATATTTATTAATAAAAAGGAAAAGAGCTTTTATACTGAATTTTCCCTGGGTGGGTTTGCATTGACCAAAAACCGCGTTTTTTGGTCAAGAAGGGGAGAAAAAATCCCCTTTTACTTAACAACTAGTTACCGTTTGCAGCAACAGGCTCATTTGCTTCATCACTGGTTGTTTTATTGCTTGTTTTAGTTTTAGCTTGACCACGTAGCTTTTGAGCTTTAATTTTATTAGCACTTTTCTCTTTAATAATTTCTTTTTCTTTAATTTGAGCAGCTCTACCTTGTAAATCGCGCAAATAGAACAACTTGGCTCTACGGACTTTACCTTGTTTAACAAGTTCAATTTTATCTAAGCTAGCGCTTTCATAAGGAAAAACTCTCTCAACACCAATACCATAAGACACTTTTCTGACTGTAAAGCTGGCTTCTTTTTTATTGCGGCCTTTTTTCTTAATAACTACGCCTTCAAAAACCTGAACTCTCTCTTTTTCACCTTCTTTAATTTTAACGTGAACTTTTAAAGTGTCGCCAACACGAAATTCTGGAAAATCTTTTTTCTCTCTTAAGCTATCGATAATGTCTTTTGTTGTCATTTTTTTCTCCTGCGGCTGCTACATAGACTGTTTAATGTATTTTAGCAAGTCCTTTATCACTTTTGAATAATTGGCCAGACTCAAAGTTGTTCGTCGACTCGCTATCCTCACGTACCTTCAGTACGCTCTGGCAGCTCATCTCCTCAAGCCTAGAATATGCCTCAATTCTTCAAAAGTTCGGTTTTATTTTGCTTTTAACGCCCTATTCTTTTGTAGTCGACTTTTCTACCATATCTGGACGTCTTTTCAAAGTGTTCTTTTTTGCCATATCTTTGCGCCATTGGTCAATCTTTTCATGATGGCCTGAAAGTAAAATATCTGGCACTTTTCGGCCCAAAAACACTTCAGGTCGAGTATATTGTGGGTATTTTAACAATTGATCGCTAAAGCTGTCTTCTGCCACGTTTCTATGATCGCCAACCACACCTTTTATACAGCGTGAGACACTTTCCATCATGACCATACAGGGCAGATCCCCAGAAGGTAAAATATAGTCGCCAATGGAAAACATTTCATCCACCCAACCTTCAATAAAACGTTCATCCACCCCTTCATAACGCCCTGATATCAATATCAATTGCTCATAATCTTGACTTAACTGTTCTGCTTTGGCTTGGTTTAAAACGGGGCCTTGTGGAGATGCCAATAAAACCCTAGACTTTGACTGTTTTTTAATACTCTCCAAGGCTTTAACCAAAACATCTACACGCAATAACATGCCTGGGCCACCACCATACAAGGTATCGTCCACCAATTTTTGCGGACCAAGACCATAATCCCTAAGTTGATGACAGTTAAGTTTTAACAGTGCTTTTTCCTCTGCTCGCCGCCACAATGTGTTTTGACGAATAGATTCAATATATTCTGGAACCAAAGTAACAACATCAAATTGCACGCAATTCCTCCCAGTTTTTTAAGCAAATAACCTTTTTATCTAAATCTACAGCTTCTATATACTGTTCATGAAAAGGACACAGCCACTCTTTATTTGTTTCTGAATCTATAATACTTAAAATTTCATGGGCCTTACTCTCAATTAGCCCTTGAACTCTACCCAAAATATTATCATCTTGATCTACCACATTTAGTCCAATTAAATCATGAACATAGACTTCATCATTACTGGTCTCTGGCAAATCTTTTCTTGGATAATAAATGGTTTGGTTGACCAAAGCTTGTGCAAGGTTTCTATTATTAATACCCTCTAGCGCAAGCAACCAACGATCTTTTTCAAATTTTACCGATAAAATTGAGTATGGCTGTAGGTGATCTCCAATATAAACACAATCTGCATAGGAAAAAAATTCTGAGGCTTCATAATAAAGTTCAACAAAAAAATGGCCCTGAAGGCCCTTGGCCTTCCCTACTTTTCCAAGAGTAATATATTCTTCGGTTAGAGACACCGATAAAAACTGTGAATCAGTCAAGGATTTCAAGCATAGCACGCTTGTTATCTTTGACACTGGCAGCACTTAAAATTGTACGAATGGCTTTGGCGGTTCTGCCTTGTTTACCAATCACTTTACCAAGATCTTCTTTATTGACGCGCAATTCAAAGATATGTGTGTGCTCACCAGCAATCTCATTGATAGAAACATCCTCAGGATGATCAACAAGGTTGGATATCATTTCTGTCAGAAGATCTTTTAACATAATTTAGCTCGCATTTTTGATAAGTTTAGCCACGGTCTCAGAGGTTTGTGCACCTTGAGAGATCCAATAGTTGACTCTATCTTTATCAATCTTAAACTCTTCTTTTCTTTGTGGATTATAAAAGCCTAACAATTCAATATAGTCACTCTCACGACGCTTACGCTCATCAACAGCAACGATTCTATAAAATGGACTTTTCTTACGGCCATAGCGGCTCATTCTAATTTTTACCATGATTTCTCCTTAAGGCGCTTCCTATTATCCTTTTCTAAAACTTTTTTCAATCATTTTTACGCTTTTTTTAACGTGAACCAAACATGTTGGATCTAGCGAAGCCTTTGGCCCCCATTTTACCCATTTTGCTCATCATTTTCTTAGCTTGTAAAAATTGCTTTAAAAAGCGGTTTACATCTTGTACAGACGTTCCACTTCCATTGGCTATTCTTTTGCGTCTACTGCCGTCTATCAGTTGATGATTTCTTCGTTCTTTAGGGGTCATAGAGTCAATAATGGCCGTAATGGTCTTCATTTGCTTTTCTTCAACGCCCACAGGTAAGTTTTTCTTTATTTGGGCAGCTCCAGGCAGCATCCCCATCAAGGCATCAATACCGCCCATTTTTTGCAAGTTACGCATCTGATCAGCAAAATCTTCAATGGTGAACTGATTTTTACGCATTTTCTTGGCCATAGCTTGCGCTTGTTTTTCATCAATTACCTTTTGCGCTTTTTCAACCAAAGATACGATATCACCCATACCCAAGATTCTTGAGGCCATTCGGTCTGGATGCATGCGCTCAATATTTTCAACTTTTTCACCTGTTCCCAAAAAATAAACAGGAACCTCTAAGGATTGTTTAACAGAGATCAGGGCTCCACCTCTTGAATCACCATCTAACTTTGAAACAATAACCCCATCAAAACCAACGTGTGACTGAAACTCTTGCGCTGTTTCCAATGCAGACTGCCCCGCCATGGCATCAAGAACATACAAGACCAAATCAGGCTCAACAATATTTTTAATTTGTTTAAGCTCATCCATTAAGTCTGTGTCTACAGCCAAGCGTCCAGCTGTATCAAAAATAAAATATTGGCCAGGAACTTCCTTACCTTTTATTTTTTTAAGCATGTCTTTACAGACATCAATGGCATTGCTTTGATTATGATCATAGACATGAAAGCCATGCTCTTGGCCAATGGCTTTAAGTTGGTCAATGGCCGCCGGTCTGGAAGTATCTGCCGGAATCATATAGGGCATAGCATTTAAGTCATCTCTAATATAGTGCCCAAGCTTACCCACGGTGGTGGTTTTACCGGTACCTTGCAAACCCATCATTAAGATTTTTACCGGCTTACTACCAAACTTAGGAAACTCTGGTGTATCTTGTCCCAAGACTCTGCGCAACTCATCATATACAGATTTAATGAACTGCTGTCCTGGATCAACAGCCAAAAGAACTTTATCACCTAAAACTTCTTTTTTGACCGAATCAATAATGGATTGAACAACATTATACTGTACATCAGCTTCTAATAGGCTCTTACGAACCTCTTTCAATGCCTCTGTAATATTACTTTCTGAAATCTTGCCTTTACCTTGCAATGACTTCAAAGTGGAAGACAGCTTTTCCTGTAAACTTTCAAACATAAATCTTTTTACCTTTATAAAACTTTATCACAGTCCGTTGTAAAATAAACAACAGCCTTTAGAACCGGAATAGGTCGCCAGTTCATTTCATATCCAGTGTGCTATGGTATATTATTGTTTACACTCTATTGTCAAATATGGTTTTGGCAAAACCAAATTAAGTCCTTCATATCTTATTTATCTGAGTCAGAATTATAGACTTTGTAAGTATTCAGTGAAAAATGACTAGATAATGCAAAGCATTATTTCAGAAAGATTGTAAGACGCTGATATTAAATGGTTTTTTAATTTACGCTTTACTTGTTCATAAAAAATGTGTGATATTCCCTTTCATAAAGATTATTGGGGGAACAATGCAATTATTTTATACGTATTTAAAACGCTCTTCATTATTAATGTTACTCACATTAGTGGCTGCCTGTGGCAACACACAAACCTTCAATGGAGCAAAGTTTATCCTTAATGGTAATCAAACATCAAACGCTTTAGACGCACCCCAGTTCAACATTCATAGTACAAGTTTTTCTTGGTCTTATGGCATTCATCTTTATTGGTCAGACTATAACCCAAACAAAGACCTTCTCATAATACAAAGAAAGCGTGCCAATGATCCTGATTTTACTGACATAAAAACTTACTACTATGGACCACAAGAAGATTATTTTCTTGCCCTTTCCAGCAGTTATCCTGTTTCAAGTCAATACTATGCAGAACATGGTACACAATACACTTTTCGGATCAAAGTTGTTCAAGGTGAACTGACCAGCTATTCACAAGACTTTACTATTCTATTTGACCCTTTTGCCCAAGCTCCAACTAAACCTATTATCACTAACCTTGAAGATTACTCTTACGGTACACACTGTGTTGTCCAACTGGCGTGGATGGACAACTCTCAAAATGAAACGGCTTATAGCATAGAAAAAATCATTTACTATGTGGATGGCAGCAGTGAAGTCCAAACCAGTAGTCATGTTCCAGAAACAACGGATATCATAGAAACTGGAGAACGCATCATTTACGAGACTTTGCCAGATTATTTAATTGGTGTTGACTATCGTATACGCGCTGAAAATCCAGAAAATGTTTCAAGCTGGACTGCTTGGCAACACACTTCTGGCTTTGATTGTGGGTAAATCTTTACAAAAACTATTTTTTCATGTATGCGTCATTTTAGTATGTGTAGAAAAAGTTTAGTTCTTTATATATTACCCCTTGTTCTTTTTTCTTGTGGGCAATCCAATTCATCCAATGGAGAATCATTTACATTGAATAATTCGGTTGTTGCTGCCCCTAACACGCCATCTTTACCTTATTTATGGGATTTTTCTACTGGTGAAGATTGTATCGTAAGAGTTAGATGGATGGATAACTCAGACAGTGAAGATCGTTTTATAGTACAGCGCTCATTGTATCATAACTATAATATGCTTCCGGAAGTTTCAAATCTAACCTACGATAGTTCTGAACAAGAAAAAACTGGTATGGGTATGCGCCACTTTTTTGACGCTCTTCCCAGTTCATCGGTATTTGTTGAATATAAAATACGTGCAGAAAACAGAACTGGTTTTTCTGCTTGGAGTCCCTTTGCTGGCATAGAGCTCAATAACTGTATTCCATAATAAAAACTTAAAAATATTTTTACTCTTAGCACTTTATGATACCTAGGGCAGCATGAACCCAATTGCTCAAGATCTCAATGCCTCATTAGGGCACCTTTCAAAACAATTTGGACAATGTTCTGGTAAATCACAACTACCCGGTGACGCCTCAAATAGAAAGTACTTTAGACTAAAGTTTGAGAATCAGTTAAACAGCATTCTCATGCTGATCTATGAAGAAAAAGGTCCCATTCAGGGTGAAATTTCTGTGGCCAGTCAAAAACTTTCTCCTTCAGAACAGTTTGTTGCAGTGCAAAACTTTTTACATGAGCACGGGCTAAGAGTTCCAAAAATTTTAGCGCAACATGACAGCCCAAAATTAATCTTATTAGAAGACTTAGGGGATGATTTACTTTTCAACCTCATTTCTAAAGATAAAAGCAAGCTAATGTTTTATTACCAAAAAGCTTTAGAACAGCTTGCTGATTTAGCGTTGACCACAGATCAGCTTAGCTCTACATCTTTTATCAAAAACAGATGCTTTGACCGTAAATTATGGTTGGGCGAATTTGAACATTTTGTAGAATGTGCCCTTGATGTTCATCTCAACCTTTCTGATACGCATCGCCAAGAACTGATGAAAACTTTTGAGCACCTTTCAATAGAGCTTGCCAACTATCCGCAACATCTCTGTCACAGAGACTATCATGCCCGCAATTTAATTTATTTACCTAAAGAAGAACAGTTTGCCATCATTGACTTCCAAGATGCTCTTATGGCTCCTTTGACCTATGATATTGCATCTTTACTAAGAGATGCTTACTTTGAAATTCCTAGGGATACCCGTTATAACTTGGTTCAGTATGCTTATCAATGTGCGCTTGAACGCCAAATTCTGAGTAAAGATAATTCTTACGATGAATTTCAATATCAATTTGATTTGGTGGCCACACACAGAAACCTTAAGGCTGCCGGTAGATTTTTCTATATTGATCAAGTTAAAGGCAATCCCAATTATCTCAAAGATATCCCCTTGTGTTTAACTTATATTCAGGACACCTTAGAACGCTATTCAAACTTAAAGCAGCTCAAAAATTTATTAGAAGATCCTATTGCACAATTGCTAGAAAGAAAAGAGCTTTATAAAGCATGAAAGCCTTAATTTTAGCTGCGGGTTTATCTACCCGCATGAAACCTTTAACTGACAAGCTACCTAAACCACTGGTGCCCTTTTTTGATAGCACCTTACTGGAGTTTCAAAAATTTTATTTAAATTACTATGGCATTGAACACATTGCTATGAACACTCATTATCATAAGAACGTTCTCAAAAAATTTATTCTCGATAAAAAACTGCCTATTGAACTTTTTTTTGAAGAAACTATTTTGGGTACAGGTGGCGGTATTGCCAATATGGCGCCGTTCATTGAAAAAGATTCTGACTTTGTTGTTATCAACTGTGATTTTATCAGTACCATAGATTTAAAGGCTGCTATTGACGAACACAAAAAAAACAAAGCTCTAGCTACCATGGTGTTAACTCCGCCAAAAAAAGCTTATGGTAAAGTGGGTTACAACCAACTCAAAAAGCTCACTGAGATAACGCCTCATCAAAAAAATCCTGCAACCAGCGCTTATGGTCACTTCACGGGGATTCATATTTTTAATCAGAAAATTTTTAACCATATGCCACAGGATAAAGAGTTTTTCTGTATTAACCGAGATGTTTACTCACAATTGATTGAAAAAAACTTGCCCGTTTTTGCCCATGTCAATGACCAAGACCATTGGATTGATGTTGGGGAGCTCCGCTACTATTCTACTGCACATATACAATGTATGCGTTTGATTGAAGACAGCCCATGGCTATCTGACTACTTTAAAGACTACCAAAAGCATGACCAAAGTTGGGTTCACCCCAGTAGTAAGATTGGCAACAATGTTGATATGAATGAGATTTTCATTGGCCCCCACTGCACTTTAAAAGATGGTTGCGTACTTATGAAAGGCACAGTACTGGCAGGACACAACACAGTCGGCCCCAAAAATGTCCTCAAAGGAGGCATCATTGCTCAAGGTGAGAGCATTTAAATGATGCCTTTAAGTAAATAAAAAATTTTAGTTACGCATGAAATTTCTTAATATTGTTAAGTCGTCAAACTTCACATCTCTACGCGTATTTTGGTTAACCCTTTGATAAATTGTGCCAAATGATACTATCTTTTGCCACATTTCTTTTAAAGCAGCGTCAAGCAATACTCTGTCTTGATCTCCCAAAGCGCAACCTGTTTTTAAATGATCTTTTAGATAAATAATATTACCAATATTATTGAGAGCCACATAAGCTGGATCACTGTTGTTCTCAATAATATTAAAAACCAACTCAAATGAATAGGCTTCAACCTCATTGAGTTTCGTACGGTAAGCATCATCAATATCAATTGGAGAAATAATATCTTGATATACATGGAACAATTCATGGGCAATCATATTAGAATATAAAATTTCATCTGTACCACGCATTTTTATGGTTTTAACCATCAACCAAGGATTACCTGAAATACTCTGTAACTGCTGTAAATATTGCAAAGCTTGAGGGTTTTGCGCATACTGAGGGTCAACTGTACCAAACTCTTTTAATGTGTATGCTGAGGGATACGCTGCTGCTTGAGTATTTCCTTGCAAGCCAAACAAAACAGCATTGTATTGATCTACAATAACAACGTAAACATCCTGACCTGAATTATCCACCTGATTATACAATTTATTAAATAATTCTGACCTACCTCTTATTTGATCAAAGCCAGACTTTACATAATCAATATATTGTTGATTATGATGTATAAAATTAATCTTAGCAAAGCCTTGATTAGATAACATGACACTCAATACAATTGTAAACAAAGCAATTTTTTTGATAGTAAACATACTGATTTTCCCCTTACAAAAATAATTGTAAATATAAATTTTCTGACTTATAGCATAAAAAACGCTTTGCGTCAAATCTACTGGTTAACTTCTTCTGGAGTCAAAGCTTTAATTGAAAGGGCGTGAATGGCATTGCCTACATCGGCACCAAAAAGGTCATAAATCATACGGTGCCTTTGCACAGCATTTTTACCTGCAAAATCACTGGATACCACTTGCACTTGAAAATGATCGCTGGTGCCCGTCATGTCATGCACCATGACTTTGGCATTGGTTAAATTTTCTTCTAAAATTTTTTTAATATGATCAATGGTTATCATAGTAGCGGCTATAACATGATCTATCAAAAGGTTAAAGATTATTGATTAAGGTGGTAATGGCTTTATTTTCTTTAGGTTTGGTGCTGAATAAAACAATATCGGTTTTTTGGTCACCGTTAAAGTCTCCCAAGCGATGATACTTAGGAATATTAACCTCGTAATCGCCCACAACTTGATTTTCAAAATACATTTCTTTGTCTTTCTTTTGTAAAATCACGCTTAACTTACGATTATTCTGTGCATAAAATACATCATTTAAACCATCAGCGTTAAAGTCATGTTCTATGTTGGGCAAAATACCTTCTAAATTTAAATCATTGAGATTAAAGCCAAAGGTCAATTTTTTCTGAGCTATGGCAGGTCCAAACTGCTGCATTTTTTTCTGTCCTTCATAGGTAGAAAACGTGATGTCCACTTGCCGCTTGGTTAAGGCTTTTAAAATACTCCACACATTAAATTGCCCTGAGGCGCTGACAAATTCATAATGCTTATCCTTATTTAAATCATAGGCAATTAAACCTGATGCTCTATCGGCATTGGCATTAAACTTTACTCCTTTCATATTCACTTCACCATTGGCCTGACCATAATGCACACTGCTTCGTGAACGCATTTGCGTGGGACTTCCTAAAGAAATATTAAGAACATAATCCATATGCTCATCGCCATTAAGGTCAAGCATGTTAACACTACTCATGGCTTGCCCAGAGTCTCTCTCATTCTCAGACAGTTGATTGAAATTAAAATGCTTTAAATGTTTAGCCGTTTGCCAAGAAAAAATATCCACTTGATCTACCCATGAAAAAAATAATGCGTCATTGCCTTTATACTTACCCTTAGCAACATTGGGATAATACACCGATTGTTTGGCAGCAAATTTAAACTCTAGTGGCAAGCTATGTCTACTGCTTGAGACATACAAAGGTAATTTGGGTTGATAATTAAGCTCATGTTTAATTGTATCTGCATTAATTGTAAAACGATGTAAACTTTGATTCATAAATAAACTTATGTTGTTTGGACTTTTTGGGTCTTTCAATACCGAAACATAGGCCGGTTCATTGTTTCGATTAAATAAGGTTGGTTTTTGTAACTCATTCTGCCATTGCAATATTTGATAGTTTTGCCAAGACCCTTGCTGAGTTCTGTGCATGACAATGCCTTGATCATCCCATAAAACTATCGCTTGTTCATTATTGGGCAAATTTAAACTAGAATAGTACAGAACTTTTGCACCAAGCTTGTATTGATACTTCACTTGCCACTGTTTTTGTTCAAAGCCTAATAATCTTAAACTGTAATCCCAATTTGGGTATTCTCCTTGCCGGGTTAACAGTAAAATATTACTTTTTTTCTGTCCCACAACCACATCAATGGCTCTGATCCGTTCTTTTATTGGATAACTAAATTGATTAAACAATGGCCTTTCTTGGGGCATAAAGCTTTGTGCATGCACTAAAAAGCCACCCAAGGTAAAAAAAACATTCAAAAAAATCATTGTGATTTGCAGTCGAAAATGAGACATGCTTTATTCTACCAAGTTATGCAAAACAGTGCTGCAAAAATATCCTCAGAATTTATTTCTATTCAAAGAGATAAAATTAAAGATTTAGGCATCGGTTTACCAGATTTAAGAAGCGGATCTAAATCAAACCTTACTGATTTAACACCAGCTCTATTGGCTTCTTATATAGATGCAACCTACCTTTCCCCTCCTTTTTCTTCGCAAACAGTTGAAGAATTATGTGATTTTGCTCTAGAATACTCATGTGCCAGTGTCTGTATCCCTCCTTACTTTGTACCACTAATCAAAAAACGTTTAGAAAACAGTTCTGTAAACGTCTGCTCCGTTGCAGATTTTCCTTTTGGTAGTGGCTCTACGGCCATCAAAGTTGCTAGCATTAAAACCTTGGTTGACCAGGGTTGTGATGAGGTAGACTTTGTGATCAATTATTCTGAATTTATTGAAAGCCATGCCATCCAAAACACATTTGAACAACTGGGTAAGATCAGAGAAGCTGCCCCTAAAACTTGCTTAAAAGCTATTATTGAAACCAGCTATCTTAAACCCGCTGATATTATTGCGCTATGTGCACTCTTGGATGCGGCTCATATAGATTATGCCAAAACCTCAACTGGTTTTTCACAAACTGGCGCAAGTGTAGATAATATTGCCTTGATGCATGCGGCCTCCAGTGAAAACTTAAAACTTAAAGCCAGTGGTGGTATTGGTGATATTACCTTTGCCCAAGCACTGATTGCAGCGGGAGCCAATCGTTTAGGGACCAGTAAGGCAAAACACTTGATTTCTCAACTCAAAAAGGAAGTACAATAAAATGAATGCAGATATAAAGAGAATCCAAGAAGCCCGCCAAAGCTTAAAAAAACTATGTGGTGATTTCATTCCGGATGTTGCTGTCATTTTGGGCTCAGGCATGAGTGAAGCCTTAAAAGACTTGGACATTCAGCATGAAATTAATTTTGATCAAATTCCAGGTTTTACAGCTCCCAAAGTAGAGGGTCATAAAGGTATCATTGCTTTTTGTAAGGTTGGAGACAAAAAAGTGGCTTTTCTTAGAGGAAGAAAACATTTGTATGAGGGGTGCCCGGTGCAAGAAGTGGTGCTTCCGGTCAGAACCTTGGGTGCCATGGGTGTTAAACATTTATTTGTGACCAATGCTGCTGGATCACTGAATCCAAAATACAATCCGGGTGACTTTATGCTCATCAACAATCATATTAATTTTCAAGCAATAAGCCCGGCCATTGGAAAAAATGAAGAAAGCTTAGGTCCACGTTTCTTTGATATGACCCACCCCTACAGCTCTGCCTGGGGTGAAGTTGCTATGCAACAGGCTAAAAAGCTGGGACTAACTCTGCATCACGGCGTATATGTGGGTGTCTTGGGCCCTAACTTTGAGACAGCCGCAGAAATTAAAATGTTTCATCAATGGGGAGGCGATGCTGTGGGCATGTCTACCGTGAGTGAAGTGATTGCAGCACGTCATATGGGTATTGAGGTGTTTGGTGTATCCATGATTACCAATTATGGAGCTGGAATTAAAGATAACCTCATTGATCATGAACACGTCCTTGACTTAGCCCACGACGCTGGACCAAAACTAGCCAAAATGCTTATTAACATGATAGAGGAGAGGCCCTTATGACCTCATTTTTTTCAAAAATTGAACCGTATATTTCCCAAGACAAGATTGAACAAAAAATCCAAGACCTAGGGCAAAAAATTGCTCAGGATTATGCCGGCCAAGAGCTTATCTGCGTCTGTATTTTAAAAGGCTCAATTATCTTTTTTTCTGATCTTATTCGAGCCATTGATGATGATATAAGAATTGATTTTATGCGTATTTCTTCTTATGGCAATGACCTAGAATCTTCTGGCGTTGTACAAATTCTGCAAGATTTATCTTTTGATATCAGAGACAAGCATGTACTGATCGTTGAAGATATCGTTGATACCGGCAATACTTTAAGCGCCCTGCTAGAAACCTTGCGTTTGAGAAATCCTGCTTCCATTAAACTTTGCAGTTTATTATCCAAACCCAGTCGAAGAAAAAAAGATGTAAACATTGACTATCTTGGTTTTACCATTGATGACCACTTTGTGGTGGGCTATGGTCTTGATGCTGCTGAACAATATAGAAACTTGCCCTTTATAGGCAAACTTAATCTTTAAAACAAAACCAATTAAAAACTAACAATAAGGAGAACAACACATGTCAAAACAAGTGATTTACACAGATAAAGCCCCTGCCGCTATTGGTCCCTATTCACAAGCCATTGCTTTGGGTGATTGGGTATTTAGCTCAGGACAAATTCCTCTTCATCCAGAAACCGGTGAGATTGTAGGCGAAACCATTGAAGAACAAGCACATCAAGTGTTTAAAAACCTCAAAGCCGTTCTGGAGCAATCTGGCTGTTCATTCAATCATATTATTAAAGCCACAGTTTTCATTACCGACATGGCTGAGTTTCCTAAACTCAATGCCGTGTATGAAGAGTATTTAGGTCAAGTTAAACCTGCACGTTCTACTGTTGCAGTAAGAGCTCTGCCTAAAAATGTTTTGGTTGAAATTGAAGCTATTGCCCATAAACAAGCATAAGGTTTATTTCTTTTATTGATGTATAGAAACGGTAAGCCTAAAGAGCTTACCGTTTCTAGGTATGTCATGCTTTCTTAATTGTATAATTTAAAATCTAAGCCTAAATTTCTATTAAAGCATTCTAGTATAAGGTATGGATACGCTGTGGACCGTAAAAAAAATGTGGTTATTGTTGGTGCCGGTTTTGCGGGGATAGCTGTTGCTAAGCATTTAGCCAAAGCGGATGCCAATATCCATGTTATTGATAAAAACAATTATCACCTGTTTATTCCTCTTTTATATCAAGTTGCAACTGCCGGCTTATCTCCTGCTGATATCTCTGTCCCCATAAGACATATCATTGGTAAACAACGCAACACACGCATAGAAATGACACGTATGACCGGCGTTGACCCTACAAAAAAAGTGCTTGAAACCAGCAATGGAACAATTGCTTATGACTATCTTGTCCTTGCCACTGGATCAGCCTACAGTTACTTTGGCCATGACGATTGGGCAAAGTGGTCACCTTCACTGAGAACCATTCCTGATGCCACCAACATTCGTACCAAAATTTTAACCTGCTTTGAACAAGCTGAATCTACTCCTGATCCCATCCAGAAAAAAGCTTTACTTACTTTTTGTGTTGTTGGTGGTGGCCCAACCGGTGTAGAAATTGCTGGAGCTATTGCCGAGTTATCCAGGTTTGCTTTAAAAAAAGAATTTAAAAATATCAGTCCAAAAGATGCTAGCATCCTACTATTTGAAGCAGGTTCCCGTATCTTATCCATGTACTCTGAAAACCTCAGTCATCACGCGCAAAAGACCCTTGAAGGCTTAGGCGTTGAGGTAAAAGTCAATACCGCTGTAAAAAATATTTCTTCAGAAGGCATTGAAACACCCAATGCTAGCCTGGCTTCTAAAACCGTTATCTGGGCCGCCGGTGTGCAAGTGCCGCAATTGTCCAACTGGCTCAAAGCAGATGCAGATAAAAGTGGCCGACTTAAGGTTA
The DNA here is from genome assembly GCA_035326705.1 of Oligoflexia bacterium. Lineage (NCBI taxonomy): Bacteria > Pseudomonadati > Bdellovibrionota > Oligoflexia > Oligoflexia bacterium. The sequence goes on from DAOLES010000006.1 coordinate 36,994, forward strand.
ATCCGGATTTAACCCTGCCCAATTACGAAAATATTTATGTCATCGGTGATGCCGCCAACTTTACTGGACCTGATAACAAGCCTTTACCGGCATTGGCACCCGTGGCTATGGCACAAGGGAAGTATGTAGCCCAACATATTCTAGGACAATTACAAAATCTTCCTCCTCTCAAACCTTTTGTTTATAAAAACCGTGGTCAAATGGCCACCATTGGCAGAAAAGATGCCATTGCCGAAGTTGCGGGTTATCAATTAAAAGGATTTTTAGCCTGGTGGCTATGGGCCTGGATACACATTTTTCAACTGATGAGTTTTCGTAATCGATTGATAGTTTTTTTTCAATGGGCATGGGCTTATTTCTCTTATGAAAAAAGCGCCCGCTTGATTGTCAGCCAAGCTGAACCAAATACAAACAACTCAGAAACAAAACAATCAAAAACATTAAACATTTGATTCAGTTCTGAGCATAAAATGCTTTTATCTCCTTTTTTTGCTGGTAGGCATCTTGATAGCCCAGTTGCAGCAAAGTTGAAGTAAATTCATGGTGAAAAGAAAGAAAACTTAACAAATCTCCACCTTTGATCCGAGAAATACCTAAACCTTTGAGCAAATAGCGTAAAACTTTTGGATAATATTGCAACAAGCTTGAACCAATGGCACCTAAATCAGATTGTGGTCTAATGACCAAAATAGGAACTTTTTTAAATTTGGACCCTGGATGCTCACTGACAAACTGATTAATTTGACTCAAACGTTCAATATCAGAATCCAAAGAGTCCAATAAAATAGAGTTTAAGATGGTGGCCATGACGTCTGCCATAACAATGGTTTTGGGTTTTTGTTGTTGTTCAAGTTCGCTTTTTTCTTTTTGGGGCTTGGCACGCCGTACACCAATGGCCAAAATTGAGTCTGCACCTAAATGAATGGCCGGACTTAAAGGCTGCCTGGAGCGCATAGCACCATCTCCATAATAAGCATTGTCCACATAAACTGGAGGAAAAAACATTGGGATGGCTGAGGATGCCATAATATGCTCAACCTTAAGGTTAGTACGGACTGCAATTCTACGGCTTCTAATCCATTCTTTGGTCTTTTTTTGCCCATTAAAAAAGATCACTGATTCTCCGCTTGCGTAATTGGTTGCTGTTACCGCCATGCCCAATACTTTTTTACTTTGAATATTGTGGTTAAGATTTAGAAAGTCAATATTCTTGGATAAAAGGTCTATGAGTGGACTATTGTCCAAAAGATGCGTTGAGGAAAAATCGTTGAAATAGCCGCCACCCAAAACGTTTTTAAGCAATCTGGCCCCTTTTGAGGCAAAAAACCGGGTTTCGGTGTGAAATACATCCTCATATTTTATTTGATCCCATAAGTTCCAAAGCTCTTTTGTGGCTTGTTTAAACGTTTTGCTGTGGCTGGCTAAGAATGCACAGTTGATTGAGCCAGCTGAAAGACCTGAATAGATTTGAAAAGGCTGGCCCTCAACGATCTCACCAATGGCTTTTAAAGCACCCGCTTGATAGGCGGATCTTGCCCCACCTCCTGTTAATACCAATGCCACCTTTGAGCTTTTATTCATACAACCACTGTTTTCTTCTCAACCCTACGTAATCATCAAAGCTAATGCTGCCCAACCAAATTAAAATCTATAACTAGTTTATTTTACAATAGATTTCAAATTCTTAGTACTTCACAAGTTAAAGATTATTTTTACACCTTTTCTCTAAAAAATAGGGTATACCTAAACTAGATTTTTAAAATAATTTAAGGCTTTTTTTTTGCTTTTAAAAAAATCCGTTCTATAATGACTCAAAGAGAAAAAACTCTTGCAAAATCTGACGCAAAATGTTAGAACTGCAAAGTAAGTTGTTGAAATGTAAGCCCTAATATAAAAAACTAAGGAAGTTATGAAAAACGAAAATACAGAACAGCGCATCATAAAAAAATATCAAAACCGTAAACTCTATGACACAACAGAGAGCTGCTACATTACTTTAGATGATATTGCCAATATGGTTAAACGCAATGAAGAAGTTAAAGTCATTGATAACAAGACTAAAAATGATGTGACCTCGGTAATTTTTACCCAAATTTTGGTTGAGCAAGAAAAAAACACTCAATCCAACCTACCCAAAACCCTGTTAAGAGATCTTATTCGTAAAGGTAAAGGGTCTATTGCAGATTTTATGCATCGTTATGTCGTTTTAGGGGCAAACTCTGAGGAAGAGCAAAGGTTAGAAGCGCAAAAATACATTGATCAATTGGTTAACAATGGTGAGCTCAGCAAAACAGAAGGAAAATCTTTGCTGAAAAATGTAACCACACATAACAGCATTGAAGATGAATTCAATGAGCACCTAAGCCAACAAGTTTCAAGATCTGTAAAAGAATTAACCCACATCAATGAAATTGAAGGCCATATCAGTACACTCAATGACAAAATCAAGGAATTAGAATCTAGATTATCCAAGTATGAAAATGCTTAAGGCTTAATCTTTTAATTCAATCTTTAAAAAAACCCGCTTATGGCGGGTTTTTTTATGAGATTAATCATGATCGGGATGCTGATGATTGGTGTTTCGAATCTCAGCAACCGAGTCTTCCATGGCTTGTTCCGTACTGCCATAATTAGGCAAATCTCCTTGTAATTGATCCAGCTGCGGCATACGTCCCTCCATACCGCATTCAAAATCCAAAACAATCTCTCTAGGTTGATCAAAGCTGCCTATAAATAAAGAAATATGCTGACTATCTTCATGCTGAAAAAACAGGGGTGTTCCACATTGAGCACAAAAACCACGCTTAACCTGTCCAGAACTCTGAAAAAAACTGGCTTTGCCTTTGGTCCAAGCAAAATCAGTATGTAACACTCCTACCAGAGGCGCAAAGAAATTACCAGATGCTTTTTGACACATCCGACAATGGCAAACATGCGCATTGTCTTTCAGTGAATTGGCGCAATAACGAACTGCCCCACATTGACAACCACCCGTTCTTTTAATGTTTTTTTGATTCATTAACTTATACTCCTGTTAAAGTTATGCTTACATATTTAGCTGAATTCATGTGGTCTCATAGTTCAAATAATAGAATTGTCTTAACAAGACATCTATAGCCACCAAGAAAAATAATCCAGTACTTTTTCATCCTTTTACCAAAGATAAAATCATGTTACTCTATATATTGTTATACAAGGTACATAAAGCTGAATTGGATTTACTATTTATCCGTAATACAGTAACACATTCAATTTAATTAAAAAAACAATAGTGAGGGTATTCAATATGAAGCAATTTAAAATATCATGTTCCATCTTTATGATTTTTGGCTGTACCTTAGTCATGGGTCAAGGTGCCGCTTACCAAGCCAATCAATCTATGCATCGTATGCATATGCAAGCCCATCAACAACACTTACGCATGAATGAAAATTTTCGCATGCAGCAACAAATGCTTACCCAACAACATATGGTACAAACCACAGAACAAAAGATTGCATACCTCACCCAAAGACTTAAAAAACTAGAAACCAAAGAAAGCAAATACAAAAAAGAGATCGCCCAAAAAGAAAGCTCCAAAGAGGGCCTCAGTGAAAAAAAAGTCAAAAGACTTGAATCAGATATAAAGAAAAAGAATTTGTTCCTTAAAAGAACAGAAAAGAAAATTGCAAAGACCCAAAAAAACTTAGACCAATTAAAAGAGCAGCAACGCAACAATAAAGAAAAGTTAGCCCTAGAAACCAAAAAATACGAAGCAGAAAAAAAAGCTGCTGAAGAAAAAAAGGCAAAAGAAAAAGAAAAGGACGCCATCCAATAGATTAGCACCTAAACCAAATACAAGGACACGCAATGGATTCTTAATTAAAAGACATTAACCTAATTTGAATACATAGTGTGTCCCAGTATTTAGATTTACATACAAAAAAAATGACATCTATTCTTAAATATTTTTCTATAATTTTACTTATCTCTATTTGCATTGTTTTTGCTTATTTTAATATAGGAAGAAAATTAAATGGGTTTGAAAACTTTCAGATCCAGCACACGGGATTACATAAAAAAAATGAGCCCTTAGAGTTAAATAAAGATTTAGCAGACAAATTTTTGTCTATTGAACAAAAGCTTAACCTATGGTGGAAGCAAAATAACCGCAATTGGAAACCAACACCCGCTACATACATAAATAACTTTGTTATTACCACGGACAAAGGGTCACTTAACTTTTTAGATGAAACCGTAATTGTAAATTGTTGTGGCAGACAATACTCAAAGACCTTATCAAAAGAAGAAAAAGACTTTATAGAACAAATAAAAGTGTCCATGAACACTCTTTTTACTTCAAATAATCAGTAAATATTTTTATCAGCTTTTTTCCGCAGAAAACTACCGCAACTCTTCCATATATAATTATAATTGAGTCAACTCTCCCCGGAATTTCCCAATTATTATTTACTCTCCAGTAAACCTGATCACTTCAATGCATGTCCATTTTTTGTACATACATGTATCAATTCTAAACATCTGTTGGTTAACTTTCTATATGAATGTAAATAGTTTGTTGTTAATCGTTTAGTATTGTTAGTCATATATAAGCTAAACCTATGTAGTAATCTCTTTAAGTTTCAAATTTACAACCTGAAATAGTTCTTAAAACTTTGGCACGTCAATTGCTATTTTTATTCAGATAAGAATAATTTTAAAAAGGAATTGAAATGTCAGCATGGAATCGGAACTCATTTTGTATAGACATCAGTGAACAGTTTATTTTTGTAGGCACTAACTCAGGACAAATCGAAGTTGTGGACGTGGATACCTTTTCCGTTATGAACAGTGTTCAAGCTCATGATGGATTAATTGAAACCATGGCTGGCCATAGTTATCATAAATTAATTGCTGCCTATGGTAAAGATGGATGGGTTTCTATTTGGAGTTATAATGATGCTGGGCAGCTTACAAAAATTCAGGATATCCAGACTCGTTATTTCTCGCCACCCGATAATGAACCTCCCTTTAAATCTACCAGTCAGGCTTTGTGCTGGCATAAGACAAAAAAACGTCTTGCTGGGCATAGTGGTAACTCTGGAGTGTTTGAAATTGATATATCTGATCAATCATACAATCTTCTACATTGCAGTCGTATCTTTAAAAACCTAGATGTTATCACTACTCAATATGTGGAAAATAGTGATCAACTCTTAGTTGCTTCAATTAGAGGCCATGCTGCACTTACAGATGGAGGCAAGGTTATTAAGGAGTGGGACTTTGGTAAGGGCAATCGAAATCAAGCCCTTCATTGGTTTGAACATCTAAGTGATGGAAATTATCTTATTGCTAGCGATGGTCAGCGCATCATTCGTTTCAGTATAACTGATACTGAACCTGTCACCCAAGGACCTTTGGTAGCAAAGGATCATCTGGAGCATGTCACATTGAATAGAAAAGAACGTAGAGCTTTTTGTTCAAGTTTTGACCGAAACATTTATGAAATTGATCCTGATACATGTGAGTCCTTAGGTACAATATGGAAAGCACCTTTCAAATGTCGTTGGATAAAGACACTTGAACGTGATCCATCCCTTATGATTGTTAATTGCCGAAATGGAGGGTTGTATAAAGTAAATATTAACGATGGTAAGAGTATAGGCATTATCAAGGACACTCCTGATGCTCTGTGGAGCGGAATTATTTTACAAAATAACTTCATCCTAGCTGGAGAAGGTGATTACTGGCGTCTTTTAGAGGCAACAGGCAGCGATTTTAACCAACGCTCAACCACATTTTTAAGTAAAAAAATCCAGTTTGAAGCGGACTCAAAATATTACACAAAACGAGTCATTTCTGTTGGTGAAGACGGCCAAGTTCTTCTAGGAAGATCAGACGGGAGTCTCGTTTTATCTAAACCAGAAAACTCAACTACACTTTGTAAATTGCCAGCAGCCGTACGTGACTTGGTATACTCTCAATCTCGTAAAGCTGTATATGTAGCGTGTGAGGATTCGCACGTGTACAAAGTTGATATAAGTCTTGGTACAGCAACCAGTATTCAACAGTTTGAAATGCCTGTATGGGCAGTTGCTCTAAATGAAGATGACACAACCTTAGCCGTTGGAACCCGCATGAATTTTGTTTATTTTTTAAATTTATCTGAGCATAAAATAGAAAAAGTATCCACAGAGTGCCGTTTTATAAAAAGGTTAAAATGGTACGATTCAAATAGACTCTTTGTTGCATCTAGTGGCAGCCTTCGTCAATTAAACCAAAAAGCGCAAAGCTCTTTAACACTTGTTGCTAAAGTTTCTAATACAATGGAAGATTTTGATTGGGATATCAACAGTAGATACATCGTTGCAATTAGCTACTCAAGAGACATTTATCTTTTTGATTTTGCTTCTGGAAAGCGACTAGATATCCACGGAGATAGTATGGACTATAGTAAAGGAATTTTGTTTCTAAAAAAAGATACTGCTCTGTCCGGCTATCGAACTGACTTTATAACTTTTGGTCGAAGCGGCCGCATAAACCTTTTCCGTGTTCACGATGAGCGTATTATTTCACTCGGACCCGTGGCTATAACCTAAAAAAAGAAAGGAGAAAGACAATGATTGCAGATATCTAAATAAGATTAGGGTTGTTGTTCATAAAATTGAGCAACAACCTGATCTAAATTTTTTTTGCTTTACATTACTAAAACAATGAATATCACTTTAAAAAAATATTTAGATTCCTACAAAGGCCTTCCCCAATCTGTATGGATACTTTCCATAATGGCATTTACAAATAGTGTGGGCAAGATGGTTATCACATTTCTGGCCCTATTTGTTACACAAAAACTTGGCCAAAGTGTGACAATGGTTGGAAAAATTATGATGGCCTATGGTTTTGGATGCATTATTGGAGGCATTCTTAGTGGGAAGTTATGTGACTCTATTGATTCTAGAAAAGTGATTATTGCAAGTCTTTTTCTAACAGGAGTTGGGTTTTTTTCTCTCTCCATGACACAGACCATAGAATGGATCATATTGGTCATCTTTTTTGTTGGATTTTCAGAAAGCGGTTTTCGGCCAGCGTATAACACTACTATCTCACGCCTGTGTCCTCCAAAAAATAGAGCAAGAGCCTACTCTTTGTACCGTGTATTTATCAACGTTGGCTGTTCAATGGGTGCCGTTATCGGTGGGTTTCTTTCGGAAAATAATTTCTCTGTGATTTGCCAACTGGATGCTCTGACTTCCATATTGGCTGCTGTAGTCATGTTAGCCTGTTATCATAAACTTGTTGCACGTTTACCAATATCTGAAGAAAAAAAGACCTATACTTTTGATCGGCCTTGGAAGGATCCAGTATTTCTTTTCTTTTGTATTATAATGATGGGTGCAGCTTTCGTTTTTTTCCAGATCAAAACAACCTACCCTCTTTATCTAAGAGATAGTTATGAAATATCCAGCGTACAATTTGGATTATTAATGTCTTTGAATGGCATCATTATTTTATTGTTTGAGATGCCTCTGCTTTCATGGACAAATAAATTCCGAACTGAATCCATGGCTGCATTAGGCGCATTTTTATTATGTTTCGGATTTGCCTTATTACCTGTATCTATTTGGAAATCTTTGGCCTTTGTTTACCTTCTCATTTGGACAACGGGTGAAATGATCATATTTCCAACTGCTTTGGGTATAGTAGCCAACCAGGCGCCAGAATCAAATAGAGGAGAAGTTATGGGAATATATCACACACTATTCTCATTGTCTCATATTCTAGCACCCGTCTTAGGCAGCCTCATTTATGCAGCATGGAGTCCTGAAATTTTATGGGCAATATCTGGTCTTATTGGAATTGTAGTTTCATTGGGATTTTATTTTTTACCTAACATTGCTCGAAAGCTTCAGAGCGCTCAAGCTTAAACTTAACAACAGGAGAACCTTAAACCATGATATTAAATAAAAATCATCAATCAACTTTATCAAATTTTAAATTAGATCAGAGTGATCAATCTCATATAGAATTGCAAGCTATTGTATCAGGGTTTTCTGAACCTCTTTTCGAATCTGGAGTTTTGTTTACAGCCTTAGAGTTAGATTTATTTCGGAATATATCCTCAAGTGGAAATAACGTTGGTGAGTTAGCTAAAATTTTAGATATTCCTCAATCAAATTTAGAGTTATTGCTAAATGCACTAACAAGTCTTGGAATTTTAGAAAAAGAATGTGGGTGTTTTCAAATTTCAGATCGATTCAAGAAGCATCTTCAAAAAGGCTCAAGCTATCTTGGAGATCATTTGCTTCTTTACAAAGAGCGTCACCTACGCTGGCTATCGATTTATGATTATATGAAAGGTACGCCAGATCAAACTTCAATCAAACTTAGAGATAATGACTCATCTGTAGCTACATCATACTTAAAATCAATCAAAGATTTTAATAAAGCCTATGCAGAAGAAATGATTCACGTTTTAAGACAAGATTTAAATGGATGCTCTGATATTCTTGATATTGGTGGAGGACATGGATACTATTCTGAACAAATTCTAAATCAACATAAAGAGATTCAAGCTACAATCTTAGATTTCAAGGCACCTATTGAATATTGTAAGCAGTTACAAAATAAAAATCCAAATTTTAATCGATTTCGCTTTGCCGTTGGTGATGTACTTTTAATGAATTACAGTAATACATTCGATCTAGTCATGATTAATGATGTTTTACATTATTTTAAAGCAACAGAAAAAAAGACCGCTTTACAACGTGCTTTTAGATCTTTACGTATTGGCGGAACAATTGCGATTTCTAAATTCACTCTAGATGAACCCTCTCCCAAAAATAAAATGGCAAATCTGTTTTCCTTAAAAATTAATCTAAGTTCCATTCATAGAGGTTATTTAGAAACTGATGAAGAGCTTGTTGATCTATTGAAAAGTCTTGGAGGAGCAGAGATTCAAGTGAGACCACTTGGAGAATTAAAATCTCTAATTACTGCAATAAAAGTATAATCTCTATATTGGTTTGGTTTTTTTATAAGATCATTTATCTATACAATGCAATATTCTATTACTCTATGTAATATGTATTATATCGTATTACTCCCGCTAACTAAATTAGAGCAAGAAAAGTACGATAAATAATCTTATTGTACTTCCAACTCTACATAATATTTTATGAGAAATAAGTGTGTAATGCAAGAATCACTAAAGGTGTTCCAATTACATACAAGTTGTTCGTTATTGAAACATATTAATCTATCTTGTATTTTTTTTAGCGAAATTTTTTAAATCTATAGAAACTACAACAAACATCATAAACTATAACCCCTTTTAAGAAAGAGAATGCTTAAGATAATTTAAAACAATGGATATTTGTCCATGCTAGCTTATCGTATTTTGACTTTTGGTTTTTTGGTATATTTCCTGCAATAAAAACAAACATGAACAACTCTATAAAAACAACTGATCCGTTGAGAAAAAATATGGGTTATGTGGATAAAAACATAAGGCCTGAAGATTTAAAACATATCAAATTTTCTGAAATGCCAAAGGTTCGGACATCTGTTCGGATGCCTTTAAATGGAACAACAGCTTATTTTTCTTCTTTTTCATGCCTAGGAGATTCTAAAGAGCATTTGGCAATTTCATTTTGTGAACATGATAAATTAAAGTCTATTCCTCTTATTCGAATTCATTCTGAATGTCTCACGGGTGATCTCTTCCAGTCAGACAGATGTGATTGTGGTAATCAATTACAAGAATCAATAGCATCACTTAAAAAGCAAAGAGGATTACTCCTCTATTTAAGACAAGAAGGAAGAGGAATTGGACTTTACCAAAAAATGGAAGCTTATGTTTTACAAGACAAAGGATTTGATACCTACGAGGCAAACCAGGCTCTTGGAGCAGACAAAGATGGGAGAAATTATGAAGTTGCGGCTAATATGCTTAAAGCTCTTGGCATATATAAGATTGATTTACTTACAAACAATCCAGTCAAAGTAGCACAACTTAAGCAATATGGAATTGAAGTACATAAAGTTGTACCAACAAAAACCTATTTAAACAATCAAAACGAGAAATATTTGGAAGCCAAGAAACGTGTATGTGGTCATACATTGGATATTGATGGAGGGTTGTCTTGAATAATAAATCGGGCCATCATTCTCCTATTAGTGGCATCTCAACATTTAAAGATGAACTTGTAGCAACTGCGGGATATGACAATCAAGTGATTCTTTGGAATCGATTGAATAAAGAAATTTTAGCTCGAGCCAAGCATAAACATTTGGTAAACTCGTGTGAGTTTAGCCCAGATGGTCGTTTTTTGGCTACAGCCAGTAGTGATTATACAGTTCGTATTTGGGAGATCCCTAGCTTGCAAAATCACACTATTTTTAGAAGTCATCAAGATGATGTTGAAATGGTAACCTTTCATCCTAGCAAGCCGTTGATTGCATCAGCTTCTAGAGATCGTTCCGTACAAATTCACAATATTAAAACAGGATCATCACAGTTATTGGGGCACCATAACTCTGATGCACTTTCGGTGGCTTGGAGCAAAGACGGAGACCATTTAATTTCTACAGGTGATGATGGAATTCTTCGTAAGTGGTGTCATGAAAAAGGTCAAGAGCTGAATCAGTATTACTTTGGAAATGTTGAGACGGATACAATTGCAATCATAAATGAGCAAACAATCTACGCTGGTAATGATAAAGGAGAGATTGTTTGCATTTTAAACGGTAAAAAATCCATAATTAAAGCGCATGATTCAGGAGTAAAACGCATTGTTGTGTCACCTTCTTTAGGTTTCATAGTTAGTATGAGTTATGATCGGAGTGTCAAAATTTGGCGTATCAATGATAAACAGCATCTTAGCTTAGAGTCCACAGCGATTTTACCATGGATAGTTTGGCCTAGATCATGCGCTTTTGCTACTGATGAATACATAGTATTTGGAACTTTCGGCACCACTTATGTGACGTTGAATTGGCCAAGGCAATCATGGGATACTCGCGGTTATGATTCTACAAAAGGACTTAACCATGTATTCCCAACTAAAGCTGGATTTTTAACATGTGGAGATGCTGGAGAGGTTTTACTTAATCAATCTCAGGTTGGAAATGTTCCAAGTCTTCTTAACTTTTCTTTTGAAGTTGAGGGAAATGTTTATGCTGGGGGGCAAACAGGTGCGTTATATAATGTAAAGGACCAACAGATAGTATATCAACATTACTCTCCTCTAAATTGTTTTGTATTTGATTCAGATAAAGAACCAAAAAATATTTATATAGGAAGTTATACAGGTGATCTATTGAAGTTTTCAATTTCTGATAGTGGGAAAATAATGTTTGAAAAGTTAATTAAGATTCATCAGAATGCAATTAAATCACTGTCTTCTAATGCATCTTTGCTTTTTAGCTTGTGTGCAGATACGTCAGTTTCATTTTACTCATTGACTGATCTATCATTGATTAAATATTATAAAAATGGTCACGAAAAAATTGCGAATGGGGCGACTTGGATTGGTAATGACATATTTGCCTCTGTAAGTAGGGATTTAAAAATTCGTTTTTGGTCAATCAATTCCATAGAAAAAATTTCGTCTCCACATTCGCATTCAATTAAATGTATCTCTACAGATCTAGAAAAGAATTGGTTGGCAACGGGAAGTTATGATGGAACTGTTTGTATTTATAATTTAAAACAAAGCAAATTTGTTAATAAACTAAGTCTATCTTCTTCTGGGATCTCGTCGATCCATTCGTCAAACATAGATAAAACGTTTATTGCTTCTTCTTACAATGGCTTACTCTATCAAGTTCACATAAAAAATGAAATGGGATCATGTTCAATAAGTACAATTTAGAGTTTCAAAAAATTCCAAGAAGAGCTTATTCGATTGGGAGTACTTTATCTGAAGTCAATCAATGTGTTCAAGAATGGAAAAAACATCTGGTTGATAAAAGCTATACAGAAAAACAGTTTCGCATATGGATTAAAAAAGAACTCCCTGTTCACATTGTCTTTGCTAGCGAATATTTTATTGGAAAATATCCTATAACCAATGCCCAATATCAAATATTTTTAAACAAATCGGGATATGAAACAATACCAGAAAGTATTCAAAGTAACGAAGGTGATGATAATCCTGTGTGGGGTGTTTCTATTGATGATGCAAAGTCCTGTGCTCATTGGTATGCAAAATATTTAGGGCTACCTTTGCGCCTACCTTCCGAATATGAATGGGAGATAGCTGCACGTGGCATAGAACGGCTACAATACCCTTACGGAGAAACGTTTTCCTCTAAAAAAGGTAATACTTATGAAACGGGTATTGGTCATACCACTCCTGTTACATTATATGAACAATATGCCTCTCCTTTTGGAGTTGTTGATATGGCTGGAAATGTAGAAGAGTGGGTTGATACCCAATATTCACCCTATCCAGGTGGACCGAACCTTTCAGATGATCTCTCAGGTACTTTAGGTGATAATTATTTCGTTTTAAGAGGAGGTTCCTTCGCACGTGGTGGAGATCTTAGCCGTGGAGCTCGAAGGCATGGACCTTTTCCTAAACCGGAGTTTCGCTATACTGGGTTTCGTCTAGCATTTGGGTCATTAGATAAAAAGTTTCAACTAGAAGAAACTTTACTAAAAGTGATAAGTTTAGAATAAATACGGTGATTGGGCCCTCTATTCAACGTATATTTTAATGTAAATAAGCTTATATTTACCGCAATTAATTCCGCACACAGCTACCACAACTCTCTATATAATTCTAATTCAGTCGACTGTCCCCAGAATTAGTTGCCAGAATTAAACTGTTAGAGGAACCAAATCTGCTGAGGTCTTAGGAATGAGTTTTATACCTAATTTTTCACATCGCTCTTGCACTTTTTCTTCTGCATACCTGCAGGTTACCAAGATAGATACAGCTTCTAAACTGTTTTCTTCTATCAAATCTAAAGCAGTTTCTTCAAATCCCAGTAACTCATAATCACATAAACATAATAAGTTTGCTTGACCCTCAATTAACAGTTTAAAATCCTCTGGGCATCGAGCATGCTTTAAGTCTATATTATACTTTTTTACATAGGTCTTTAAACGTTTATCCCATACTTTATGAATTGATTCATCATCGTCTAATATAATAATAGTCTTTATACCACTAAGGTTAATTCTTTGTACAAACCAGTCTGGAGACTCTGTATTGGGTAAGTACAACTTAATCTCTGTGCCTTTACCTTGTTCAGACTCTATGGCAAAACGTCCTCCCCACTTTTCTATATTATATTTAGCATAATACAAGCCCAAACCTGCACCAGACTCTTGATTTGCAGCCTTACCAAAAGACACTCCCTTTTGACCTAGTTTAGGTAGTATATTTTTTGGGATACCTTTTCCATCGTCTTTGACACTAATCAAAACCTCATCATATCGAATGCATTTTGCTATTTGAACAACTACTTTTCCTGAGTCTTCAAAAGCTTCTATACTATTGTTAATTAAGTTAGATAAAACTCTTTTTAAAATGCGTTCATCCACTTTAGCAAACAAACCATAAGCTTCTTCACTATCCAAAGTAATATCCACATGTACTTTGTCTTTTAATTGGTATCTTTTTTCAGATAAAATCTCTTCAATGATTGGCAACAATAATTTTGACCTTAAAACTTCCTGTCCAATATTATCCTCCACACCTCGATCATACATTTCACTCTTGCTCACCAAGTTATTCGCAATATCTTGAATTCTCTCAATAGAAGACCTAAGTAACACCCTCGACTCTTCAGGTAACCCAGATAAATCCTTAGAAACCACATTCAAAGCCGTTAATGGCGATCGTATATCATGGGCAACTTGCTGAGCAATATCTTCTTTAATAGACAATAGATATATTTTCTTTTCTTCATCTTCTATTGTCTTACGTTGAAAAATAATTTTTTCATGTAGATTTTTTAATTTTTGGTAAATTTTTTTTGTTTCTACAAATTTATTAATCTCATTACGATCAGGAGCATTTTCATCATAATTTTCTAAAATTTTAGTAACTAATTTAAATGGATGCATTGATTTTTTTAAAATAATTTTATTTGCCCTAAGGCCTAACATTAAAATTAACAACACAATAATTATAAAAGCCGAGGCTGTTGCAACCAGTGGGTAAATTAAATATTCGTCATTATATGTTATTTTTATTATGTATGGATCATCATCGTCATCATCAAACAAATAAAAAGTTTTAGACAATTCTTCTTTATTACTTTCTGCACTTGCACCAATAATATTTATTAATAAATTATTTTTATTCTCAATAGTTATCTGGCTAATATTAGTTTCTGGATTACTTATAAATATCTGAAGAACCTGGTTTACTGTATAATCGTCTCCTATTCTCAAATACGGTTTGGAAATATTAATTATTTCTAAGATTGATTTGTTTAATTTTATATTTTGCGATGATTTTGAAAAAATTGCCAATGATATAAAAAAAATAATTGAAAACAACAATATAAAGATGGTCAAATTATATTTAATGACCTTTAAGATTACGCGATCGAACTTCTCTGGCACTTTTTATTCCAAAAAATTAAATACAATAACGCTGACACAACAGAAATCACTAACACCATTTTAAATGAGCTTAATAAAAATGGGGCTCCATTACTATACTTTGCAATATATAGATCATAACATCCATGAAAAATAAAACCAACCATACTCAACATACTTAAAACTTTTGAGTAATGTTTACTGTCAACACCTTCTAATATTTTATTTGAAGAATAAGCTCCAATTCCTCTAATAGCCATAAAGTAAAATGCCCCAAAAAAATATAGCCATATTACAAAGGCAAAAATTGAGTTAAAGCTTACAAACAGTAATGGAAATATTACCAATATACCAGGTATCAAAATCAACAATATTATATAATATTTGTCATCTAGTTTATTTTTTAAAACTTGCAACAAAGTTCCATTAAGTATGCTGCCTAGGGTCTGCATTCCAAGCATAAAAGAAGCAATTGTATACCATGTATATTTAGAGTTTATTCCATCATAAGTTCTTCCTAGAGAAATAATCAAATAACTCATGATAGGTGCGCCTATCATCCATAAAACAATATTCGTGAATAAAGCTTCGTTTACATTTTTTATTTGGAAAAAACTGCTTATTTTATAGTTTAATTCAATAATATCTTCTGAGTATAGTTTTTTAAAAACAACATAATCTTTTAAAATCATTTTGATATTAATAAAATACAACAAACCACCAAAAATTAATAAATAATGAACGTATTTAGTTTTTGACAATAAAACTAATAGAATAATTGCTAAAATTATAACCAATGATGAAATATATTTTCCATATTTCATAGAAAATGTGAATGAATTGTGCTCTTCATTTTGATCTTCATTATTTTTTTTTAAAAACTCTTGATAGAAACCTTGCACTGAACCACTAATTAAAGGTTTAGCAACTCCTAATAGTATACCATCAAGGTACACAAACAGTAGTGCTAACTTACTGTGACCTCCAAGCTCAATAGCTATAAAACAACAACAAAGAGCTACAATAACTAAAACCAGTCCACTAACAACTGACAATACACGTCCAAACTTATCTGCAAAGTATCCTAATGGAACTTCTAGCAAGCAATTTAACGTATATTCAAAAAATGAAATAATTGCTACGCTCTCTAGAGGGAGTAGACCTAAAATGCCGGCAATGAGTCTAAAACATATTGAATTAAATTGAACTATAGCTCCAAACCAAGCATTAAAATAACCTAGTCGTCTTAAAATATATTTATTACTTACAGCTTCCATAAATTTTTTCTAATTCATGCGATACTGACAATAGGTATTCATGAAGGCC
Organism: Oligoflexia bacterium; assembly: GCA_035326705.1. Taxonomy (NCBI): domain Bacteria; kingdom Pseudomonadati; phylum Bdellovibrionota; class Oligoflexia; species Oligoflexia bacterium. Next base: position 52,859 of record DAOLES010000006.1, read on the forward strand.
CTTATCAAAACTCATTTTTATATATTTGTTTAAAACTTTAACATCCTTATTAAATCCACTATACAATTTTTTAATTAAACTACTTGCTTCTTCTTTTATTTTATTTTTTGAATCTGATTGTATTATATTTAATGAAAGCTTTATCATTGAAACTTGTGCAAATACACCATGAAACAAACCAATCAAAGGTCTTTTGGTATCTTTCAATGATAAATCTACAGATTTTTCCCATTGTGCTAAACTACTAAATCCTGGCAAAGAAGAAATTATAAACAAATAATTATGTGTTATTTCATGAACCATTATTTCTGCCCATTTAAAAGAACTTTGTCCACTCATAATATAATGAAACTCTCCCAATCTTTTAGGATCGGAAAATGACTCACTATCATCTCCAATCATAGGGTAATTGATTCTATTGCACAAATGATCTATTAAAAAACTAAATGTTGAAAAATGAGTAGCAATCATCTTTTTGGCTTCTAAATACAAATCCTCCCATTGTTTGTTGTATTTAATTTCATTACTTTCTATAATATCTAAACCTGTTACATTCTCTTGCCTTTTCAAGTCTTTTTTTATAAAAGTTTCTAAAAAACGCTCCTCAAAATCACCTATATTATAATACAAATAACTTAGAGCCGGCGTTGAAAGCGAATCATAATCTTTAGAATAAGTAAAATGCTCTATTAACCCTTTAATTGACTCTGACCTCAAAAAATTGATGTATTCCTTTACAATGTTTTGATCATAAAAAATCACACTTCTAGTTTCCAAAATTAAATTCCTCATACGGAAATTCCCAATATCTCAATGCTAAGGACGTAACATTGGGAAGTTTTACATTTTTACTATAATATATGCTTCTTTTTGGATAATATATTGGGATTGCTGGAATGTCGTTTTCAATATGCTTAACTAATCTATAAACGAGATCATTTTTTTCCTTCTTTGTATGCGCTAATAAAAGTTTTTGATATATATCATCATATGTATAGTTTTTGTAGCCATTGATATTAGCATCCGAATGACTTAAGAAAGAGCTAAATATTGTACTCTCATCGTAATTTTGCAAAGAAACAGATCTGAACATAAAATCAATTTCATTCTCCCGCATTTTTTTTAACAAACTGTTAAAATCATAACTAACAACTTTTACATTTAAATCGTATCCTTTTAACTTATCTAGTATATAATCTCTATACCTTTGAGGTGCTCCCTTTTCAAAACCAAACACAACACTTTTATTAGAAATAAATTTTTTACTTTTTAATACATTAACGTGCCTTTTTGCTTTATAACCCATAACTCCTTTTGGAGAAAAACCAGTAGCCGGGAAAAAATCTCCCCCTACATAACTCTTAAACTCTTCTGGATTTATTATATTAAAAAATAGCTTTCTATTTTTTATATTATTAAAAAATGTGTTTCTTAAATTTAACTCAATCAACATAACTGAAGGATGGATGTACTCTATTTTTTGAAACTCTTTTTTTATCTTTGATTCATTAACACTACTCAATCTTAATTCATCAATGTTTCCTTTATTAAATTCTTTTATTATGTCTTCATTTTTTAATAACAAAAAATTAATACATTCTTTTTCAGACGTTAGCTTAACTCCTTTTCTAACTAATTTTAGACTATTGTGATCATGTTTATCCAAAATAAAGTCACCAACACCCAAAAGCATTTTATTATCGTATTTTGTAATTGATGCCTGCAATGTTGCTAACAATTTAAAGAAAGAAGAAAAATTTTTTGTTTTAAGTGTAATTATAAATTCATTATCGCTAATAATATTAAACGAATCACAAGTACTTATATTTTTACATTTTTCATATTCATCAAGAAATTTAATCAGATTATTCCCATATAATGCGCTCACCTTAAATGAGTTATAAACATCTATACTTTTGATCTCACTTTTATCCGAAAATGTATATGAATTGTCTAGCTTAAACTGGATAGTTTTATTTTGATAATTAACTATCCAGCTTTTAGCTACGCTTGGCTCTATAACCCCAGAAGGTCCAAATTTTACTAAAGATTTATGAATTTGCTTGGCAACTCTATTTAATTCTAAATCATTACTTTTATACGGATTGTATTCCGAGTATATCTTTAAAACAGGTATTTTCAGACCACATTCAAATACATCTGCTTTGGCTATTGCGACACTTGAAATAAATGCCGCAATTATAAAAGCGATTTTTAACTTAATTGCCAATACCGCCGCTTACTCTTTTTTCACCAATAATATTATCTTTATGAATATCTAAGTTAAATTTACCATTTACATCCATTTTATATCCTTTCATTAAAACTATATTTTCTATACACATTACATACAATAAAATTTCATTTAAAAAAACTTACAATTGTATTTGTTTTATTCTTACAAACATGAAAACTTGACTAGCAAATAAAATGCCAAAATGTAGAAAAGTATATTACTATATTTTTCAATAACTTAGAAAATAATAAACCATGATAAAAATGTACATTTTTTGGACACTTGTTCATATTTAATACAATAAAGGGTATATAAAAATAAGTTATTAATAAGACAAAAGAAACATAGATTGATTTATTAGGTTCCAGGTGTATTATTTGAATGCACCCATCCAATATTACGAACCTCTTCCAAAATATACGCCTGGCACCTTGACTTACCTTTCAAAAGAAGTCCTAAACCCAGATAATTTCGATTACGGTACACGTCCCCGGAATTTACGGAATTTACGAGTAAAACTTTCAACTCCCTAAAGTAAACAGGTTCCATTTTGCGACCATTCAGCAAGACACTTTTTCTTGTAATTCTAAATAATTACAGATATCTAACAGCACGTTTATGGATATCTCTCGCTATTATTTTTTAGATTCAATTGGAATGTTACTCAGCATACTGGCCGTTTATTTATTAGGGAAAAAAATAAGATTAGGCTTTATTGTGTTTGCTGGAGCAAATATTTTGTGGATAGCTATTGGTTATTTTTTAATGGATAGCATTGGCATTATCCTGGGTAATTTAGCTTTCTTTGTCATTAACCTTAAAGGTTACCTAAATTGGCAATAAAACCTAATAAGAATACATAGTGTATCCTGTGATTTTTAGTTTACTTTTAATAAAATTATACTACGTTTAGGGTTTATGTATTGTAAGATCAATTGTTTGATATGAGGAAAAATGAAAATTTTTAAAAAAGGATTCTGGTTACTGAGTAGATAAAAAGTTAAAGCTCCTGGCGAATGTAAATACCCAGAAAAGCTACCTTAACTCTTCCATCTTTATCATTCAAACTCAGTCGACTACCTCTAGAATCAAAAAAGATACGGTTCAATAAATTAACTTTAAACTCCCCAAAGTAACCGGGTACTTTTTCACATGCTCCCCAAAGTAACTGGGTACCTTTTACATATTTATCTAGAAAAAATCTGCTCCCCAAAGTAACCGGGTACTTTTTCACATAGCTAAGAACTTATTTCAAATCAGGTTAAAAGAAGAAAAAAATTTATAAAATACTTTGCTCCTGAAAAATTCCGGTAATTCCGGGGACAGCTACTGAAATTCTTCCGTCTATACAATTATAATTCAGTCGACTGTGCCCGGAATTTGCCAAAGTAAATGGATACCTTTTCATTACTTTTTCATTCTGAATTAATTGCGATAATCTAATGCCTACAGTATCATTGTCAGGTAAAGTCATTAGATTACTGCAAAAATATAAAAGGTTAGAGTGCTGAACAAGCTAAGAAGTAAAGACGATATTCTAAAGGACATTCAGGCTTTAGTTGAAACTCCCGGTTATATCTATACACTTCTTATGATCATTTTTGAAGACTTCCATGTTGACCTGAAAAATCTACATAAAGTGGATTCGTGGGCAAAACTGAACATGAACGAAGCTGCCATGTTGGTTGGCCTCTTAATACAAAAGCCCATTGATTTTACTCAGCCACAATCAGTGCAAAACTTTATTGAGGCAAAAAAGAGAACTCGTGAATTGATGCAGGAACTACACCAAGCATTCATGAATCCCTTTTTTGAAAAACTTAAAAAAATAATTCATGAAAACAATGAGCAGCCCTCTAAGGAAAGCATCCAAAATTTTTTTAATCAGGGCAATCTACTTACAGAACCAATTTTTTATTCTGGCACAGGAGTTTATGACTTCCAATATCTCGACTTCCTCTCAAAAAAATATCAGTACGACAGCAATTGGTTGAAAACTAATCGAGGGTTTGTATTCAATGAGGTTATTGAGATCTTTAAAAAAATTAAAGAGATCGTTCATAAAAAATCCGATCAGGTAAATCTATATGTTTCTCTGAATCCAAACAAAGAAGAGATAAAAGAAAAAGCTCGTAAAAAATATAAAGGTGATAATTTTGAAAAAGACTTCCAATTCGTAACAGACTTGGCTGAGATGCATCAATATGCAAGTCTATTTATTGACAGCTCAATGCTGGAATTAAAGCCAGGAAGTGAAGAATTCATAAGGACTGGACAAAAGGCTTTTTGCCGAAACCTAGTAGATTTATTTACCGTTACAAAAACACAGGTACGAGAGCTACGAGGTGGTGATCAGTTCATTAAAAACTTTTCTATAAAAAGTGGCGACCCCGAATGTTCTCGCTTCAAAGGAATCGGTGCATACAATATTGCAAATTCACATCCTTTGATTGAGCTGGATGATGAGCGACTTCTTTTGCCGATACCATTCCTTTTATCTGAAGCCATCTATGAGGCTCCTTTTTACTGGATGATAAGTGATGCCGCCTATAAAGATACGGCTTCTACCAACAGGGGAAATGCAGGCGAAGACATTGTATTCCAATTTTTATCAAAAGTTTTTGGGGATAAGGCCTACAGAAGGATTTTGGTAAAAACGACCAACAGTAAAATGAATACAGATATTGATGTTTTGTGTATTCTTGGCAGCAAAGCCCTTTGCGTTCAGGTAAAATCCAAAAAGTTAACTAAATTATCAAGAAAAGGTGACTTTCATTCCCTACAAAAGGATTTTCAGGGTGCAGTACAAGATGCGTACGAACAGGCATGGATTGCTAGAGAAAAAATTTTAGATAGAACCTCGAAGTTTTTTGACGAGCATGGAAATGAGATAAAACTCTCCGAGGAAATTGATGATGTTTATATGCTTGTGGTGACGTCTGAAAACTATCCATCACTTGCCCACCAAACACATACACTTCTTAAACTGAAAGAAAACTCGCCATCACCCTTAGCTTTTACAGCATTTGATCTTGAAATTGTAACTCACTATCTGAACGACCCTTATGATTTGCTTTATTATATAAGACAGAGAATAAACCTGATTAATCATTTCCGGGGCGATGAAGAGATGGTTTATTTAGGGTACCACCTCAAGAATAAGTTGTGGAAGGATAATGCCGGCTCTGTTTCACTAAATTACGACTTCGCACAGGCAATTGATCGAAACTATTATCCATTTCGGGCGGCAATTTTAGTCTCAGATGAAGGCGACTCAATCAAAGCACAATGGAAAGATGATCACTTTGACTACCTATGCAATCAAATAAAGAAAATTGGCAATGATAAAATAACGGATATCATATTTCATCTCTATGATCTGTCTGGGAGTGCCAGAAATAGTCTGGTTAAATTAATTAAAAGCATAAAAATGAAAACATGTGAAGATAATCAATTCCACAGCTTTTTTATGCCTCCAGATGACAAATACCAAACTCGTTTCTGCATTACCTATTTATCCTCAGAAACTGACTCATTAGAAGAAGTTAAAACCCACCTGTTAGTTCTAGGTAACTTAAGAAAATATAAAAGTAAGGCCGATTACTGGTTGGGCTTAGGTAGTTTGAAGAAGAGTCGAGCTCCGTTTGATTTAATTTTATACAACTACACACCCTGGACCCAGGATGCCGAGCTTGAGGAGCAATGCAAGCATCTGCCTGAATTAGTAAGGACCTCTTATATTGATTTAAAATCGGACGAGCCACAAAAGAAAAAAATTGGAAGAAATGATCCCTGTCCATGTGGCAGCAGCAAAAAATATAAAAAGTGCTGCTTGGTTTGATTTATCAACACCAAGCCCTACCATTAAAGATGTAGCTGGCTGTAAAAAAGTAACCCGGTTACTTTGGGGATTAATTAATTTTTCTCCTACTCCACCGTAACAGCCTTAGCCAAATTCCTAGGCTGATCCACATCCAAACCCTTTTGATCCGCTACATGATAAGCAAAAAGTTGCAGAGGAATGTTTTCTAGGATGGGTCTGATGAAGTTGTGGCATTGCGGGATAAGTAAGCAATCATAGTTTTGATCTAGCTTTAAATCTTGTACTTGTTGTTCAGTACAGACAATCAAAACTTTGGCGTCTCTGGATTTAACCTCTTCTATGTTGGATAAGGTTTTTTCTTGATGAATGCCCTCACCCAAAATGGCCATGACTGGCATGTTTTGGTCTATCAGTGCAATAGGACCATGCTTCATTTCTCCGGCGGCATAGGCTTCTGCGTGAATGTAAGAAATTTCTTTAAGCTTTAAGGCGCCTTCAAGGGCTATGGCATAAGCATCTCCACGGCCTAAAAACAAAAAACTAGAATACTGCATGTACTTTTGCGCTAAAGGAGCAAGCTTAAGGTTTAAATCTATGCACTGTTGTACGGCTTCTGGCAGATGTAAAATAGCATGCACCAGCTCACTGACCTTATCTTTACTCTTAGCCTGTAACATATGCACACACAACATGGCCAAAACCGACAGTTGCGTAGAAAAAGCTTTGGTAGACGCCACGCCAATTTCAGGGCCGGCTTGCGTGTACAAGACATAATCAGCGGCTCTGGCAATGGAGCTGTCCATGTTATTGCAAATGGCCAAGCAGGTGGCAGCTTTATCTTTGGCTTCATGCAGGGCAGCCAAGGTATCTGCGGTTTCTCCAGATTGGGAGATCCCCACCCACAGGGTTTTATCATCTATGATGGGGTCATTGTATCTAAACTCAGAAGCCAATTCTACATCACAAGGAATTCTTAAATAACGCTCAAACCATTGTTTGGCCAACAGGCCTGAATGATAAGAGGTTCCGCAGGCACAAAACACAATTTTGTTAAACTTATCTGTATCCATGCCGTCCAGCTCAGACAGGCTGACTTTGGCGGCTTGCTTACTGATGCGGGAGCGCATACTGTCTGCAATGGCTCTGGGTTGCTCTAAAATTTCTTTGTACATGAAATGCTTGTGACCATCTTTTTCTGCGGCTATCCGTGACCAGGTGATTTTTTTTACTTGGTAGTCCAATTCAGTATTATTAAAATCTTTAAGGGTCAGTTGATCTTTTTCTAAAATGGCCATTTGGTGATCTTCTAAAATCACCACATCTTGCGTGTATTCTAATAAAGCAGGGATATCTGAGGCCAAAAACATTTCATTGTTGCCAATACCCACAATCAAGGGACTGGCATTTTTAGCCACCAAAATTTTTTCTGGCTCTGTTGTAGACATGGCGGCAAAAGCAAAAGAACCTTTGAGTTGTGCAATACTGCTTAACACGGCCTGCTCAAAATCCAGACCATTGCGCTGCATGTTGTACTCTATTAACAGTGGAATGATTTCTGTGTCTGTCTCTGAACTAAACTGTGCGCCATTGTTGATTAAGTTGTGTTTGATCTCTAAATAATTTTCTATGATGCCGTTATGCACCACCACCACATGCTCTGCCCGGTGCGGATGGGCGTTTTCATCACTGGGTTTGCCATGCGTGGCCCAACGGGTATGGCCTATGCCCACGTGACCGGGAGCAGATTCATCTTCTAATTTTTTTTCTAATTCTACCAACTTACCCTTGGCCCGAATCACAGAAATGTCTTGATCTAAAACCGCAATCCCGGTTGAATCATAACCACGGTATTCTAGTTTTTTTAAATTGTTGATGACAATGTCTTTGGCGTTTTGCTCACCAATGTAACCGGCAATTCCACACATGGGCTACTCTTCTCCTAAAACCGTGTTTGCCCCTACCCTCACGTTTTCACCAAGCTCAGCCTGGTAAATGCTACAATTATTGGCCACCTTCACCCCATTGCCCAATTGACTGTTAATAATGCAGGTGCCAGAAGCAATTTGGGTATTTTCACCCAACTGGCTTTGGCCTCTGACAATGACTTCTCCTTGTAAAGTAGAGTCTTGACCAATTTTAACATCTGACTCAAGCGTAATACTGGCTGGATCTTCTAAATGAACGCCGTTATCCAGAAAATAAGAGGCTTTTTCATCAAAGAAAAATCGGGTTACATCCGCTAAGGCGCTTCTGTCATTGATTCCCATGATTTCCAGAGATTCTTTTAAAACCATGCGCCCTACCCGTAAATTTTGGCTGCGGGCCATTTCTACCAAATCGGTCAAATACAGCTCATTTTGCTTGTTGGCTGGCTTAAGTTGCGTGATATTCTCCCACAAAAACTTGGAATCATAAATGCCTATGCCGGTATTGATTTCATAAATTTCGCGCTCATAAGCTGTGGCATCTCGGTGTTCCACTATTTTTGAGACGCTGCCATCAGCATTAACAATCACCCTTCCATAGCCAGTGGGATCATCTAATTCTGCGGTAAGTATGGTTAAAGCATGATTTCCGGACTCATGCATCATCCATAAACGACGCAAGGTCTCTACTCTTATACCAGGTATATCCCCGTACAAAATCACAATGGGGCCTGAAAAATCAGTAAAGATCTCTTTGGCTCTGGCCACAGCATCTCCTGTGCCTTTGGGGTTATTTTGCATCACCCAATCAATGTTTTTTTCAGCCTTAAAGTAATCTTGGACTTGATCGGCCTGATGGCCAATAACCACTGCTGTTTTTGATGCTTGCAATTGTTGCGCAGTGCGAATAACATAGTGAAGCATGGGTTTTCCTGCTATTTTATGCAATACTTTTGCAATATTGGAGTCCATGCGTGTTCCTTTGCCGGCGGCAAGGATAATGGCACCTAAGGGGTGTTCTGGGTGTTGATGTTGTGATGATGTCATGATGAAAATGAGTTATAAACTGAAGTTAGGCTGTAGACAAGGAATAAAAAAAGTGCGCCTAACAAGAAAAAAACGAGGAAAAACAAAGCCTTAATGTCTTATCGTTATCCCATAAAATTTGGCAAATACCTGCTGACCCGTAGAATTGCGGTGGGCGGTATGGCTGAAGTATTTAAAGCCAAGCTGTATGGCCCCAGAGGCTTTGAAAAAACCTTGGCCATTAAACGCATTTTGCCTGAATTCAGTGAAGATGAAGAGTTTGTAGCCATGTTTGTGGATGAGGCAAGGATTTCATCCAAATTGCATCATGGCAATATTGTTCAAGTCTTTGATTTTGGTCAGGTGGATGATGCCTATTATCTTGCCATGGAGTTTGTTGATGGCAGCAATCTTAAAAACTTATTTAGAAAAACCTTAAAATCTCAGAACCTTTTTCCTAGACACCTAGCCATTTATATTGCTTTGCAAGTGGCCAAGGCCCTGGAGTATGCCCATCAAATCAAACAGGATGATGATAACACTTTAGAGTTGGTGCATAGAGATATCAGTCCGCAAAATATTCTTATTGCCCATGATGGCCAAGTTAAACTGACGGATTTTGGTATTGCCAAAGCCAGCATCAAGTTATCAAAAACCCAACCCGGTAAAGTTCAAGGCAAGCTGAGTTATATGTCACCTGAGCAGGCCATGGGTAAAAACTTGGATAGACGCTCTGACATCTTTTCTTTGGGTATTATTTTATATGAATTGATCTCTGGTGAAAAAGTCTACAATTCAGAAAACACCAGTGAACGCTACAAGCGCATCCGCAAAGCGCAAATTGAGCCGCTTAAATCCTTGGCCCCAGATATTTCTGACTATTTAAATCAGAGTGTCATGCAACTCTTAGAAAAAGACCCTTGGGCACGACCTAACAATTGTACTGAAGTCATTCAAAAACTATCTGAATCCATCAAAAAATACAGCATGGATGAGTTGGCCCTGGAGCTATCCAACTTAATGCATAGCCAATTCCCCAAAGAAAGCAGCACAGAAGCCAGCCAACTCAATAAAACTCCGTCATTGTTGGATGTCCCAGGACACTTGATTGAAGAAATTTCCGCCCAAACAGAAGTGCGGCCTGATGATTTAAGCTCCATTGATCATGAAGTGGAACAACAACGCCATAAAAAAGAGCCCTTGTTGATTCATAGAATAAAAGAATGGTTTCAACTTGCGTCGGTTTATTTATTTGAGGGCCAAAGAAAACAATACACCTTTGGGATCCTTATTGTTTTACTGTTTATCAGTGTAGCCAGTTCATTTTTCTTAGCCGTCAACAACTCAGTACAACCCAAACCCATAGTAGTTAAAAACCAAGAAAAACTAGCTCCTAGCCCAGACAGCCCTTCTGCACAACCCTATCCACCAACAAATACTGATCCTTTATCCCTAAACTCTTTAAATACTGAGGAGCATAGCCTTGAGCAATTCAGTTCAAACGCAGAAAAGGAACCTTTATTGGACGAAAATCCTACAATTTCTACAGGGACGGGTTCAACTGTTGTCACCAATGACCTCAATGACATGAAGCAACTTAAGCAAAGACAAGAAAAAATTCATCAAGACCTAGAAGCAGAACAAACCATTCAAGAGCTACAAAAAGATGTGGCCTCTCTTAAACAAGAAAATCAAGAAAAAGCCCAAGCCCTAGAAGAAGCTTTGGATGAATTGGAAACCCTAAAAAAAGGCGCCCAACAAGAAATTGTAAAACAATGTCCAGCTGGGATGAAAAAAGTGCAAGGAGGTTCTTTTCAATATGGCTCAGATGAAAATGATCCTGATCGCAATGACTTAACTGAACCTTTGGCCCAAGAAAGCAAAGTTAAAAGTTTTTGCATGGATCAATTTGAATACAGCACTAAAAAAGCTTCCACTCCAGATATCAATATTTCATGGCATCACGCGCAAAAGTCCTGCCAACAACAAGGCAAAAGACTGTGTACCGTGCAAGAATGGGAATATGCCTGCAAATCCTTAGAAGACAGCAAATATGGTTTTTCTACATCATTTGAAGAAAGCCAATGCGCCATTCAAAATGACACTTTTGAAACGCTTGAACTCTTGAGCAATTCCTCCAAAAGCGCTTGCAAAAACAGTTTGGATATCTACAATCTCAGTGGAAATGTCCTTGAATGGACTCAAAGCGCTGGCAAACACAGTCCCAACACTTATGTAGCCAAAGGCGGCTCAATGCAAAGACCTTTGTATCAAGCTCGCTGTTCTGCACACATTGAATTGGATGCAGACTTACAAGAGCCTGATCTGGGATTTAGATGCTGTAAAAACTTCTAAAAGCCTTTTTTCTATATTGTTTGTCTTGCCAGCTTATTCATAACCAGCCATAATAGAGAACATATGCACTATAGAGTTTCTTTTTTTATATTCTTGTTTAGTTTGCTGACCATCGTGCAGGCAGGCAGCATTGTTGTAATTCAAGGTGATCATACTGCCTTTGGCCAAAAATATTTTGCTGGTTTTTCTTCTTTGGTCAAACACAAAGTCTCTGCTTACAAATACAGTCCTGATAGCGAACTGTCCCTGATGGGAAAAATTCATAGCATACGACCAGACGTCATCATGACCATTGGCGCCGTGCCTTTACAAAAATTAATAGAAAAATTTTCTACTACCCCTATCATTGCAGCTGATTATTATGACAACAAATTAAAATCCAAAGCCAATTTAATCATGCTCGATCAATCACAACCCATTGGCCATGCCTTTGATATTGTGGAGATGATTTTTAAACGGTCCATCACATGGGGTGTGATTTATGACCCAAAATATTCTCAAGCTGATTATGATGCCATTACCTTACTGGCCAAACAAAAAGGCATAAAAGTATTGGCGGTTAAAGCGGATAAAATCATTGATATTAAATCTGCCTTACCTGCGTTTAAGGGTAAAATTCAGGCATTTCTTCAACTCAAGGACATTACCCTTAATCATCCTGATGCCAATGAAGCCATTGGCAGTTTTTGTCAAAGCAATGGTATTGCTTGGGTATCATTAAATCCATACAATTCTACACAATATACCCCCTTATTTAGTGCCAGCATTGACCCTATCGTTTTGGGAGAGAAAGCCTACCGCTTAGCAGATAGTATCATTAGCACCAATAGAATTATCCAATACGCTCAATCCAAACAAAGTCATGCTGAAATTATCAGCACTTTATCCATGGGCACATTGTCAAAGTTAGGCATTTCAGATAACGCTATTTTAAGCTTACTCAATAGCATTACCAACCAAGACATTCGTGTGCTTCTGGTCAAGTAAAGCCTGCTACTACTTTGCAATTCCATTAATCTCTGGTAAGAGCAAGCTTTGCCTTTGTAACTTGTTTTAAGAAAAGAGTTCTAGAATTTATGACAAAAAAACCTGCAAAAAATAATGCGTCGATGGAAAAAATTGTTTCATTGTGTAAACGAAGAGGTTTTATTTATCCTTCCAGTGAAATCTATGGTGGCCTTAACAGTTGCTATGATTACGGTCCCTTGGGTGTTGAATTAAAAAAACGTGTTAAAGATTACTGGTGGAACAGCATGGTCAGAAGCCAGCAAAACATTGAGGGTTTGGACAGTTCTATATTAATGCATCCCACCATTTGGCAAGCCTCAGGCCACGTAGAAAACTTTACTGATCCCATGGTGGATTGTAAAAATTGTAAAAGTCGTTACCGTGCAGATCAACTTGAAAATCCCAATCAATGTCCCAATTGCAAAAAAAATGAACTGACAGAAGCAAGACAATTTAACCTGATGTTTAAAACATTTATGGGTCCTGTAGAAGACAGCGCCAATGTTGTTTTTTTACGTCCAGAAACAGCACAAGGGATATATGTTAACTATCAAAACGTTTTAACCACTTCCAGACAAAAGCTTCCCTTTGGTATTGCTCAAATTGGTAAGGCGTTTCGCAATGAAATTACCCCTGGTAACTTTACCTTTAGAACCCGTGAGTTTGAACAAATGGAAATGCAATATTTTGTTAAACCCGGACAAGATGACCAAGAGCTTGCTGCTTGGAAAGAAAAGCGTTGGCAATGGTATTTAAGTTTAGGCATTAATCCTGAAAAATTACGCTTCCATGAGCATACAGAAAAAGAACTGGCGCATTATGCCAAAGGGGCCTTTGATATTGAATATGAATTTCCTTTTGGTTGGCATGAATTAGAAGGCATTCACAACCGCACTGATTTTGATTTGCGACGGCATGAAACTTTTTCAAAGAAAAATCTTCACTATTATGATGAAGCCAGCAAAGAAAAATATTTACCTTATATTATAGAAACATCTGCCGGTTGTGACCGCAGTATTCTTTGTATTTTATGCGATGCTTATCATGAAGATGATGAACGTGTGGTAATGCGTTTTTCTCCAAAGCTTGCTCCCATTCAAGTTGCTTTGCTACCGTTGGTAAAAAAAGATGGTTTGCCTGAAAAAGCCAAAGCCGCTCAAGCCCAACTTAACGCCCAGTGGGTCAGTTTTTACGATGAAAGTGGTTCTATAGGCAAGCGTTACCGCCGGCAAGATGAGATTGGTACTCCTTTTTGTGTTACTTTTGATCATGACAGCAATGAAAAAAATACAGTCACGGTTCGTCATAGAGACAGCATGCAACAAGAAAGTGTAAACATTGATCAACTCAATCAATTTTTGACTGATCATATATAAGCATCAAGATACATGACTTTGGGTGAATATCACATAGTGGCAAAAATTGGCCAGGGTGGTATGGCCGAAGTATTCAAAGCGGTTAAAACTGGAGCAAAAGGTTTTGAAAAAACCTTTGCCCTAAAAAGAATCTTACCCCCGTTTTCTGATAAAACGCATTTTACGGCAATGCTGTTTGATGAAGCCCATTTGCAAGCTCAACTTAACCATCCCAACCTTGTTCAAGTTTATGACTTTGCCCATGACCAAGAACAGTATTATTTAATCATGGAGTACATTGAGGGTATTGCCCTTAAAGATTTATGTAAACACTTATGGACTCACAAATTAGATATTCCTTGGCAAGCAAGTCTTTATATTCTTAGTCAAACCTTAAAAGCTTTGCATTACATTCATCACAAAAAAAGTGAGTCTAATGCTTTAGGTATTGTTCATAGAGATGTTAGTCCACAAAATATCTTGTTGGCCAACAATGGTCAGGTCAAGCTAGCGGATTTTGGAATTGCCTGGTCAAAGTTAAAACAAGAACAAACCCGTTCTGGCATACTCAAAGGCAAAACATCCTATCTTTCTCCCCAACAACTTAATGGAAATTCTATCACTGCCTACACAGACATTTTTGCTTGCGCCATTGTTCTTTATGAGTTGCTTTGTAAACGCAATCCTTTTCTTGGTCCAACAGACTATGAAACCATGAAAAACATAGAAAACTTTGCCTATATTAACTCAAGGCAACTAACAATAACCATTCCACAAAAAATTCATCCTCTCCTTGATTCTATTTTAAGTGGTCATGAAACCCAACTTTCAGCACAAGACCTGCTTCATCAAATTAACTTAATTCAAGATCAAGACTGGCTTTCTAATGGTGATATTTTATTTGCAACATGGTTAGAGCAACACAACCTTCAATCCATTAGCCCCAAAACGAATACTTTGGATAAAACGGTTATCTTAACTCATCAAAATACTAAAACCTTAAAAACCAAAAACTTTAAAAAAAATAAATATTCTTATGCTTTGCTAGCTACTGCGGCGGTATGTATTTTAATTTTTTTATTGGCTAAAAATGATTTTATATTAACCTCTAAACACCAAAAAACTGAATCCTACTTACAAAAAGCCAATAGCATTACAGATGCAGAAAAAAAACAAAATCTGATTACATCCCCCGCTAAAAAAAAATTAAACTCAAATGATACCCCGCCCACAGTGACTAATGTTTCTAAACAAAAAAGTTCATCGCCATTAAACGCTAGCTCAAAATTAAGGTTTGTCGGCCCAGAAGGATCAAAAGTTTTGCTTAATGGTAAACATGTTCTGACTTTACCTGCTGATCCTCTGCAATTAAAACCCGGAACTTATCTTGTACAATGGACGCTAAAAACTGGGCAGAATAAGATTAAACGCATACAATTAAGCAAAGATCGTACAAAAATATTGCTATGGCATTCTTTTTAAAAAACAAAATTCTTCTTATTTATTATCTTACACTTTTCTTTTTTTTATTTTACGTTGCTCAAAGTACATTTTTATTTAACTTTGATTATGAGTTTTTCTTTGTGCTTAACCTTTTTTCATCTTTTCATATCCTTATTTTACAAGCACGCAGAGTTGGCAAGGCTTCTATAAAACACATTTTAATTGGCTATCTTCTTGCTGTTTTCACTTGTTTTATTGTCAATCAAGTCAATCAATCTATATGTAATCTTAATGACAGTTTATATTGGTTGACAGTACAAGGGCTTAGCGCTTTATTGGTCAATGTTGCTCTTTTTAAATTGTGCCAATATCTTTTTATTTATAAAACATTTAAACGCCTTTTGCTTCATTGTTTTTTCATTATTTTGCTCAGTCTACCTGTTGTTTATGATTTGATTGCTGGCCCACAATTATCTTTTTATCATATTTTATTTGGCTATTATCATGGACCAATTTATGATGCTTACATTCCAAAACCATCTTCTTTTTTATGGTTTAGATTATGGAGCAGCGGCTTAGCCCTCATCATCATTTACTTTTTTTCTTATAAAAATGCTCGTCTTTTTACACAAAAATTTAAACGCTCATTTACAATTTTTCTTATTGGTTTGTTTATAATTCCACTGACTTTAAGACATCATCTCAATTGGGTTAAAAACTTTACTGATATCAAACAAAACTTAACTCAACATATAGGTTTGGGCCCTGTTCACCTTTATTACAGTCCAACAACTTACACCCCCAATCAAGCTAAGGTATTATTAAAAAGCTTACATTTTGAATACATGTTTTTGGCCAAAGAACTCAACTTTACAAAACAAGCGCTCAGCCCAGTGAATGTTTATATTTATCCAGACCCATACATTAAAAAAGATTTAACTGGCACAGGCTTAACTTTAATTGGCAACGCCATGCAAAACAGCATTCATGCCTTGCCCACCCAAGCAAGCAATTCAATTCTAAGACATGAATTGGCTCACATTATTTTAAGACCATATGGTTTTTATGGTTTATCAACATCTCCTGCTCTTATTGAAGGCTTTGCCACCAGTTTTGAATATGAACGGCATGGCTTATCTGTTCATGAGTGGAGTAAAATCATTGCCCAAAAAAAATTAACGCCTTCACTACAAAGCCTTTTTTCACCCACAAGTTTTTGGTCTGCTAACAGCTACATCAGTTATCTTTATACCGGGTCATTCATGCATTGGTTGCTGCATAATTTTGAAAAAGAAAAAGTCTTGGCCAGCTATGCAAGTGGCAATTTTCAAAAACATCTTAAACTGCCCCTTGCTCAACTTGAGCACCAATGGCTTAACTTTTTACAAACCATTACAATCTCTGAAGATGCTAGAGAAAAAGCCATGGCTTTTTTGCAACAAAAACCCATTACTCAAATAAAATGCCCACATCAACTGGCATGTGTAAAAAAACAACAACTGAACTGCCCTACCTTTGACTGCAAAGTAAATACTCAAGAAAAACTAGTACAGTATAGCAAAGGGGAGCAACCCAACTTACAACTCCAACTTCTCACTTATTACCTTGCTCAAGAACAACTTGACTCCGCACAATCGCTGATAAAAAAATTAAGCTTTGAGAATCTTAATCGCATGCAACACAATTACTTGGATTTATTGCAGGCTGATTTCTACACTTTGAATGATAGCCCCAAAGCAAGTGAAGTCGCTTTGTTAACTTTAGAAAAGCAGCTCAAAGACAGTGCTCAAAATAGCTTTAACACTTTTTTATTGACCTTGCATATCCAGTTTAGATTAAATAATTTAGAATCACCTACATTAAAAAATTGGCTTCAACGCTATTATCAGACAAACCGTTTATCTGACTTGCCTTGGGATGAGCTTAAAGTCAGTTCAATCTATAATTTAGCTTTAATCTATCAAAAAAATGATTACAGTAGTTTTACCCAGCACTCAACGCAACTGAATCAAATTCTTGCTGCAAGTAGAAATCTTCCAGATCAACAACACTTATTATTAAAACTACAGGCAGAAGCCAGCGAGTATTTTGAAGACTGGAATAGTGCCCAGATGGCGTACAGTAAACTATTAAAAAACCATGCTCACACAGAAGGTGAACGGTTTTACTACCAACATCAATTGAATCGTATTAAAAGCCTACGTTATTAGTTGGCTTTATTGAAAAACAAGGTATCAATTGCAAAAAGAACGGCTCCAATACTTATGGCTGAATCAGCAACATTGAATGCTGGCCAATGATGCGTACCAATAAACACATCTAAAAAATCCACCACATAGCCTAAACGAACTCGATCAATAATATTGCCTATTGCACCGGCAAAAATCAACGTTGCTGACCATTTTATCAACTCACTTTTTTTGGGCATGCTGTAAAACATATAAAACAAAATTGTTAAAGCTAAAAAACTGCTTAAATGAAAGATCCAGCGTGGCCAATTATGACCAATGCTAAATGCTGCTGCTGGGTTATAGACCAAGGTAAAATGAAAAAAACCTTTGATAACTGGCCATGATTCTCCCAATTGCATGTTTTTTGCAAAATAAGCTTTTGTTATGGCATCTAAAATCAATACTAAAATAAAAACCACACAATATTTTAGCGCGTCCTTGTTTAAAAAGTTTCTTTTCATGCGCCCCTTTTATGTTAAATTAAGTCAATTCTCCAGTAAGATAACAGTATTTTATGAAAAATATTTTCTTCACAGCTTGCAATACCTGATTCCATTTCACTGTATTTTTTGTAAAAAACCCATAGTGTACCAGCAAGATCACTTAATGCTCTGCAAGTTGTGCAATTTAAGCTATCATCAGCCTTCGTATCAAATTGGTTTGCTTAAAAAGCCAAGCCAGTATTTTTATCATATCAATTTATTTATCTATGACCATCTTTGTCGACAAAGCCTGATTAGGGCAAAATTTAAACATGCTTACCCAGACATTAATGTCTTTATCACTGCTGCTAAACATTATTTAATACAAAATTTATCTTATTCAGCTGATATTGAAAACCACATTTATATTTGTCATGTTCCTGGAGTGAAACAGAGACTTAAAAAAAGAAAATTTGATCTTCTGCACTATGCATCACAACAATTGGCAAACCACCTAGATTTAACATTTAAACCCAACTTAATCATACGCATAAAAAAAACTGTTGCCCAAAAAAAATTAAGTCTGGCACAAAGGCAAAAAAACATCCAGGGTGCCTTTAAAGTCACACAGAACTTGAATAACAAACACATCTTATTAATTGATGATATTTACACTAGCGGATCAACGGTATCTTACATCAGCCAACTCCTTATTAATGCCAAAGCCAAAAATGTGTACGTTCTTAGCTTTGCAATAAAACCTTAAAACTGTATTGATCATTGGATAAATATGCGTTATGCAGGCTGCATGAATTTTGGTTTTGAGGAACAAAAGGGTAAACGCCCTGTATTATTTATGGCTCCTATGGAAGGAATAACGGATATTCCTTTTAGACGCCTGGTCAAAAATCACGGTTGTGATATCATTTGCACGCAAATGATCCATGCCCAAGGCTTATTAAGAGGTGAGCAAGCAAGGATGCAAGAAGCAACTGCCTTAGATCCTGATGAAAAACCCGTTGGCTTTCAACTCTGTGGCAGTGAGCCAGAGTATTTATCTGAAGCCGCAAAAAAAGTGGAAGATATGGGCTTTGCCTTTATTGATTTTAACATGGGATGTCCCGCTAAAAATGTTGTCAAAAGAGGTTCTGGGGCTGCACTGCTTAAAGATCCTAAAAAAGCAGAAAAAGCCATCTTAGCTTTAACTGAATCTGTTAAATCCATTCCTATTACCGTTAAAATCCGTGTCGGTTGGGACAATGACTACCATGGTGGTATGGACATTGCCAAACTTGCCCAAAATGCTGGTGCAAAGTTAGTCTCTGTCCACGCCAGAACACGATCACAGAAATTTAAAGGCCAAGCCGATTGGAATTTAATCAAACAACTTAAAGAACAAATTGATATTCCGGTAGTTGGCAATGGCGATATTTTTGAACCGGGTGATGTTGAAAAAATGTATGCTCAAACTGGTGCTGACGGAGTGATGGTTGCGCGTGGAGCTTTAGGCAATCCTTGGATTTTTACTGGTAAAAGACCTACCATTGGTGAAGTGTATGAAGTTTTAATGCAACATTTTGAAGAACACTTAAGTTTTTATCCCAATTTACGCTCCGCTATGATTACCTTTAGAAAACATATTGTCTGGTACACCAAAGGCATGCGCAATGCCACAGACTTTAGAGTTAAGGTCTTTAAAGAAAATGACTTGGATAAAGTAAAACAAATGCTGCATAATTATTTTAGCCAATTTGATCCCCAAGAATATCCAGATCAGCATGAAGATCAATTCAAACGCAAATAGCTAATTCCAAAATACCCCAAAGGTAGTCGGTACCTTTGGGTACCACGCAAACATAAGCAACTTTTAAAATATCAATCAAACTGAATGGCTAAGTTTTCAAAACGGGTGCATTCGTTTAAGAATGCTAAACGCACTTTACCCACAGGGCCATGTCTGTGTTTGACAATATTAAATTCAGCAATGCCTTTGTCTTCAGTATCTTCATTGTAAACTTCATCACGGTAAATAAAGCCCACCAAATCAGCATCCTGCTCTATAGATCCAGACTCTCTCAAATCAGAAAGCATGGGTCTTTTATCATTTCTGGACTCAACCGCACGATTCAACTGTGATAAAGCAATCACTGGCACATCCAACTCTTTGGCCATGGCTTTTAAAGATCTGGATATTTCAGAGATTTCCCGTTCCCGGCTCTCACTTTTGCCTTTGACGGTCATCAATTGCAAGTAATCAACAATAATCAAAGATAGGTCTGTTTGCGCTTTCATTCGTCTTGCTCTGGCTCTTAATTCAAAACTACTAAGCGAAGGGGTATCATCTATGTAAATTCCCGATTCTGATAGAGGTCCAGCTACATGGGTTAAACGTTGCCACTCTTCTTCATTAAGCATTCCTGTTTTTAATTTTGAAGCATCAATCCTAGCTGCCGAACATAACATACGCATGACCAACTGTTTTTTGGACATTTCCAAAGAAAAAACAGCCACACCTTTTTTTTCACCCAGAGCCACATTTTCTGCAATGTTCATACACAAAGACGTTTTACCCATGGCAGGTCTTCCAGCAATGATAATCAAATCTGATGGTTGTAAACCGGCAGTCATTTTATCTATTTCTTTAAAACCACTGGATAAGCCGGTAACCGCTTCTTTGCGTTCAAAATTTTGTTCAATTTGAATAAATGATTCCTTAATAATAGGTGCAATGGGTGTCAGTTGACTGCTATTTTGATTTTGGGCAACTTCAAAAATCACCTTCTCAGCTTGGTCTAAATAAGCCGCTACATCTGTGCCTTCATCATAGCCTTTGGTTACAATATCGGTTGCAGCTGTGATCACCCCACGCAAGATGCTCTTATCCCTAACAATTCTAGCGTAATGCAAGACATTGGCTGCTGTAGGTACTGCTTCAACCAATGAAGCCAAATAAACCGCGCCTCCTATGGTATCTAATAAATTTCTTTCATTTAAAGCGTTGGTTAAGGTCACTAAGTCTGCGGGCTGTCTTTTTTCTAATAATTCTGTAATAATGGCATATATGTCTGAATGACTTTTTTGATAAAAATCCTGTGCAGATAAAACTTCTAATACATCTGAAGCTGAATCATTATCCAGTAAAATAGCGCCTAGAACTGACTTCTCTGCATCAATGTTTTGCGGAGGTACACGCGAACTCATGTCAGTGTCTTACTATTGCTTAAAAAAATTAACAAGCTTTTCCTCTGCTTTGAATTTTGTTCACTCTCTTATAACCTGCTAAAAATTTGAGCTTTCCCCATCATCTATGCTCGTCAAATAAAAATCATTGTATCCAAAACTTATGTAATCCATAAAAAAAGCTCCTTGGCTTTTAAACCTAAGGAGCTTTTAATATATTATGCAGTTGGTTAATTATTCAGCTTCATCTTCTACTGAAATACCTTCAACCACCAAATGAGCTTTAGCCATAAGATCACCATCCAACTTAATATCTAAATCGTATTCACCCACTTCTTTGATTGGGCTGTCCAACAAGATAGACTTACGGCTGACCACATAGCCTTTTTCTTCTAAAAACCTCTGCACATCAATTGATGTTACTGAACCAAAAAGCTTATCATTTTCTCCAGCTTTTTTGCTGATGATAATTTTTTCAGACTCAATGTATTCTTTGGTTTTTTGTGCAGCTGATTTGGCTTTTTCAATTTTGCTGGCCAACATTTTCTTTTGATGCTCAATTTGTTTTATATTTTGTGCATCCGCTAAAACAGCTTTGTTTTGTGGAAATAAAAAATTGCGCGCATAACCAGGTTTTACATTAACCACTTGGCCAACGTTACCCAAGCTACCAACAGTTTCAATCAATACTACTTTCATGATGACTTCCTTTCACTTTTAGCTGCAGCATCTCTTTTTTCATAACGATCTTTGTCCGCTTTATCGCTGATATAACTGGATGTGTACGATAACAAAGCCATTTGTCTTGCACGTTTAATCTCGCGTGTAATTAAGTTTTGCATTTGGGCACTTACACCTGACATACGGGCAGGTATAATTTTACCTTTTTCAGTGATGTATTTGGCTAAAGTTAGCGGCTCACGAAAGTCTACGGGAACTTTGATTCCTTTTTCATTGCCAGCAGCTTCATTTTTAGCATTTTTGCGTTCAATTTCAACTTGTGCACGTTTTTTCTTATCAAAAGCAAAGGTAGCATATCTTAATAGATCTTCTTCAAAACGAAGGTGTTTATCCATTTCTTGTGGAGCACCTGATTCTTGCTCATACACCCAAGAAATGTACTTACCTTGCTTTTCTTTTTTAATTTCATAGCTAAGACGTTTGGTTCCCCAGTCTTTTCTATTGATAAACTTACCTGGCTTTTTACCGGCAGCTTTTTCTAATTTTTTACTGATTTTATTGATAAAGTCATCTGAAGCATCCGCTTTAAAGATAACAATCGTTTCATACTGTTTGGTCACGTAGACTCCTCCTGGTTTAACAGCTTGCATTCATATGCAAGCGAGGTTATTTAGTTATAAGTGGCTGTCTTTAGCAGACATCCCTAAAAAATGCAACCCAAGCTTAGTTGTTTTGATTAACTTGATTCATGGCCAATTTGGGGCCTTTTTCTAGAATCAATTTAAAATCAGCCAGAGCTGGATCAATAAATTTAAGAAGTTTTTCATTAGACCAGCGGGATAAAACATACTTGGCTGTGTCTTGCTTTGGGTCCTTATCAACACCTATTCTAAACCGCCAAAAGTCTTTGCCCCAAGACTGAAAAATAGACCGCAAGCCATTGTGGCCCCCCGCTCCACCAGAAAATTTTAATTTACAACTACCCAATGGCAAATCCACTTCATCATGAATAACCAAGGTTTCTTGCTGATTAATTTTATAAAATTGTGAAAAATTCTGAATCACCGGCCCACTTCTGTTCATAAAGTTTTGTGGCTTTAAAAAATAATAGTCCAGATTTTGATAATTGACTTTGCAAAATAATGCGTGACCTTTTTCTTTCCAAGACACAGGCTCAGACACACACTCATCTAAAAAATGATCCAAAAGTAAAAACCCCGCGTTATGCGGGGTTTCAATATACTGCTGCCCTGGATTTCCTAAACCTACAATCAGTTTTATTGTTTGTTCCATATGTACAAAATACCGTAGCAGATTCAGACTAGAAGCAAAAATTATTCAGCAGGTTTTTCTGCTGCCTCTGCAGTTGCTTCAGCGCCACCTTCACCAGCCACTTCTGGCTCTTCAGCTGCATCTGTATCTGGTGTTAAGTTCTTCTCTTGTGGAAGCACAACAGACGCAATGGTCACATTGGCAGTACCAAGAACACTGACTCCTTCTGGTAAAGTGATATCATTGATATGCAAAATATCACCAATGTTCATTTCACTGACATCAACATTCAATTGAGTTGGAATATCTTTAGGCAAACATTTAATCTCAATGCTTCTTCTGATTTGTTGTAGCTTGCCACCTTCAGCAATACCTTTTGGTTTACCTTCAAGTACAATTGGAAGAGTCAATTTAAATGGCTCACCTGCTTTAACTTCATACAAGTCAAAGTGCAAACGGTCTTCCGTTACTGGGTGCAATTGGACTTCTTTAAGCAATGCCATTTTACCAACAAGATCTTTATGATCAGACTCAATTTTTAAGATAGAGTTTACACGGGCTTTTTTATGAACTTTAGCAAACTCTAGGGTATTTGCAGTTACTGTTAAAGGAGTCTTCATGCTTGGACCATAAAAAACACCTGGTAAATCTTTATTGGCACGAGTTTTACGTGCAGCACCTTTACCTTTTTCTTCTCTTAAACTTAATTTTAAATTGATAGTTTCCATAATTTTACTCCATTCCCTTCTGGGTACTTAGTCCTCTGTTGTTTCTTTTCAAGGGGGGATCTTCCCCCCTTCTCGGTCAAAAAACGTAGTTTTTGACCAATTCATAAAGCTATACTTGTGAAGAGCAAGGCTTTGGCCTTGCGATGATCTAGTATAACTTATGCCACGCTTGTCGTGGCGCCCACCCGGGGAAAATTCAGGATAAACCTTCTTTTCCTCAGGTAAACCTTATATAAACAATGAACTCACTGAATCTTCATTGTGAATTCTTTTCATTGCTTCACCAATCAACTTGGCAACCGATAAAACTTTAATTTTTTCGCACTTCTTTCCTTCTTCACTTAAAGGAATACTATCCGATACAACAACAGCCTCTAAAGCAGAATCAGCAATTCTATCAATGGCAGGACCTGACAATACCGGATGAACTGCTCCTGCATACACTTTTTTTGCGCCTCGTTCAAGTAGAACTGGCACAGCTTGAGTTAATGTGCCCGCCGTATCAATCATGTCATCCAAAATAATTGCGGTCATGTCTTTAACTTCACCAATCAGATTCATCACTTTGGATACATTGGCTTGTTCTCTACGTTTATCGATAATGGCTAAAGAGGCGCCTAAATGTTTTGCATAAGAACGTGCTCTCTCTACGCCGCCAGCATCAGGAGATACAATAACCAAAGGGTCTTCCGCTTGCTTTAGCTTTTCAAAATAATTAACCAAAACAGGTTTTGCGTACAAGTGATCAAAAGGAATATTAAAAAAACCTTGAATTTGAGCTGCATGTAAATCCATTGATAACACTCTATCTGCGCCTGCCGCTTCTAATAAATCCGCAACCAATTTTGAAGAAATTGGGGTACGGGGGGCTACTTTACGATCTTGGCGAGCATAACCATAATAAGGAATAACAGCCGTAATTCTTTTGGCAGATGCTCGTTTTAAGGCATCTATCAATACCAAAAGCTCCATCAAATTATCATTGGCAGGATAACACGTAGACTGGATAATAAATACATCCTCTCCACGCACGTTCTCCTTAACTTCAACCCAGGTTTCACCATCACTGAAGGATGTTACAATAGCATCCCCTAAGCCTACTCCTAAATATTCACATACTTTGACCGCTAAACCTTGATTTGAATTACCTGTAAATACTTTCATAAGTGACTTTGACATAGATGAAATCGCCCAGAATGACAAGGTGTTTTTGCTTAAAATCAATAAGTTATAATATTTTTTAATAAATTGCTGTTCTAAGAACAAGAATTTCCGTCACCGCCTTTAGCCACAGAAAATTATGCTTAACATTACTGTAAAAGATTATCCTCTTCTCTATGGATGTCACTCTTGCTGGCTTGCTCTTGCAAATCATATTTTTCGGTTTCTAAATCTGCCTTATTGGATTGAAGATCTTGCGCTCTTGTTTTTGACTGTGTTTTTTTATCTGAATCACTACTTTTATGGATATCTTGAATAGCACTTGAATCTGAATTGAGCATTTTAATATCCAGAGCATTGGCAAAAATCACTTCTCTGGCATCATCTGGCATGGAGATATTTTCTCTCATTAAGCGTTCTTTGATATTCTGTGTAATTGCAGATTTAATTTTTACCGCACTGGTGTAACGCATATCTATCCAATAATAGACTAACAAATTGACCGTAGCCGAACCCAATTCATTCACTATAATGCTAGGCTCTGGATCTTTTAAAACTCTTTCACCAAACTGACTTAATTCACTAAAAATCAACTCTTTTACCAAACCAATGGAGTCATCAAAACCAATCCCCAGTTTAATAACATCTCGCATTTTGGGATTAGAAGAAAAATTTTTTATGACTTCAGAAAATACTTTTGAATTAGGTATGATGATTTGATTTCCATCATAATCAATTAAGGTTGTTCCAGATGTGGTAACACTGTGAACAATTCCCTTGTGCTCACCTATTTGTACAATATCTCCTTTAGAAAATAGTTTCTTTAAGCTGATCATCAAGCTAGATATATAGTTCTCTAAGGTGCTCTTTAAAGAAAGACCCAAAATCAAACCCAACGCCCCAGTACCACCTAAAATTGTTGTAGCCAAAGCATTGAGGCCACTGACTTTAATCATAAAATAAAGCCCTAATAAAATAAATGGAGCTGATAATATCTTTGCTACCGCATTGACAAATAAAGGACTATCCAGTTTTCTATTTAAAGCTTTTTTTAACAAAGTATGCATTGCAAAAGCCAGAGAGAAAAATAAAATAAAGATAATTAGTGCAGAAACAAAATAAGGAATCATTCTAGAAAATTTTGTTTTAAGAAAACTAACTTCCTGGATAGCAGGCTTCAGATCAATGTTTTGCGGACTGGCAACATTGATATTGTTAACATTGGCAATAACATCAGGCATTTTACTGATTAGCTCAGAGGCAAGACGTTTATGAGATTCCTCAACAACAGTACCATTGAGAAAAACAATTCCGTTTTTTACGTTAAGCTCAACATTGTCATACCAACCCATGGTTTTAAAAATATTGTTTAAATTCTGTTGGATCAAAACGTCTTTGGGTTTTGGATCAATTTGAATATTTTCATCATTGAGTGTTAAATTTGAAACATCATGGATAGGTTTTTTCTGAGGAAAAACCATGCATACCCCTAGCCCAAACAACACTAAAAATAATCTAAAAGTAATCATTCACTTTGAATATCATACTGAGAAAAATTGAGTAAGGATCAAAAGTTTTAAAAAAATAAGCTTTAAGCTTTTAACCAAAAGTTAGGTTTCTGAAGTTTAAACTTTGTTAATATGTAAATTGAAAAAAATGCTAACCTGAGTGCATATGGCATGAGAAAGAATAAATAATGAAAACAAAAAAAGGCTCTTTAATCACTGTACAACAAATACTTTTGCTATCAGGGTTCATTTTACTTGCTATATACGCCCAGACCATTTTGCTTCCTTTGGTTTTAGGTACTTTGTTTGCAATGATTACTATTCCCATCATTCAGTTTTTTCAAAACAAAGGAATACCTATTGTACTTGCAAAAATATTCAGTATTGTTTGTTTCGCCGTTTTTATCGCTATTTTCCTTTCAGGCATAGCCTTGCAAGCATCCATCATCTCTTCAAAGTGGTCTGACATTGAAAAGAAAATTACAAAAACTCAACAAAGCTATTCAGATAGTGAGGCCTCAAAAACCATTAACTCTCTGTCATCAGGTAAAAATAGTTATTTTAAACCAACACTTGAAAGCATCTTTCAAGCCTTGCAAGAAGCAGTCATAGGCCTAGTTGGCTCTTTTTTATCAATGCTTGCTTATTTAGGAACTGCTTTTTTATTTATGATATTAATCATTTTAGAAAAGGAAAGAATAGAAGGTTTTTTCAAAAAGCTTTACCCAAAAGATAAACAAAAAATAATTTTTTCTGCGCTAAGGGAATCTATAGAAACCATCAACAGCTATGTATGGGGAAGATTATTGCTTACAGGTATACTTGCTGTTGTTTACAGTATTTTTTTCAGTATCATTGGCTTAAAGTTTGCTATTCCAGTGGCCATTATGGTTGCTTTATTTAATATCATTCCTTACGCCGGAAACCTGATTAGTATTGTATTTTTAGTATTAATATCTCTGTTATCAGACAACAGTATGTTTGTGGCATCCATGACAATTGGAACCATTTTTTTATATCAATTTATTGAAAGCAATATTCTGGAACCATGGATTTTAGGCGGCAGTGTGGGTGTTAACCCCCTCACAACGGTGATTGCCTTAGCTTTATTTACAACTGTTTGGGGTATTTTTGGAACATTGATGGCTGTGCCTGTGTCTGGGATCATCCGAATCTTTCTATCACATTCAGATCACTTTAAAGCCACCGCCTACCTTATGAGTGATGGAGAAGTATAAATTTAAAAGCCTATAAAACAAAAAACCCAGGCCCCCTAAATAAAGAGGTCTGGGTTTTTTGGCTGGGGATGGAGGATTCGAACCTCCGAATGCTGGTACCAAAAACCAGTGTCTTACCACTTGACGAATCCCCAACGATTATTCAAAGCCTATTAAAACAAGATGATGTTCCTGTCCACGTAAAAATGATTTTTCCTACATTTTTTAATGCC
Source organism: Oligoflexia bacterium (assembly GCA_035326705.1). Taxonomy (NCBI): domain Bacteria; kingdom Pseudomonadati; phylum Bdellovibrionota; class Oligoflexia; species Oligoflexia bacterium. The sequence goes on from DAOLES010000006.1 coordinate 80,663, forward strand.
GCCGCCGAGGCCAAAGCAAACTCCTCAGAATCGAACAAAGCCCATACGGTAGCCCCACTTCCACTCATTTGTGTATACCTACAACCCGCTTGTTCAGACAAAATGTCTAAAATATCTTGTATCTTGGGGCATAAGGCTATGGCTTTTTCTTGCATATCATTGCCTTGCTGCATAATAAAATCAAGGTCTTGCCAGTTTTGTACTGGCCTGTACATGATTTTTTGCATAGGCCTTTGCCCGCGATTTAAAGCTTCATATATTTTAGCCGTTGATACAGCTTGCATAGGATTGACCAGTAAAAGAGGCTTTTTTTCAACACTATGTTCAGCTTTACAATCAACGCCTCTGCCATCAACATACATAAGATCATGCTCATACAGAAAGAAGGGAACATCTGAGCCCAACTGCTTGGCTAGATTCAACAGCTCCTCAAAGGAGTACGCCTTAAAATACTCATTTAAAGCTAATAAACATGTAGCTGCATTAGAACTGCCCCCAGCCAAGCCTGCCGCTAAAAATATATTTTTTTTTATCTCTACCGCAATGGATGATTGGATCTCAGCTTGTGAGCAATACAAGCGAGCTGCTTTAAAAACAATATTCTGCGGTCCACTGAGTTGTAAATCACCTTCTACGATAACCTTAAGATCAAACTGTTTACTGGGCTCAATTATAAAACTCATTTCATCATACAAAGATACCTTTTGCATATAACTTTGCATGGCATGGTAACCATTGGCCATTTTTTCATAGACCTTAAGGTTGTAGTTGATTTTGGCAAAAGATTTTTTGTACATGATGTATCTTCTTCATACGCAGGTTATTTCCACTTGTCACGACAAGCGCCTTGGCATTTTACTTTTAAAAAACTCATTAAAAAACTAGCTCCCCTCTTATTTTTTCTGGTAGTAATGCCCCTATGGCAGGACATTCAAAATGGAGTAAAATTAAACGTAAAAAAGGCGCCAACGATGCTAAACGAGGTAAAATTTTCACCAAACTGATCAGAGAAATCACTGTCGCCGCAAAAAATGGAAGTGATCCAGATGCAAACCCGCGTTTACGCCAAGCAATTGCTACGGCTAAGTCACAAAGTATGCCTAATGATAATATTGACCGTGCCATTAAAAAGGGGAGCGGTGATGCTGACAATGTTAACTATGAAGAGATTTGTTATGAAGGTTATGGCCCTGCAGGCACAGCTATATTGGTAGACACCTTGACAGATAATAAAATAAGAACCGTTGCCGACGTCCGTCATATATTCAGTAAAAATGGTGGCAGTTTGGGTGAGCCGGGTTCTGTGGCTTGGAACTTTGATTCTAAAGGCATGATCACCATCACTAAAACTGAAAAGACTGAAGAAGAACTGTTTGAATTGGCCATCAATGCCGGCGCAGATGATATTGCAACCACTGCTGAAGGTTTTGAAATTACCACTGCTCCTGATGCCTTGTATCAAGTAAAACAGAATTTAGAGCGTAACAACTTAAAAATTGAAAGTGCTGAGCTGGTTAAAATTGCAAAAAATTGGGTTAAAGTTGATCAAAGCAGCGCTGAAAAGGTCTTGAAACTGGTTGATATGCTTGAAGACAATGATGATGTGCAAAATGTTTACACCAACTCAGATATAGATGAGGCCATTTTAGAAGCTTTGGATGCTTAAAACCAAGCTACATACAGAAAAAGTTTTAGGCATTGATCCCGGCTCGCTTCACACTGGCTATGGGGTGCTTAGCCAACAAGGAAGTCGTTTGATTTATATTGATAGCGGCGTCATTTCACCCAATAAATCTTTAGCCTTTGAACAACGTTTGAACTTTATTTATGAGACCTTAAAGCTTGTTATGCTCAAGCACCAAGTAACAAGCGTAGCGGTAGAATCTATTTTTTATGGAAAAAATGTGAAGTCCGCTTTGATTCTAGCTCATGCTAGAGCCATGGCATTGCTCTTGGCAGCGCAACATAAACTAAAGGTCTATGAATACTCACCGCTTGAAGTAAAAATTGCTTGTACAGGCTACGGTAGAGCCAGCAAAGATCAAGTGGCCAGCATGATTCAACATCTTTTTCCAAAGTTTGCTCATAAAGAAAAAAGTAAAGCTGATGAAAGTGATGCTCTGTCTGTTGCTTTATGTCACCTGAATACTCACCCTACTTTACAACAAAAAACCCAGCAGGCGATTTCTAACTCTGCAATAACAGACTAATGTAAAATTTGCGTTACACATTTCAAGCTTGCTAAAATATTAACGACGGGATAAGAATGAGAATATGATTGGCTTGCTTAATGGCACAATACTTTCTGTAGACGATGCAACCGTTACGGTTGACTGTCAAGGCGTGGGTTACGAAGTTTATATCTCCCCTAAATTACAGCAAAGCCTAAGCCATTTAATAGGCCATAAAAATACCTTTTTTATTTACACCCATGTTAGAGAAGATCAAATCAGCTTATTTGGTTTTGCAGAAAAAAAAGAAAAAGCTTTGTTTTTAAAACTTTTATCCGTGTCAGGTGTGGGCGCTAAAACCGCTTTAAACATGCTAGCAACCCTGTCCTATGACAGTTTAATCAATGCCATTATTCATAAAGATGTAAAAACCATTGCCAGTTGTCCTGGCATTGGCAAAAAGTCTGCACAACGTATTGCTGTTGAACTCAATGATAGATTGGGCAATCTGATCCTTGAAAACAAAGGCATGCATGCTGCTAGTTTTGATCACCAAACTATTTCTGCTGAACCTTCAGAAGAAATTATTTCAGCTTTATCTAATCTTGGTTATAAACGTGAACATATCATCAATGCCCTTGGTAGCATAAAACAAGAACAACCCTTAAGTTTTGAAAGGACGTTTAAAGAATGTCTGAAAATTCTTTCACAATAGATCCCACTATCCGTGAACTTGACCCCCAAGTCACCAGCATTGTTGATCAAGATGAATATTCTTTACGTCCACAAAGTTTGGGAGAATATGTTGGTCAAAACAAGTTGATCAATAAAATATCTATTTTTTTAAAAGCTGCATCGCAACGCAATGAGGCCATGGATCACACTTTATTAAGCGGCCCTCCAGGCTTAGGCAAAACCACCTTGGCTATGATTATTGCCAAGGAGCTGGGAGTTCAACTTAAATCAACTTCAGGACCAGCCATAGAAAAAGCTGGTGACTTAGCAGCCATTTTAACCAACTTAGAACCAAGAGACGTTTTATTTATTGATGAAATCCATCGCATGAATCGTTCCATTGAAGAAATTTTATATCAAGCCATGGAAGACTATCAGCTGGATATTATTATTGGCCAAGGACCTTCAGCTAGAACAGTTAAAATTGATTTATCTCCTTTTACTTTGGTGGGGGCTACAACTCGTTCAGGCTTGCTTACTTCACCCTTAAGAGATCGTTTTGGTGTAGTAGAACGTTTAGAATTTTATGATGATCATGAGTTACAAAAAATTGTCACTCGTTCAGCCAAGCTACTTAACATTGATATTATACCACAAGCGGCATTGGAAATTGCCAGACGCTCACGCGGAACCCCAAGAATTGCCAACAGACTATTAAAAAGAGTGCGTGATTTTTCTCAAGTCAATGGTCAGCGCTGTATAGACATAAAAAATGCACAAGAGGCCCTAAAACTTTTAGAAGTAGATCAACAAGGTTTTGATGCCATGGATAGAACCATTCTTTTGGCTATCATAGACAGGTTTAATGGTGGACCCGTGGGGCTTGACACTTTATCTTCTGCTATCAGTGAAGAACGCCATACCTTGGAAGAAGTTTATGAGCCGTTTTTAATTAGAAAAGGGTTTATTCAGAGAACGCCAAGAGGCAGGATTGTAACCATAACCGCTTATGAACATTTAGGAAAAAAACCTCCTCAAACATCTTATTTGCATCAACAAAACTCGTTATTTAATTCTAAATAAACACCCCTGACAGGGCACAAGCAAACCTGGAGCTTAAAGTTGTGTTAACATTAAATACAACAGGCTAAATAATGCACAAAAAAACAATGTCTGTTGCCAATACGATGGCTTAAGTTGTTTATGCCTATAGGTTCCAGACTTATACAAAATACTTCCATCCTTCATTTTAGAAACTCTAAAAGTATTATTGTCTTGTACACATCCATCATAATACAAAGATACTTCTTTTAAGAAGATTTTTTTTACATCTTCATCCACAACATAACTGTATTCTGATTCATCTGAATAAACATACAACCACATCAATCATATTCCTCATCATCATAGTTATCCTGTTCAAGCAATTGCTTGTGTCTTTGCTGCACCAAGCTTTTTGTTTTAAAAAATTGCTCTTCTTGATACTCAATGGCTTCAAACAACTTATCTAAAGTTGATGGCTTAAAATTTTTATTTTTTTCTACTTTTAATTGTTTGTACTTTAACCGCATTGTATTAAATCTTTTATAATCATTCTCATCTGGACTTGGTAATTTTAAAAAGTTTTCTAAATATTGCCTAATGCTACCTTCATCTAAATCATACCCTGTATTTTTTACAGTTTGCTCAATATAGATATTTCTTACCCCCCATTTTTTTTCATGAATATCTTTACGTTGCAGTTGAAAATGTATTTCATTTTTACCTTTATGAATAATGTCTTTTGGAATCCGTAAACGTTGTTCTTTTGCCCAGGAGCCAAAACCAGATGCTTGGGCATAACCTATTAACTGTTGATTAATAAAAACACTCAATTGATCCGTATCATTAATATTACCCACACTAAAATGTAATTGTTTGTCAGTTATTTTATCAAGATCATTTTGATTAAAATAAAATTTTATCTTTAGTTTTGCTAGTTCTTGATCATTTAACACTCCATAAGAACTCTTACCGGGTAAAAAGACTTCCTGCTCTAATAAAGAATTGGGATTTACATTGTTAAATAAGATGTATAAGCCATAGGCAATGCTGGCTGCAATGATAAGACAGGCAATATAAAAAAAACGACTGTACTCAACACTGATTAAAAACTTATTTTCATGCTTTGTAGGGTTTGGCAGTTCATCAATCATATAATGAAACCCTTGGCGTTTAATTTTTTTCCAAAACAATGGGATCTCACGATCTAAAATAACAATATCGTTTTTTATTGATCTTCCAATACCGTAATTTTTTTTAAACAAAAGTTTTCTGTATTGTGTTTTTTTTATGCAGTCATCAATTTGCAAATCAAAAAGCATAGGCTTTCTAGGTGCAATGGATATGCCAGTAAATCAATACCGTGCTAATTATGTTTTTTTAATGAGATCTTTAGATAAACCTTGAATATGTTCTATAATTATATTTAAAAGATCCGCTTGATTTAATTCAGGCCTAGAAAAAGATGACGTAAAATTAAACATCTGGGTTTCAAAATCAGTCACCTCTTGCGCATAACCCTCTTTAACCAACCACGGCTCTATTTTTTTAAAGTAATCAAAATAAGCTTTTAAAGCAATTTGTCTGGCTTCTCTTTGATTATCCTTTTCAATCAGCATCCGTGTTTTAACAAATAATAGTTCAGTTTGATACAGTCTATTGAGTGGGGCTTGCAATTTTTTATCTTGATACATCTCTAATGATCTTATGTAACTCACACTTGCATTCAATGCTGACGGAATAACCCCTAATCGTTGTATTCTTGTTTTAAGTTCACCGTTGGTTAAGTCCATGGTTTTATACCAAGGAACATACACAGATTTTTTTGCAGTCCCTCCAGAATTTTCTTTTGATGCTAAAAACAAAATATAATTGGCCACGGCCCATCTTTCTTTTTCACTAAGACCCGCAAATGACGGCATATTTGTTGCTTCTACACCATCTTTAATTGTATTGGCCATTTGAAAAGGTGACAGCCGATCAACAATATTAGGATCAGAAAATGCTGTAGGTTTTACTTTAAACGTTTGTGATACGGCGGTATTGGCATCTCCACGATCTCCATGACATTGCGCGCATATTGTGTCATAAACTTTTTTACCTTTTTTAAGATCTGGAATATTTTTAGGAGAAGTGCTTAAATCAAACTTTTTAATCAAATCATTTCTTATATGTTCAATATTGCTTTCAAGCTTGCTGGGTTTGGCAATGTTTTTATAATCGGCTACAATTTGCTCTACATAAGCCAATTCTGGGGTAACAGGGTTAGATAGGCATTTTTTAGCCTGTTCCATGGCGTTTTTTAACACTCTTTCCACAATTTTATATTTATCAATAGAGATAACCTTAACGGGTTGCTCTGAAACAGCGTAACGATAATGCCGGTATACATAATCTAATTTTGATACAAGTAAACGTCTATCTTCTTGATCACAAACCAAATTATCTGTTTCTAGTGGACCTGCTTCAATTGCAGAGAAACACAATAGAATGAGTGAAAAAATAAGAACTGTATATGTTGAAGAGTACGTGATCTTATTATTATAACCATTAATCAAAAAAAGAAAAGCGCACTTAAAGAAAATCTTTAGTTTTCATACAGCCCAAAAATGCAAAAATAACGTAAGAAATTGCGAGCTTATCCATTAATTTCATTTTTGATTACCCAACAATGTGTTACATTAGCATCCGATATGGAAGATTCACAAGTAATATTACCCGAGATTGTTCAGGCAATCGAAAACGGTGACTTAGAACGCCTTAAAACGCTGTTCAAAGATCTTCACCCAAGTGATGTTGCTGAAATTGCCAATCAACTCTCCAGCGAACATGTTGCCGCTATTATTCGTTTTTTGCGTTTCCCAAGTGGAATTCACGTATTTGAACAGTTAGACTTGCAAACTCAAGCCAATGTTTTAAATCATTTAGGTAGAACTGAAACCGTTAATATTTTAGAAGAACTTTCCTCGGATGACCGGGTGGATTTGATTCAAAAACTTCCGGATCAAACTGTCAAAACTTTATTGCCTTTCATAGCACGTACGGAACGTGAAGAAATTAAAAAACTTTTACAGTACCAGGAAGATAGTGCTGGGGCACTGATGACCACAGAATATGTCAACATCCCAGTTGATATGAATGTAAAAAGCGCTTTGGCTCATATTAAGAAAGTCGCTCTGGATAAAGAAACCATTTATTATGTCTATGTTGTTGACAATGACCGCAGATTAATTGGTACGGTTTCCTTGCGTGATTTGGTTTTGGCAGATGATGAACTAAGCATTAGCAAGATTTTATCCAAAGACCCCATTGCTTTGTCAGTGGACAGTAGTTTAGAAGATGTGGTTAAAACTTTTGAAAAATATGACTTATTGGCCGTTCCTGTGGTTGACCACGAGATGAAATTGGTGGGTATTATTACCCATGATGATGCTTTTGACACCGTTATTGAAGAAAATACTGAAGATGCGCATAGAATGGGGGCCATGCAGCCCTTGGAAGATCCTTACTTTCAGTCTAAAATCATGGACATTGTCAAAAAACGTGGGTTTTGGTTGATGTTATTGTTTTTAGGACAGTTTTTTACCTTTTCAGCCTTACAATACTTTGAGTCCACCATGCAAAAAGCCGTCATGCTCATGTTTTTTGTACCCCTCATCATATCCTCAGGTGGAAACTCCGGTTCACAATCTGTTACCTTGATTACCCGTGGTTTGGCTGTAGGAGACGTCAAAAGCAAAGATTTTTTTAAGGTTTTGCGTAGAGAAACTTTGGTAGGCTTGCTTTTGGGTTTGTTTTTAAGTTTGATTGGTATTGTCTGGGCTCATTTTATTTGGGGAGCAGATCTTTATTTATGCATTGCCGTTGGGATATCTTTGATCAGTGTGGTGACCTTTGGAGCTTTGGTTGGCTCTCTACTCCCTATTATTTTTAAACACTTGGGACAAGATCCAGCCATCATGTCCTCTCCCTTTGTGGCCTCAATTGTAGATGTTATTGGTATTGTTATTTATTTTTCAGTGGCCAAAGTTTTATTAGATTTGTAATACCTGGTTATTCCCTATAAAGCAGTTTTATGAATGAGAAAAATCAGAACACCCTTTTGCTAACTGAACAAGCCTTAGCCAACTCTCTAGATATTGATGCTCGCAGCACTGAACAAGTGATTGATATTATTCAAAACAATGATCAGGATTTACCTCAGCTGTTAAAACAGGTTCAAGAACAACTCACGCTGTTGGTCAACACCGCTGTTTCTCAAATAGAACAAGGTGGCCGTATTATTTATGTTGGGGCGGGCACCAGTGGGCGCTTGGGTTATTTAGATGCGGTTGAGTGTCTCCCCACCTATAATCAAGGTGAAGAAACCATCATTGCACTGATTGCCGGTGGCAAACAAGCTTTGCACACTGCCGTTGAAGGCGCTGAAGATGATACTGACTTAGCCATCACGGATCTTAAAAACATCAAACTTAAAAATACAGATATTGTTATTGGTTTATCTGCCAGTGGGACCACACCTTACGTTTTATCAGCTTTGGATTTTGCACAGCAACAAGGTTGCTCCACTTGGATGATCAGTAATAATCCTTTGCAACACTCAGACTTTAGCCACCATTATGTCTACCTTGCAACCGGTCCAGAAGTAGTGACAGGCTCCACGCGCATGAAGGCCGGTACGGCTTTAAAAATGTTCCTCAACTGTTTTTCCAGTGCCTGCATGATCAAATTGGGCCATACCTTTGGTAATTTAATGGTGGATATGAAAGCCACCAACACAAAACTCTCTAAGAGAACATTGCGCATCATAGACAGCTTATTGCTTAAAGCTCCACAAGAACCTTTTACACAAGGTCTTAAACATTATATCTTACAAGAAAAAACACAAACATCCTTTGCTGACAGTGCAAAACTTTTAACCCAACATAAAGGCCATTTAAGACAAGCCTTGAGTGACAATTTAAAGTTACACTTGGATCATTACTCTGCGCTTATTCTTGATATGGATGGCAGCATGTTGCGCTATCATCTACCCATTGGCTTTTCTACTTGGGCCGCCCTAGGTTGGGCGTATAATATTTATGATCAAATGGAGCTTTGGATAGAGCAATACAAAGCAAAAAAAATAGTTTATGCCGATATTTGGACTCTATGTGCGCAAGCCTTAAAAGATCAACCTATAAACATTGCTAAAAAAAGCTTATTCTGTAGTGCAGGTACTGCTCCATACAATAGAGGCTTGCAAACAGCTTTACCCCTATTTAAAAAACATCTTAAAGTGGGAATTCTCAGCAGTGGTTTAAGTATGGTGGCAGAATCTATGCAAAACCAATTTCATCTAGATTTTTATATGGCCAATACCTTCAATCATGATGGTCATGTTTTTGATGGAACTGTCAACTTAGACGTTCCTTATGTTGATAAACATGCTTGTTACGGCAAGCTGATCAAAAACCATAAGCTAAAGCCAGAAAACATTATTTATGTAGGTGATTCATCCAATGACTTTACAATTCTTGATGAAGTAGGCTTCCCCATTTTTTATATCACGCCACATAACCAAAACTTAAAAGAAATGGCGCAAGAACACGGCTGGCATTTGGTCAGTGATTATTATGATATTTTAAGACTGTTTGCTTAAGAAACCTTATCTGCTCTAGACTATAGTGCTTTAACAAAGATATAGTACAGATTATTTTTAATGAACACTCGGCTGA
>DAOLES010000007.1 GCA_035326705.1 Oligoflexia bacterium
AGGTCCCAAGGGTTTGGCTGTTCGCCAATTAAAGCGGTACGCGAGCTGGGTTTAGAACGTCGTGAGACAGTTCGGTCCCTATCTGCTGTGGGCGCAGGAAATTTGAGAAGCGCTGTCCTTAGTACGAGAGGACCGGGATGGACGCACCGCTGGTGAGCCAGTTGTTCCGCCAGGAGCATAGCTGGGTAGCTACGTGCGGAAATGATAACCGCTGAAAGCATATAAGCGGGAAGCAGCCTTCAAGATAAGATTTCCCTGAGACTTCGGTCTCCTAAAGTGCCGTTCTAGACTAGGACGTTGATAGGTCAAGTGTGGAAGCGCAGTAATGTGTGAAGCTAATTGATACTAATTGCACGTGCGGCTTAGTCATTGAATTGAATGAATATCCGGGTATTGTAAAGATATACACAAACACAAAATTGCAAACATTAAGTCTTTGTTTGATTGTATAATATTAAACAAAGCATGATTTGCGGTGGCAATATCGAAGAGGTCACACCCGTTCCCATCCCGAACACGGAAGTTAAGCTCTTCAGAGCCGATGGTACTGCAGGGGTAGCCCTGTGGGAGAGTAGGACGTCGCCGCTTTATATTTGAAGCCAGTTTAGGTAACACTAAACTGGCTTTTTTTGTTTGGCGATTGGTTTTTTATGTGTAGAGTTTAGTAATATAGATTGCGTTTAAAAAAATTTAGGACAAATTATTTTATGAGCACTCGTCGAATGGGTCAAGAGCACTCAAGATCAAAGAAGTTTTACATTTATATCAGCATAAGAAATGTGGGTTAATGATAAAACTGTGTTATAATCAAATTTGAGAAGGGTTAGGTTGAATGTTCTTTAATAAACATAAAAAAAATAATAGGTCAGGTTTTACACTTGTAGAACTCTTTGTCACTATTCTTATTGTAGGAGCGCTTGCTGCCGTTGCAATTCCAGTACTGCAAAGATATTTAAAAAAATCTAAGAAAGGCGAGGCCAGTCTTAAACTTAAACAGTTTTATGATTCTCAAATGGTTTTTTACAATGAGCAGCCCTTTATGTTCAACCAAGATACACCCTGTTTGCCAAACCCTAGGTTTAGTCCAGTGACATCATTTCATTGTTTAACCAAAGAATGTGATGCGGGGGAGGATATGGCAGATTACACAGTTCCACCGGCAGGTCGTAAAGGGTATATTTATGCTTATTCTTTAGATGGTAGCCAATTGTTTACCAATAGCAATTGTGACATGCATGCAAGTTACGCTAACTACGGTGCCTTAGGGCTAATGAATTTGGGGGCTACAGCCATACCAACAAATACAGGCGTGAGTTTGTCAGGTAATGACACCATTATAAGTTTTAATGGTGATACTGCAGGTTTTTTTAATTTGGTATCGTTTGAAGACTCTTCTTTTCGAGCGTCAGTGGCGGCTAATGCTGGAGAGTCAATGTTGTTGATTGCATATGCTGACACTGATGGAGATTATACTGCCCCAAGTCAAAATAGTTTTGTTGCAGATTTATTGAGAGCTGGTAGCAGAACTCATCCATTTAATATTGATCAGATATGGTCTATGTCACGAGGTATTTATATTGAGGCAGCTTCACGTCAAGTGAAAGGTACTGCAGGTATTTATGAAGTGAATGAAGGTGAATAAAACCAAGCTTCAAGCAGTCAAAAAGTTTTTGTTTAAATATTGAATAATATCATTGGATTCATACATCCAAGTTTCTTTTGAACCATCTTTTATTCTTAAACAAGGTACTTGAATCTTGCCACCATTTTTTAATAACTCTTCACGTGCAGTCGGGTCGTTTTTTGCGTCTTTATAGGTCATATTGAGACCCAATGATTTAACATGTCTGCGTACTTTGACACAAAATGGACAGGCTTCAAATTGGTAAATACTGTAGTTTTTTAGCTGTGAGTCCACTGTTTTTTGTTGCTCTAAACTGCGTTTTACCAATTTTTTTGTAGGGATAATAGCATTAAAAAATAAGATTAGTTTTCCTAAGATAAAACGAATGGCTTTCATGGCACATCTATAGCACGATCTTAAAAATGCAAAAAGTAAATCTTTTGATTTTGAAAAAGTACATGCAACGTATAAAATACAGTGAAATCATATTATAATATTTATTTTTACATTAAATATTTGATTTTATTTATGAAAATAAATAATGAAATCATACAATAATTGTGATATTCTACTATTATGAAAAAAAGTGAAAACATTGGAACTCAAAGTTATGCCCACGAAGCAAGCGTTTTAGGTAAAGCATTTTGGTCTATTGTGAAGCTATACAATCTTAATCGCGAAGAACAAGCACTCATTCTTGGAGTTAAAAAAAATGGGCAGCGTTTATTGGATTTAGAAAAGAAAAATAGCATACCAGAGGATGTTGATAAGTTTTCACGGGTTGGCATATTGATTGGCATTCATAAAAATTTACGTATGCTTTATCCTTACAATAGGGAGCTGGTCTATGGTTTTATTAAGCAGCCTTGGAGCTTGTTGAATAAAAAATCACCCATTGATTTTCTAAAGGAAGATCCTAAAGCTTCTTTTCAACGACTTTTTACCCTTAGAAGAATGTTAGATAATTTGCGTGTAGCCTACTGATGATAGACTTTTCTGCTATTTCAGTATGGGAAGGTGAAAGTTATCGGAACATAACCACCTGTTTTCCAAGTCAAGATTTATTGGATGATCTCAGCTTAGATGAGTCTGATAAAGTCGTATTGCAATATTGGGAAAATAAAACCAGCAATATTGATCATAGCATTGCGCAGCTTAATCGAGTATTTCAGTACGGAGATACAACAAGCACCTTAGCTATTTTTGATCAACTTCAATGGAATGTTGGCCGGTTTAATACTGCAGATTTTGGTGTTTGGTATGGGGCTTTGGAAGCAGAAACATCTGAAATAGAAGCTTTACATTGGTTTTATCAACATGAGAAAGAGCGTTTGGTCTATGCAAAGACAGATATACATAGAGATCGTAAAATGTTTAAAGCAAAGATTAAAGCCGAGCAGGCTTTTGATCTTAGAGCAAGGAAAGAAATTGATCAAAAACAGCTGATTAGCGAAAACTACAGTTATACGCAAAGTTTAGCGCAGGCAGCGCGAGCATCAGGGGTTGAATTATTTCTTGCGCCTTCTGCAAGAAATTTAGGCGGCAACTGCACGCCAATTTTTAAACGAGAAGTTATTGTTGAAGATCAAATCATTTATTATTTAAGGTTTACCCTGACCAAACAGGGGGAAGTTTATAAAACCAAACAAGGCATTCCGCAGAGAGTTTTATTACCAGCATAGTTTTTTAAACATCAATGCTGATCACTTTTTTGATCCAAAAATAACCAACGGTTTGTAGGATAACGGCAAAGATAATGAACATCCAACCTAAGGTGGTGGTGAACAGGGGTTGAATGTATTGTGGATTGGTGATGTATAAGAATGCACCAAAGGCAAAAGGCATACTGAATAAAATAATACCTTGCATCTTTCCTTGAGCAGTCAAGCCTTCTATTTTACCATCCACTTTTCTGCGTTCACGAATGGTATGTGCAATAATATCAAAAGTCTCACTTAAGTCACCACCGGTTTCACGTAAAATTAAAATAGAATGAATGGCTATGCTTAAATCATTGCTGGGGAGACGCTCCAACATTTTTTCTAAGGCTTGATCAATACTTAAGCCTAATTTTTTTTGTGAAAGCACCAAAGCAAATTCTTGTGACAAAGGTTTGGGCATTTCTTTCACAAGAACTGAAAGAGCCTGTTGTAAATTAAGTCCAGACTTAAGCGAGTTGGACATGAGGTTTAAGCCATCCACCAATTGGCGATCAAAAATGGCTAAATGTCTTTTCCACATAAAATCTAAGATAATAAGCGGCAATTTCCAAATAAACCATAACAAGGCAAGCGTAAGTAAAAAACTAACCCAGTAAAATCCCCAGGTAATGTAGAGGACAACAACAGCAGTAAAAAGCATCACAATCAACAAAGTATGTTGCAGCAGTTTTTTATTGAGAGGAAGAAACATTTTTTCTGACAATACAGTGCAATGATCAAGGTGTTGTTGCAGGCTTTTGTAGATTTTATTTTCTAAAAGAGGGTAAAAAGAATAAATCATAAAAAAAATAGCCAGTGCAATCAAGATAATATTGATGTAGCCAATCATGAAGGAAGGAGATGAAAGTGACGAAGATGACGCTGTTGTCATTGTGTCTGAAGCAGTTTGAACATTGAAGCTAAAGCTAAAAGTAAACATAAATATCTATTGGTTGAACAAGCCTTTGGGCATCTTAATGCCTTTTTGTTTAAACTGTTGAGCAAATTGTGGGATTAAACCAGTAGCCTGAAAGTAGCCTTTAACAGCATCGTTTTTATCTAGCCCTTCAGCTTTATAGACAAAAATATCTTGTAATTCCACTTCTTCAGCTTTATTTTTACTCATGCCCAACACTTCTGTCACGGCAGTAATTTTTCTGCTTCCGTCAGACATTCGGGTTAATTGAATAATAAGATCAACAGCACCCGCAATCTGCTCTCTTATGGCGCGCGATGGAAGTTCCATACCAGCAAACATCACCAAAGTTTCTAAGCGTGCAATACAATCTTTTGGGGTGTTAGCATGAATGGTTGCCAAACTGCCATCATGACCGGTATTCATGGCTTGCAACATATCCAAAGCTTCAGCCCCACGGCACTCACCAATGATGATTCGATCAGGTCTCATTCTTAGCGTATTTCTAACCAATTCACGAATAGGGATAGCGCCTTCACCTTGCAAATTGGCGGGACGTGATTCTAGACGGCCAACATGCTCTTGTGCCAGTTGTAGTTCTGCTGAGTCTTCAACCGTAATGATACGTTCATCATTGGGAATAAAACTGGCCAAGACATTGAGTAAGGTTGTTTTACCGGTACCTGTTCCACCAGAAACCAAAATATTGAGCTTGGCTTGCACGCAGGCTCTTAAAAAATCTGATATTTCAGGTGTGAAAGCATCAAGGTCAATCAGATGTTGTGGACTTAAAATTGATTTGGTGAATTTTCTAATGGTTAGCATGGGGCCATCAATTGACAGAGGAGGAATAATAGCGTGCACCCGTGAACCATCACTCAGACGAGCGTCCACCATGGGTGTTTTTTCATCGATACGCCTACCGATAGGGGCAACAATTCTTTCAATCACGCCCAAGAGTTGTTGATTGCCAGTAAACTTTAATTTGGTTTTTTGCAATTTGCCTTGCTGCTCAACATAAATTTGATCAAAGCGGTTGACCATAATTTCTGTTACTGATGGGTTAGCCAACAAATCTTCTAAGGGCCCCAAGCCTAAAGCTTCATCTAAAACTTGCTTGGTAATCAATTGTCGTTCTTGTCTGGACTTGATTTCAGGAATTTGATCCAGCAATTGAAAAATGGTCTCTTTGGTTTTAACCCGTAAATCTTCAATAGATTTTTCGTCCTGCTTAATGAACTCTTCAACAGAAAGATGGCGAAAATCCATAACCTCAATCAATTGCGCATGAATTTTGCGTTTAATTTCATCATAATGGTCATTGTGTTTGCTTAAGCTTTGGCTGTGCTCTTGCTCAGCTAAAGAAGGGTCTTGGATGCTGGCTTGGGTTTGTGCAGAGTTTGTTGGTTGAACAACGTGCTGTTTAATTAGCTGCCGGGCAATTTCTTCAACCACTTGTGCATAGGGAAAGCGTGGATTGTAAGAAAATAAAGGTCTCCCGGTTTCAACCGATTCGCGAATGGCTTCCGATGCATTAGGCAGCAAAGCCAAGATATTACGATTAAGTTTTTGTTGGATGACAGCCTCGTTGATGGCTTCTCTTGGATCAAAGCGATTGACGACCAACTGAACTTTACTGCTTTCAAAAGCCATATTCTGAATTTCATTCAAAGCATGATTGGCTCGATGCAGGGTTAAAATTTCTGGAGTGGTCACAAAGTAAATGGCATCAGAATGTTCAAAAACTTCTGTTGCCATAGCATCAAACTCACTGCCTAAATCAACCACAAGGTAATCAAATTCCTGTTGGCATAGTTGCAACAAACGGACAAAGGCTTTGATATCTAAATTTTGTAGTCCATTGGGAGATAAGCTGCCTTGCAAAGTATAAATTTGTTTTTCATGATGATGAATTTGACTGATAAGATCAGTGCGTAACATCTTAAACGCGCCTTTACTTAATTCCATCAGTGAAGTGTTGACCCTGGCACCCAGTAAAACACTGATATCGCCACAGTCCTGCGGGTCTAAATCCAGGATGAGTACTTTTTTTCCCTTACTTTGCTTTTCTATTGCGTAAGCCAAGTTGCTGGCAAAAACACTTTTTCCAACCCCAGCTTTGGGGCCAATGATGGCTATGGTTTTAGCAAGTTGCAAATTATTCAACCTCGTTCTTTATTTCATCAACGCTATCGTTGGCATCAGGATAGACTTCATACAAATTAAACTGATCTTTAAGCTCTTGGTTAGAATCTTTAGAGTACTTTAAGATTTTTGGAGTAATAAAAACCAAAAACTGACTGCGTTGTTTGCTTAAGTCATTGGATTTGAACAAAGTAAACAGTGAACCTAGTGGGAAGGGATCCACCAATTCTGTCCCACCATTGGCAGCAGATGCATTACCTGTGGGCGGACGATCAAAAAACTGTCTGTAGGAGTGACGAATCAAGCCTCCAATAACAACAGATTCACCGGACTGAACAATTTGAGTGGTATTCACAGAGTTTTGCACGATGGACACGTTTCCATTAACAGAAGGAGCCCCCAAGGAACTGATTTTGACTTCTACAGACATATCAACGTCTGTACCACGTGCGTAAGGGCGAATTTTCAATTTGGCACCAACATTTTGAAATTCTAATGATACAGTCCCATTACCTTGTGCTACAGGAAAACCAAGGCGTGTACCACTTTCTATGGTGGCAACCTCCCCACTTTTAACAGAAACAGAAGGGTTTTCTAAGATGCGTGCCAAACCAAGCGATTTAAAATAGTTTAGTTTGGGCAAAAGATTGTTGGCAGAGCCAGTCACAGAACCGTTAAAGTTGGTACTGCCTGAAACTGGATTTAATGTATAGGATAAATTGGTGCCAATGTTTGGAACTGGATTCCAAGTAAAGTTAAAGTTTTTTGAGAAGTTTTTTGACACTTCAACAAAGTGAGCGTTGATTTGAATGGTGGGTTGCATGGAAGGAGGACGGGGAACTTCTCTTAAATCTAAAACATTGATAACATTTGTAGAATAGAGCATAGCAATTTTTTCTGCTTTGATTGAGGCTTGTGGAGAGTAAACTTCCCCTTCTAAAACAATTTTACCTCTGATAGAGCGTACTTGTACTTCATCCAGACCTATTTCTTCTTGGATTTTTTTAGCGATGACCTGATCAGAGTTGGGACTCATTCGGGTAAGATCAACAATGTTTGCCATATTGGATTTTATTTTTTCAATACGTTCTTTGTCTGATGGTAAAAAGACTTCGCCATCAATAATAATTTTATTATTCAGTTTTTTAATACTAATTCCTTCAACATCTACTAAGAGTTGTCTGATTTGATCTAGCAAACGGTTAGGATCACGTGAGTATACCGTAAGCTCTAAGACTTCACGTTGATTATCTTTTTGATCATAAACCATCAGTAAAGTGGTTCCAGGATTTTTTGGAAACAAGGTTAAACGATTTTTTTCTCTGTCCGCCTTGAAATCAACTACTTTTGGGTTACCAATAGTAATGTTTCCTATATCAAAGTTATAGGTTTTCACTTTTGGATTGTTTACGCGCAGGTATTCTTTTTGACTCTTAGCCCAAAGCAATAAAGGACCAAACAAGAGCAATAAAACTAAAAGATGAGAAACTGTTTTTTTCATAAGTCTAAGACTTCCTAAAATACCAAGGACTAAGTTTTTATGGGACATAACTGCTTTGGCCTCCTCTAATTTCAAGCCATTTGGCTTGGTTACCGATTTGTAAAGGTTGGGTAATACCCGTAACGGACTCTGATGTGCTTGTTTCTTGTTCTAAGGCTTCATTGAGTTCAGTGGATAAGCGATCATGATAAGAGCGAAGAGACAAACTTAGATCACCAATTTGCTGGGCCACGGCTAAATCCATACATTGCTTAGGTGATAGCAGTAATGTTACATTAGAAAAACTGGTTTGGTTTTGCACCCCGCTGAACAAACTATTTTTACCGGCTTTACTTTGACCTTCTTGACTAGGACGATCAAAGATATAGTTTTTACCTACCGCCAAGACTTGAACATTTTGTAATAAAGTTTTGGCTTCAACATTTTTTGCAAGTCTGGTTTGTTTATCCAAGGTTCTAAAAATACCGATGATATCTACCGTATCTCGATTACGGATTAAACCTGCCACCCCAGTGACCTCATTGACAGCAACGGTACAGGCTCGCATTTTAGAAGGAATAATAGGGGAAATCCCACCTTCACCGATCAAGGCTAATTTTGTTCGGGTTAATTGCTCACCTTTTTTAATGGTGGCATCGGCCATATTAAAACCAATAATTTTACCTTCCTCACCAGCTATAACAGCCAATGGTTGAACAAAAGGTTTGGGAACCCGCTTAAGAGCCAACATATCCTGAGTAATAATTTCATAGCGCAACACATCTTTTGCAGCAACAACAACGGTTACTTGCTCATATTGACCTAACAAGCGCTTACGTTCACTGTCTAAAGCCAATTTAATTAAAATAGCGCCTGACAATGCAACAGCTAGGGCTATATAAAAAGCTTTTTTATTTTTCATCGTTTTTTCTTTCTAAGTGGGGATCTTCCCCCCTTCTTGAGCGGCCCTGCATAAGACATTCTAGTTCGTTCCTCACGAGAATGTCTAAAAAAGCGTGGTTTTTGCTCAATTCATCCCACCCAGGTCGACATCGATATAAAATCTCGTCTCCTGAATTACTACGCTCCTGTTCAAGATGGGTCTCACGACCCCCTGGGAAACAAAAAACGTGGTTTTTGTTTCCTCGCCCCTGTGCCAGAGGCTACATAAAGCAGCCTCTGGTGTTTGGGAGTAGAAAATGTTTTTATTCAAAAGGTATACGCTAACTTTTGAGATTTTTTCATGTGTATATCTATTTATTGTACGCGAGAAGGTGGAAAAGACAAGAACTGGGCTCAATGGCTTTGTTTTATTTTCTTTGGATAAAAGCTTAAACAATAGCCACTTCATTTTTTTATTTAAACTGAACAGACAGGTTCTTGATAATGTAAATTTTACTAATAAATTTATAGAGCGTAAGGTGTTGAAAAATTGAAAACTTACTTTTTGTACTAGGCTGAGTAAAATATTATTAAAAGGTTTCATAACAATTAAAAAATTTTTAAAAGAATTTAAAGTCTTCAAAGAAACGTTGGTACCAAGTTTTCTTTTCTTGAACATAGTTTTGTTCTTTACGCATTTGAGCAATGATGCGTAGAATTTCTTTATATTCTTGCAGTTGGTGTTCTTTAGATTGTTTTTCCAAACGTTGCACATGATCAAGAATGTTTTTTTCATTGAGGGTGCGGGAAATATAGAGATCAATACTGGCTTGTGTCTTAGGGTTATTAAGTGTTTGGTCCAAAAAAAATTTAAAACTGGGGCTTAAAATAAGTTGTTCAATGTCTTGTTGTAAGAAGCCTTGGGTTTGCATTTTTTGGACAGTTTTTATGGTCCAATACCGGCGAATATTTTCAATGATAGTTTGTTTTACTTCAGGTTTGAGTTGTTCCAAACGTTCTTGAAAACTGATTTGTGTTTGAGCACATAAAACAGTGTGAGCAGAAGAAAGCAATACCCATAAAATAATAAAAACTATACGACTCATGGAGACTCTCCAGATTCAGATGCATCGGTATTGTTTTGATTTTGCATGAGCAATGCAGAGGCAACCACATCCAAAACACCACTATAAACTTGCTCTGAGTTGAACAGATTTTGTGTGGTTTGGCTTGCCTGCTCAATGGTTTGGGGATTTTGAAAAAACTGAGCGAGACCCTGCGAACCTTTAGACTCAGCTATGGCTTTGCTTAAGGTTTGTTCAAAGCTAGAAAAAGTTGAAGAAACATCAACAGCACCATTGGCTAAACCAGCACTTGCACCCAAACCAGCACCATTGATGGCCTTATTGGCTTTATCTTTGTAATTTTCTTTAAGTTCGTATTTCCAGACCAGGGCTTGGTGACTGCCCAAAGCCCCAGTTACTCCGGCGGTGGCAATGCTGGCCGCATCACCGCCAGATGCCCAGGTTGAAAGTACAGCATTGCTGGCCGTAAACATGGCAGATTGCCTAGCTTCACCCTGCCAATTGCTTAACGGAATAAATTCTGCAACAGTTTTTGTATTATAGGCACCTAAACCAGAAGAAATTAAAACGGTTTTACCATTCAGTGTACCACTGACAGCGCCACTGACGGTTGCTTGTAAGGCTCCTTTGGCGGCACCAGTTAAAATATCAAATTTTGTGTTTTCAAATGATTTAACCGTATCGGATGTGTTGAGGCCTTGTACCGCCCCCAAGGCAATTTGCCTTGGATCACCTTCACTGCTGGTAAAGCCAATGGCTCCGTATTGTACAGCAGATCCCAATGCTTCCCGCCAGCTGGCAGCATCTATATCATTTCCTTGAAAGAATTCTGAACTTTGGTTGCTGGCTAAACCTCCGGTACCTGCCGCCCAAGCAACACTCTCAAACTTAAAACCATCAACACCATTATTTACCAATTGATGCGCGCTTTCAGTGATGGCACCTTTGGTCGCGCCTGTGATGAAGGTGTCTTTTTGAAAAAAATCCAGCTGAGAAAAAACTTTGTTTAAACCTAAATCAACCGCTAAATTTGTGCCAATATCAGCAAGGATATCACCGATATCATCCACCGGATCAAAAGATATTAAATCGATTGCATCGTCAGCATTGTATGCACTACCGGCTAAATCAATTTTTCCATTACCATGATCAAACTGTTGAAGTTTGATGTTGTGTTCAACCAATTGTTGTTGACTGGCTCTATCATTAAGTCTAAAGCCTTGAAAAATCATCAACAATAAAAAAGCTAAAATTGGCATCATTAAGGCCAATTCAAGTGTTGATTGACCTCGAACGTTTTTTCTAGAAAAAAATATAAAATCAGTTTTAAACGTTTTTCTGTGTTCGCTAAGTCCTCGCTGCGCTGCGGAGACGCTCACTTCAGAAAAACGTTTAAAACTGAAAATCATAAAATGATTAGCGATGGTTCTTAGTGCCATATGTCATCCCATTCTACAGTAATGCCATATTTATCTGAGATTTCTTGTAACAGAGGAATGATAGGGGTGTGACCCTCTAGTTGTCGTTGGTAATCGGCAAAGCCAATCAATTTAGCACCATCAAAGGTTTCTCCAGGATTGCCATGCGGTAAAGCTTGCAAAGGAGCTTTTGGAAATTTTCCACCAAAGGGTTTGGCCAAAGAAGCAACCAACATGGGCCAACGGCGTGGGCTTTGCGAATCAAATCTGGGCATAAGATCAATATCTTCTCCACCGGCCAAACTGACATTGCCTTCATCTGCGGCATTAGGATTTTTCACTTTAAGATTGAATTTACCTTCCACAGTACTAGAAGGGGGGTCATACATGGCCATAACCGCAAAATGACTGGGCCATGATTTATCGGAAGCCGGATGGCGACCTACGATTGTTTTGGTGGGACTAACATCGATACCAGATGGAAAAGGAAAACTGCAGACTTGCACATAAGCAGCCGTGATTGCTTGTGAACTGTAAGTGGGATAAGTAAATGCGGTCATATCATTGGCGGGATTCAATGAACTGGGAATAAATAAGGGCAGCTCCATATCACCAGTACTGGTCACTCTTAAATGATCATGTATAAGACCATTTTGATAAGAGGCTTGCAAGCTGTCAATATTAGGGTCTTGGCCCATGGCCTTAATGACTTGATGGCGTAAACGCTGTGGTAGATTTGGGGTATGAATAATCTGACTGACTACATGTTCATGGCTTAAGCCATTGGTGTTTTCAATGATATCCATAATTTGATCAACTCGTTGGCCACGATAAGTCTCATAGGCACGCACAATTTTTTTGCGTACGAACTTATCCAAAGCTTGCGCAGCGCCACCACATCCGGTGTTGGCTCCAGGATCATTGGTTATACTAAAGACAATAGCGCTGGTGCTTACTGGATTAGAACCTGAAAAAGCAATAAAAGATGATGGAATTAAAGCCGATTGCGTGGCATAAAATTTTTCTAAAATATCTTCATTGAGAGCATGAATTTTATCCAAAGCTGCCCTTTGAATTTGTGCACCAGTTAAGGCCGCATAATCCACACTTTGTTGCAGTTTGATTTTTTCCCGCACCAACATACTGCTCTGAAACACCATAGAAAACAGAGCCAAAAAAGCCATAAAGATAAAGGCAAGACCAATGGCAAGTTGGCCATCATTATTTTTTAAATGGTTAAGTCCGAGAGGCTTTTTTATAAAGCTGAACGCACGGGGGTGAGAAAACGAAAACCGCGTTTTCGTTTTTGAGGGGGTCGTGAGACCCCTCTTAAAAAAGAGCGAAGCGGGAGCCATAAAGATAAAGGCAAGACCAATGGCAAGCTGGCCACTGTTTTTTTTGTTAAAGGGGGATCTTTTAGTAACTGTTAGGCCGAAGGTCTTACAGTTACTTATGCAAGGCCCCCCCTTCTTTGACCAGCTTTGCATAAAATGTTCTAGTTCGTTCCTCACAAGAACATTTAAAGACGCGGTCTTGGTCAAATTCAACCCACCCAGGTCGGAATCGGCATAAAGCCTCTCCTCCATAATAGTTTTTGCTACTTTATTCACTAGAGATGAAAAATAAACATTCTTTAAGCGAGCGATTCCGCAGCGAAGCGAGGACTTAGCGAGCGTAAGAATATTTATTTTTTTATAAGTAGACATTAGGGTGATACCGGTTCTCTTCCTAAATAAGCTTGCCGTTGAATGGCAATGCCTTGATAGCTTCTTCCCATGCTTTGACCTTTGCATGGATATTTTTTTAAGGCGCCTGCAAATAAGATTTTTGCTCCTGGAAAAACAATGGGTAGGCAATAATAGACTTTTACGCCAGTGCCTTGAGCACAATCTTGGCCACGACAACCAATATAGTTAATGCCAACACTGCCATCGGTATTGCTCAAACTTGAGCCGTCATACTGAACATGATTGCCATCATAATAACTGCGTTGATTGGATAAAAGATCTGGGCCATCCAATTTGATTTTTGCATGTTCCCACATAAGACTTTCAAAAATTACTTTTTCAGCGCTGGCCTCTGCAATGCTTTGTTGGTTGTTGGTATAAGGAGAGCTTTGGCCATGGCTGTAGTCAATACTACCTAAATCACGATCACCATAAACTTGAAAACTTCTTGCAGCAGAAAAAGCTGCAAGTTCGGTAACGCTGGCGCTTTGAAAGAATAAAATGATTTCAGTAAAAGCAAGAAACAATAAAAAAATGATGGGCATAAGCAAGGCAAATTCAACGACAGACGCACCTTTATTGGCCTTAATTTTTTTCATCTGTTTAAAGTTTACCACGTTCCTTTCCATGCCAACAATCATTTTACCCCCTTCGTTTTTTATATTTATAAAACTTAAGCTTGCTGGGGAAAAAGGAAGGAAGAAACCCCAGCAAGCTTCCCGCTTCGCTCTTTATTTTTGTTATGAGGGGATCTTCCCCCCTTCTTTAACCAAGACGCGGTCTTGGTTAAATTCAACCCACCCAGGTCAGAATCGGCACAAGGCCTTTCTTCCTGAAAAATTTTGCTAACAAAAAGAAATAGTCGAAGCGAAAACGTTGAATATTGTCTTTACGCGCCAGGATCTTCTAGCGTGCTTTGTGCTTGTTCAACTGCACTGTTCATTAAGCGCTCCGTCACACTGTCTTTTGAGCCAAAAATAGCACGACCAGCAAAAATGACCCCTACAGAAATAACACCAATCACCAAGGCATACTCTAATGCTGTTTGCCCTTTTTGTTTGTTCTTTCTTAAAGTTAATTTAAAGTGTTTCATGATTTCCTCCACTTTTACAGGTTAAGGAATGGGCAATGCGCTCATGCGGGTTAAGCCCAATGAAGCATAGTCCTCATTCAATAAATACAAAGCATTATCATCTCCTGCGGTGCCATAGACATTGGCTTGCACAAGACTTTGATAAAAAAGATAAAGCAATGTGGACATGCCCAATACAATTAACATTGTAAGTGCATATTCAATCATGACCTGACCTTTTTGTCTTGAGCCCTTATGAGACGTTAATGCCAACATGTTTATTTATATGAGCAATGCTGATGCCAAAGTGCGTAAATTATAAAGTGTTGATATTAAAAGAAAATAATTGAATTTATGGACCACATTTAGTGAGCAAAATCTGAGCAATGAGAAAACAAGGGCAGTCAAGACAGGGTTTATGCTGTAAATTTAAGGAACAAGCCGTTGAATGTAAGTATCAATTCTTTTTGGGTTTATACGCCATTGGGATTCGTTTTTGTTCAATAATTTTTTATAGTCATTTAAGAAAGTGTTGGTAAAAAAAAGAAGGTTGTTTTTAATGAAAAGCGAAGGCCTTGAGGGCTCTTGCCCGATTTGCCAAGCGTTCATTAAAAATCGTCTGTCCTATACCTTTTTTAAAGCACTATGGCACAAGCAATAAGGTTTTTTAGAACAGAAGCAGAGTGGGTTCACTCTGCTTCATGATGAATTTTAAGAAAAATTTAACGTTGAGCCAAGTCAAAACGATCCAGCTCCATGACTTTCACCCAAGCTTTAACAAAATCTTGGACAAACTTTTCTTTGGCATCGTCTGAAGCATATACTTCAGCAATAGCCCTAAGTTCTGAACTTGAACCAAACATCAAATCAACCGAAGTTGCAGTCCATTTTTGAGTTTTGCTCTTGCGATCAACACCCACATAAACATTATCTTGTTTTGCTTTTTCCCATTGGGTCGACATGTCCAAAAGATTGATGAAAAAGTCATTGCTTAAAATGCCTTTTCTTTGAGTCAGAACACCATGGTGCGTATCATCAGTATTAATAGCCATTACCCGTAAGCCACCCAATAGAACCGTCATTTCTGGTGCTGATAAATCTAAAGTGGCTGATTTATCAATCATCAAAGCTATGGGTGATGAGATATTATCTTGTGCATAGTAGTTTCTAAAGCCATCAGCTTTAGGTTCCAACACAGCAAAGGCCTCTACATCAGTTTGCTCTTGCGATGCATCCATACGTCCAGGTGCAAAAGGAACTGTGATAGAATGCCCACCTTTATTGGCAGCCATTTCAATACCAACGGAACCGGCAAGTACAATCAAATCAGCCAAAGACACGGGCTTGCTTTTATTTTTTTTGTTAAACTGAGCTTGAATTGCTTTTAAAGCATTCAGTGTGGCTTCAGTTTTTTTAGGTTCATTGACTACCCAAGTGTTTTGTGGAGCAAGGCTTAAACGAGCACCATTGGCACCACCGCGCATATCGGTGGCTCTAAAAGTTGAAGCAGCTGCCCAAGCCACACGAACCAACTCAGAAGAGCTGATTTTAGTATTTTTGATAGCCTTTTTTAAACTTTTAATATCTTTCGATGAAATCAGTTTATGTTGTCTTTTTGGAATAGGATCTTGCCAAATCATACTTTCTTTTGGAATATCGGAACCAACATAACGAGCGCTTGGTCCCATGTCTCTATGAGTCAGTTTAAACCAAGCATGAGCAAAAGCATTGGCAAATGCTTTGGGATCTTTTTGAAAACGCAGAGCAATTTTTTTGTACTCTGGATCAAACTTTAAAGACATATCGGTGGTAAACATGATGGGGGCATGACGTTTGCTTTTATCATGGGCATCAGGCACCATTTTGTCAGTCCCTTTGTTTATGGGTACCCAAACTGTTCCACCACTGACTTGTTTCTTTTTGACCCAGTCAAAGGCAAAAAGATTGTCTAAGTATTGAGATGTCCAGGCAATTGGGTTAGAGCTCCAAGCGCCTTCAAGACCAGCGGTTATGGTATCTTCAGCATTGCCTTTGCCACATTTATTTTTCCAACCAAAACCTTGGGCTTCAAGTTTTTCTCCAGTTGGGGCAGGGCCCACGCATTTTTCTGGGCTTTTAGCACCATGACCTTTACCAAAAGTATGGCCACCAGCAATCAAGGCCACAGTTTCTTCATCATTCATGGCCATGCGTCCAAAGGTTTCTCTGATATTTTTTGCAGCTGAAATGGGGTCACCATTACCATTGGGTCCTTCTGGATTCACGTAAATTAAACCCATCTGAGTTGCGGCAAGTGGACCTTTTAATGTTCTAGTCTTGCCATGATGTCTTTTAGAAGCTAAAAAAGTTGTTTCAGGACCCCAGTACACCATATCAGCCTCCCAATCATCTGTTCTACCACCAGCAAAACCTAAAGTTTCAAAACCCATGGATTCTAAGGCCACGTTACCGGTTAAAACCATTAAATCCGCCCAAGATAAACTTTGGCCATATTTTTTCTTGATTGGCCATAACAAACGTCTGGCTTTATCTAGGTTTGCATTATCTGGCCAGCTGTTCAATGGTTCAAAACGTTGTTGGCCACCACCGGCACCACCTCTACCATCAATGGTTCTGTAAGTTCCAGCACTGTGCCAAGCCATTCGGATAAAAAATGGACCATAATGTCCATAATCAGCGGGCCACCAATCTTGTGATGTTTTCATGACTTGTTCGATATCCGCTTTGAGTTGTTTTAAATCAATTTTGCTAAAGGCTTTGGCATAGTCAAAGTCTTTATCTAAGGGACTAGACTCAGGATTATGCTGGCGCAAAGCTTCTAAGTCAATCATATTTGGCCACCAAAACTGATTGCTTTTGGGCTTTAGTGGGTCGGTATTTTTTTCATTGGCAAATGCGCTGATGCTTATTGCCAATAACAGTATAAAAAAAATGTTTTTTTTCAACATGGTTTCTTCCTCTTTAAGATGGTAAAAGATTAAATTATGCTGGTACAGTGATACTAAAGCAAAAAAAGAGCAAATACTCAAAATATATAGAGCAATAGAAAAAAACTATAACCAAGCTATTGAATAAAGTTGTATGAAAAAGTATTACTTGGAATTATGTTACATTATAGTCTAAGCATGAAAAGTAGAAATATTATTTTATGCAGCATTATTTTATGTGTTACGGTTGGTTTTGCAGCGCAAAAACAAAAACTATCAGAATGCACACTTACATCATCAATTATTGATTGTACCAAGAATAATATCCGTATTTCTAAAGAAAGAATAGACAAGTTGATTGAAAAAAAGTGTTATGATTATTATAAAGAAAAAATGTAGGAAAGTTCTTTGTTGCTGGCAACAGCGCAATGTCAAGTTGAATTAAGGACATTGCTAGCAGAGTCTATCGATGGCTACTTTAAAAAATTACAAAATAAAAATTAAACTAATTGCCTAATTTTAACTTGTCTAACTGTTCTTTTGCTTTTTTGTAATATTCATTTTTTGGGTTATTGGTAATTTGTAACACTTTTTCAAATTGGTCCATGGCAGCAGCTGGATCATTGGCCAATTCCAATAAAGTTAATCCTTCACGGTAAGCTTGAGCTGCCCTTTGGTTGAATTCACTTTCTAAACCTTCGAGTTCTTTGCTAATGGTGTTACTGTTAGGATAACGCTGTTGCATATCCAGAAGTAACTTATAAGCAGCATCACTTTGTCCTTCATCAACAAGTTTACGTGCTTGGGCAACTTGATTTAAAATATACTGATTGGTTTGGTTGCGCATTTCATTTAAAATATTTTGTGCTGGTTCGTAATATTGATGGTCTTTTGTCGCTACAACCTGATTTAAAAGTTTTCTAGCATCGCTGTATTTATTGTTTTCAAAATCTTCAAGGGCTTGATTGAACATTTTTCTCAATTGAACCAGTTCATTTTTTTTGGCGATATCTTGACGCTTTTGTTCCTCTTGAGTTTGTTCAAGGTGCTTAAGAGCCGCCTGACTTTCCATGTTCTGTGGGTCTATGCTTTTGGCTTCATTATAAATCTTAAGGGCTTCAGCAAACTTTTTTTCTTCAACCAATCGATCACCTTTTTCTAAAAGCTCTCTGATTTGAGTGTGTCTTCTAGAAATTTCTAAACGCATGTCTCGGGTTTTTTGGTGTTCTTCTTCTCGCAAAGCATTCACTTTTTTTAAAAGTTTTAAAGCATCGTTGTTTTTTGGGTTACTTGATAAAATAAGCCTTATTCTTGCTTCAGCTTCATCGTATTGCCCACGGCTAAGCAATTCATTGGCATGAGATAAATGAAAAACAATGATTTTTTGTGCTTCAGCAGATAGTTGTTCTTGTTGATTTTGAGTTTGTGCTATTTTTTTATTTAAGCGTGATTGTTGCCATTTAAAACTAAACAAGGCTATGCATAAACCTAAAGTCAAACCCATCAAGGGTAAAGAGAATGTTTTAGATAAAAAGACATTGATGGGGGAGTAACTCTCAATGATAACCGGTGAAATTTGTGCTCTTGGTTTTGAATCAGCTTCAACAAACTCAAAGCTTGAGCCGCCTACGGTCACAATATCATGATTTTTGAGTTGTGTTTTGTTAACCGGTAAGCCATCAACATAAGTATCTTGTTGTTGATTGGTGTTGGTTAATTCTACTTTATCCTCATGAATTGTTAAAGTTGCATAAGTTGAGCTCTCACTATCAGAAATTTCTTGAGTTTTGATGTCATTATCATTGGCGGACCCTAAGGTGAATTCTTCTTTATTAAGTGGGATCTCTTGGCCTAAACGGTTTTCATCCAAGCAAACTAGACGGGCGGTATCCTTTTGGTTTTCAACAATAATAGCGGTTTTTTGTTCTGCATCTTCATGTTCAAGTTCTTCAACATCAGATCCAGACTCTTCACTTATTGCATCTTGTAATACGGTTTTTTCATCATGACCATCAGAGAACTCCGAAAGTTCACTTTTTGGAGCATTTTCTAAACGATTGAGTTTTTGTTTTTTAATGTGCTTTTCAAGTTCTTTTTCTTGGGTTGGCGCTTCATGATCAACAGTGTTAAAAATAACTTCAGTTTTTGCTTGTGAAGGTTCTTCAATTCCTTGTTGAGTATCTGCGGAGTTAACGGCGATGGCTTGCAAAAAAGCATCGCTGGTTTGAGTGTTGTCTGAAGGCAAGGAACTAGAAGCTTTGTCTGAAGGCGTTTTCTTCATTATATCGGAAGCCAGCATAAGTTGAAATGAACCAATAAAAAAATGTTCTCCACTTTGTATTGCAGAACGGTCAATTTTTTTCCCTTTAAGACGAGTTCCGTTATCACTATCCAAGTCATTGAGGATCCACTCATTATCAATAAATTCAATGCTTGCATGTTTTCTTGAGATGTGAGGATCAGGTAAAATTAAATCACAATGTTTTGATCGTCCAATCAGTACTTTTTGGTTTTGTCCAAGATCTTTTTCTTGTACAAGTTGGCTATTTTTTTTAACAATAATCTTCATATTTGGTTGATCAGATATACAATAAGCATCTATGACACATAGCTAAAGCTTGTTCAAACTATTTCCCTGTAAATTTATCTTGTGCTTCCTTAATTTGGCTTTGAATTTTTCGACTTAAATCTTCATCTAGGTTTTTAGCCAGAGATAAAGCTTTTTGCCATTCTGTAATGGCTTTGTCATAGTTTAGCTTTTCGTATTCTCGTAATGCATTTTCTTCATATTGAGCAATTTTATTTTTTAAAGTTTTTTCAACAAAAGCCAATTGATCCATATTGTACTGAGATGGTTCTAATTGAGTCATTTCTTTTAATATTTTATGGGCGGCGGGATAATCTTCTAAACTTAAGGCACTGGTTAAGTCTTGTTTTAAGTTGTTAATATCCAAGTCTTGTGATGCTTCTTCAGGAGAAGAACTTGCTGAAACACTTGGAGTTTCTTGGGAAGGGATTTCAGTAGGGGTGAAGCGATCAGCAGCGTTTTCTACTGACTGAGTTGGGGGTATTTCAGTGGAGATAATGTCTGGCGTGCTGTTAGCAAGCATTTCATTTACAGGAGTATTATTTTGAGGCGGTTTTTCTGGCCAACGTGGATGAAAAAAAACAAGTTGTAACAAGATGGGAACAGTGAAAAAGATGGCAGAAGTCAACAAGCGATTGTTTTTTTGTTTAAGCCAAGAGTTTATTTTTTGCTTAAAAGAAGCTTGCTGTTGAGCAGACTCCAGAAGCGTTAGTTTAAAAAGTGCCTTGGCTTCACCAATTTGAAAAACATCTTGTTCTTTTACGCGTTGAGTGCTGATTTTTTGCTGATTGATATAAGTACCATTTTTACTTTTAAGATCAGTTAGCCAGAGACTATTATCTTTAAATTCAAGTTTAGCATGATTGCGTGAAACAGCATGTTCTGGAATAACAATATCATTTTCATCTGTACGGCCAATGATGATTTCTGGTCCGATCAGAGTAATTTTTTTGTTTTTTAAAGCACCACTTTTTCCAATAAGGTGCCAACAAGAATCATTGTACATAGTTTAGGGTCTACCTTTTTTCTTCCATCGCTTGATCTACAGCTTCATACAAAGGTTCCCACTCTTTGAATGGCGTTTCTTCTTTACCATAAGTTTCTCCAGAGCGCCATTTGTGGATGTATTCTGCTAACTTGGTGATAGGGCTGGAAAAAACTTTACTGAGTAAAAAGGTTAATAGCAAAGAGAAAACGAGCGATAATAACAATAAGATACTTTTATTTTTTGTCATTTGTGTATTAAGGTTTTCGCTGGTTTGCATAGAAACCATCAGCTTGGCAACACCTAAATTTTCAAACTGACCGGCATTTTTATTAAAAACACGGATAGGGTGGGCAACGGTAATCAATTTTTGTTTTTCATTGATACGAGGTAACAATTTTTTATTGGAATTTTGTGACAAAGCTTCTTCTACAAGCGTATCTTTATCAAGGCGATTTCTGTAATTGATTGGAGCCAAAACTTTTTTATTTTTATCAATAATAAAAGCTTCCAAAACCAGAGCTTCTTCTTTGATGGTTTGGGTATCAATTAAAAGTTCATCATCTTTTTCTAATAAAAAGTTTTTATTCCTTTCAGCTAAAAGCTGTACCAAGACATAAGCTCGATCCAATGTGTTTTGTTTAAAGTTTTGTTTGATTAAAGTTTGATAACTGGTGCTGGCAATAACAAAGTACAATAAAAAACCAAAGCTTAAGCAAAGTAAAAAAAAGGGAAATAAAGATCGAGGTCTAATTTTATCAGCAATGACTTTGGTGGCGGCCAAGACTTTAGTTTTTGAGTCTTGGGATATCGGTCTAATGGCTTCTTGCGGCTTTTGGTCTAAATTATGATATTGAATCACAATGTCACCCAATAAAATTTGATCGCCATTTTGAATATTACAGGTGGTGATGAAGCGACCATTGACGGCGGTGCCATTGGCACTGCCTTTGTCTAAAACAGTGACTTGTTGCTCTGTGACCACCAATTCAGCATGAATACGAGAGATTTGCTGTGAAACAATTTGAATATCAGCATGTTCTCCGCGACCAAGCGTAAGCTTGCCCTCTGATAATGGAACATCTTGAGTCCCTTCCTGTGAAATAATACGAATAAAATGATTCACAGAGACTTCTCCACAAATAAAAGTTGGTCGCCAAGATTGAGTTGGTGTTTGTCAATGCATCCTTGCGACATTTCTAAGACAGAGTGAGCATTGGAAACAATACGGGTTAAGCGAAAAGGTTTTAGGTTTTTATACAAACGCACGATTGTATTGTGTTTATTTAAAAATACAACGTCAATGCTAAAGCGCATAAAAAAAGTTTGAATGGAGTTGCAAGGCACAATCCATAAAGCATGATCAGCGTCTAGGTATTTATGCCTCAATAAACCAATCATTCTATCTTTTAAAGAACTTGCTTTGGTTACATGGCTTAACATGGGTAAAGCAGTGTTGTGGTTTTTATGTACATAAAATAGCATTATAAAAAACCACCTCTTAAAAAATTAAGTACGGCTGGACCCAAAAGAATACAAATGGCGGCTGGCAAAATGCAAAAAACCAGAGGCAATAAAATCATTTGTGAAGCTTTTGCACCAGCCACTTCAGCCAGTTGAAAGCGTTTGCTACGCAGTTGATCAGATTGAGCACGTAACACATCACCAATTGAGGCGCCCAGTTGATCGGTTTGAATCAAGAGGGTTGTTAAAGAGGTGAGTTCTTCCAATTGTAATTTTGCACTCATTTTTCTCAGCGCTTCAGATCGGGTTGCGCCTAGTCTTATTTCTCTGAGCATGGATTGGAGCTCTACGGTTAGCGGATTGCTTTGGGTTTTTCGAGTCAAGCGAGCAATAGCATCCATAAAGTCTAAGCCGGATTCTACAGACAGAGTTAATAAATCAATGGTTGTGGGTAAATGTTTGAGTAAGCTCTTTTTACGAATATCGATGATCTGCTTAAGCCAAATATCCGGAAAGTAAAAACCCAAAATACTGGCTAACATAAGAATAAAGAGATTGTTTTCACTGTTCAAGCCTACAAAAAGCATGGCAATGATTAAAGGCGTTAATATAATCAGTACAAAGCGCATGGCAATAAATTCATCTGGCGAAATTTCATTTCTAATATTGGCGGTAATAAGCATAGGCTCAAGACGTTTTTTTTCTTTTTGTAAATAATGACTCCATAATTTAGCAATGGAAGAATGATGGCTAAGATAGAGCAAGGGTGATAAGGCACTGTAGAATGGATAGAGGTATTTCAAAAGCGGGGTGTTTTGTGGCATAGCGTTTTTTTCAACAACGCCAAGGCGTCTTCTAATGGCGGCCTGTTTTTCATCAGGCAAAATATACAAAACAATAAAAAATATTGCCCCTGCAATTGCAGTGAATATGAGTATATCAATAAAAATGCCTATGTTTATTTTGTCAATCACAATAACCTTAATGTTTATTTTACTATTAAGGTAGCTAAATTGCTAGGTTCATTGTCATAACTGCGTAAAATTAAGTTTGAGTCTAATCGATAAATATTTAAAATTTGCATGATTGGTGAAAAAATAAGATGATTGTAGTATACTTTTAAGTATTAAAGTTAAATGGAAATGCATTAAAGATCCGTGTTTTTGATAACATAGACATAATTTTATGGAAAGACAGCCAAAAAGAATGAAAAAACTAAGTTTAGGGATTATTTTTTTACTGACCAGCCTTGCCATGGCAGCTTCAAACGGGCCCACTCAAACAGCGGTTGTGGGCTTAAGAACAGATAATTACAGTTTTGAAAAAATAGTACGCAATGAGGTTTCAAAAAAATTATCCGGTCAGCGCAATGTTTCATTGATTCCAGAAGTGGTCACCCACAATTATGTATCAGATTTATGGCGAGAAGAAGCTAAAAACTCTAAAAATAAGATTAGGCTGGCCAGAAAGTACTTTATTGAAGGCAAAAAATTATACGATAAACTGGTTCTAGATCAGGCCATACGTCAATTTAACCGTTCAGTTAATGCTTATCGTGAAGGTGTTGGCGCTTTGAAAGATAACAGATATCTATTGGTTTCACACCTTTATTTGGGCATGTCATTGATTGTTTTGGGTAAAGAAAAAGAAGGTCAGCAGTATATTCGTGAAATGATTATTTTGGATCCCAAACGTGACAGCAGAGTTTTATCAAAACGTGAATTTCCACCAAGAGTGATAGAGTTGCATAAAGCCTTAACGCAAAAAGTTTTAAAAGGGCCTTCAGGGCAACTCAATATTGAAGTTGAACCAGCAGATGCAAAGATTTATCTCAATGGCTTGTTGCAAAAGTCAGATGGACCCTTTTCTACACAATTGCCTGTGGGAGAACATTTTGTGGTGGTTGAAAGAAAAGGTTATAGACAGGTTGCTAAACCGGTGCAAATTCGTTCAAAACCTAATTTTATAAAAATTACCTTAGAAGAGTGGCAACCTCTATCCCCATATTCTTTACAAAGACGCAACAACTTGATTGCATTGGATGATTTAGGGAATATTTCTAAAGAGTTGTCCGCTAAAATGCTGGTTTTAGGTAGTATTGAAGCCATTCCAAATAAAGATGATTCATACCTTTTGTTAGGACAAGTTTACGACGCCCGTTCAAGAGAGTTTTCCAAGATACAAACAGTTGAAACCACTTTGGATCGTATGGATAAGGCTGCAAAAAGTTTTGCCCGTAAGATCAGTAATCAAATTACTACACAAGGTCTGGTGGTGGCGGATATCAGAACAGCGGGTAGCTCACCTGTAGCTTATGATCAAGCTCAAGATTTTGAGAAAAAAATCACTAACAACTATTTTGATAAGCAAGCTCAGGGCAAAGAAAAAGTTGCATCTAAAGAAAAAAAAGGCACGCCAGCTTGGATGAAAAACAAGTGGCTTTGGTATGGCGTGGGTGCAGCGGCTGCCATAGGCGGCGGATACATTTTGTACGATCAAGTTTTAGCAGGTCCAGACAAAAATACATTGACCATTACGCCTAATTAATTTTTGGTTAATTACGTGTGTTTGATTTTAAAATGTCTTGATTTGGTTGAACGCTAGGAAAAAATACAATGTTTTATGCCTATGTATTGCAGTGGTTTTTAGCGCTTTTTCTCATACGGTTGCTTGTATATGTATCCATCAAACAAGAATACCTAAGCCAATACAGGGCTGCCTTAGGCATGCCTTTGTTTTTGGCAATATGGGCTTTTTTCTATTGGATCATGGGCTCTTTTTTACCCCTGTATAAAGGAAATATTCAAGTATGGGTGGCTTTAGCGGTCAGCATGGTTTTGCTTTTACAAAAGCCAAATAACCCCATTTTACAGAACTGCAAAAACTATTTTATTGAGCATAAATTTGAACAAGGCTTATTTTGGGGAACATTACTATTTACTCTGTTTGTCCGTCAACATGTACCAGATATGGACTCAGGAGAAAAATATTCAGATATGGCAATTTTTCAGGCGGTACTTTTAGATGTAAAGTTTCCACCTGTGGATCGGTGGTTGTCAGGACATCCTTTAAATTATTATTATTTTTCGCATTTACTGTTTGTGCCAATTGTTCGAATCACTGGAATCCCGGCGGAGTGGGTGGTTAATATTATTACCTGTACGATACCAGCAATTTTAGTCAGTACAGGCTATGCTTTTTTGCGGCAAGTACGGGCTAAAAAAGGTATGGCTATTTTAGGGGCATTTTTAATTTTTTTTGCAGGCAATTGGGAGTGGTTGGCCTGGCTTGTTAAAAAAATAAATTATGGAAAAATTTTTTGGTGGTGGGATTCTTCACGAGCCATACCCAATACCATTACTGAGTTCCCATATTTCTCTTTTTTGTTAGGCGATATGCATGCGCATTATGTTAGCGTTGCATTTGTTACCATCAGTTTGATGTTGATGCTGCGTTTGCGAGAAAAATTTGAGCAAAAACTGGAAGTTTCAAAACAGTATTTATTTTTAGTCTTGCCTATTGTTATGGGTATGCACTACATGATGAACTCATGGCATTTACCTTTTATGATTTTATTATGCGTTTGGTGTTTTTGGTCTTATCCAAAATATTTGATATTGATGTTGAGCTTAGCTTGTCTTTATTTTGCACCCTTTTGGTTGCACTATCATCCCCCTAAAAACACCATTGGTTTATTTTATGTTAAAAAAAGCATGCGCAGCCCATTGCTGAGTTTCTTATTACATTGGGGACCCATGTTTTTCATGTTGATGCTTATTTATGTGCAGCGTTTTATCAATAAAAATTTTATGGTTTATGTCAAAAACAACAGGCGCAAAATAAGTTTGATTGTTTTTTTAAGTATTGTGGTTTTGAGTATCAGTTATTTTTTATTGGGGGCAACACCCATGTTTATGCTGTTGCTCATTGCATTGTTTGTACTGCTTGGGTATCTCAGAGAATTAAAAAATAGCTGGCCAGTGGGTGTTTTGCTTTTAAGTTTATTAACCATTGCTGGCTGTGAGTTTATTACGGTTGACGTAACCTATGGGCCAAAATTTTATCGCATGAATACCGTATTTAAATTTTATTACTTGGCTTGGTGGGGTATGGCACTATCTTTACCCATGTTGTTAAGTTATGAGCATGTTTTAAAAAAGACTTGGGCAAAAGGTATGTTAAGTTTTTGTGTGGCACTAAGTCTATATTATCCAATACACGCCACATCACAACGCATGCGAGATGGACAACGCAAAGTAAACTCATTGGACGGTATGCGCCATTGGAGTATTGTTTTTCCGGGGCACAAGCAAGCCATTGCCTGGTTAAAAAAGAATACGGATGTTCAAGATATCATTTGGGAAATGCCAGGGGGTGGTTTTTCAGAATATGCCCGCATGGCAACATTCAGTGGCAGACCCTCGGTTTTAGGTTGGGTTGGGCATGAGCAAATTTGGCGCGACGGCGGGTTTTATCTGGCCAATGATCGCTTACAGCACTTTAAAAAAATCAATGAAAACCCCAGCATGACCAGTGTTCAAGAGTTTATTGAACAATACCAAGTGGACTGGATTATTGTGGGTAATCTTGAGCGTAAAGATTACAGCCCTGAATTACTGTATTTGTTAAGCAAGTTTCCCGTTGTTTTTGATAATAAAGATGTGGTTATTTATAAAGCACGTAACAAAGATTAGAAATAAATTTAGTATTATTTTATGTCTATTGACACTGAGCAAAACTTTGAAATCCTTTGCTAGTACAATTACCTGTGCTTGCAAGGGCTTTAAAGCAAATATTAATAACATTTCTATTTGGATCAGAAAAATCAATGTAACAGTCAGCTATACCTTCGTGAGTAGGTTGATTATTGCTATTCATTGCACGCATTTTAATAATATAAGGTTTACTTTGATCCAATTGCCCACTTTTAATGGTAAACTTGGCTTTGGTAGGATCTAAACCAGTCGCACTATTTGGGTATTGTAACTCATCTCCACCTTGCACTGGAACGTAAGGATAAGAGACAGGGTTGCTTAATTCTTGAACCACAAAATAAACTCCTCTATGCCCCTCGTTTTGCATGGCAGTTTGGATGTCTGTTTTAATGGCTTCTTCTCCAGAAGGAATCAGCACATTGACTTGTATATTATCGCCGCTGTTCCCACAAGAACTCAATAGCAAACTAAAAGCAAGGCTTAAATATAAAACGCTACGTGTCATATAGTGCATCATACCATATTTTTTAAGTGCTTACTATGCAGAGTATATAGATAAACATTTTATAGGTGGCTTAAAGGGGCTCAGAAACCTATTTCAGTATAAATAAAAGCTTAAAGTGTGAGCTTTAGCCTGAACATTTCTTTTAAAGTGAGCAGAATATGAAACCACTTAACCGTGCTTTGGCCATGTTGACGGGCATAATGTTTAACGCCCAGTTCATGAATGGCATATCCTTGTTTTTTGGCTTTGATTAAAATTTCAGCATCTATCAGAAATTTTTTTGAGTCAATGCTTATGTCTTGGAATAAGGTTTTGGGAAATAATTTAAAGGCACAGTCAATATCTTTAACGCCCAAGTTAAATAATAAATTGATTAAAAAGCGATAGCCTTTGGCCATAAAAATACGCAAAGGCGCATCTTGCCGATCTATTCTGTAACCAATGACAAGGGTTTTCTCATGTTTTAAAGCGTAAAACTTTTTAATTTCATTCAAATCAAATTGTAAATCCGAGTCGGTGTAAAAAACATATTGGCCATTTGCTGCTAAAAATCCATCTTTTAAACTTTGACCATAACCAAGGTTATGATCATGTTCAATAATACGAATAATTTTTGGGTAGGTTTCTTTAAAACGATTAAGAATATTTTGCGTTTTATCAGTGCTACCATCATTAACGATAATCAATTCAAAGTTAATATTGCTGTCTTGAAGAACTTGCATGGTAGAATTGAGTAAGGTGGGCAGATTGTCTTCTTCATTATATGCTGGGTAGACTATGGATAAATCAATCATATGAGGCACTAATTATATTTTGGTCTTTATAAAATCAAAAACAATGTTAAAATACAATAATCACCAGAGAATAACAAGATGAGCTGGAATGTATAGAAAATCAATGCTTTTAGATATAAAAAAATATTGGACTTTAACACCCTTTTTTATGGGGTTCTTGTTTTTTTTTCATCCCATGCGGGTATCAGCACAACAAGAAAGAGTGTTAGTTTTGGGGCTTAAGGGTGCACAAGCAATTTCAATAAGACATAATATTGCTCAAGCCCTATCTAAACATCCTCAACTTGAAGCTTTGACCTTGGCTGATTTAGATAAACCAAGGAAGGTTGAGCGTAAACAACAGAACATTCAAATGATGCATGAGCAATTGAGTCAGGCAAAAAAACATTATTATGCACTAGAATACAAAAAAGCCAGTGAAAAGTTGCAAACGGTGATTGAAAATTATGAGAAAGACCATTTGTATACCCAAGAAACGGTTTCTGGATTGATGGCAGCATTTTTTTATTTGGCTTTGACGCAATTAGAGTTGGGTGAGAAAACCAAAGCCCAACAGTCCATGTTATCTTATAATTATATCAAATATGGGGTTGATGATGGGAATCAACACACCAAAGAACTTTCAAAAAAGAAATACTCTCCTAAAGTACAAGACTTGTATAAAAAAACACTCAAGATGATGAATCAATCTGCGCCAGCTACAATTAACTTTGTATCGTATAAACCAGTGACTAAAATTTGGATCAATGGACAGGCTTATCCTGTACAAGATTTAGCAAAAATAAAACTTTTTCAAGGCAGTTATTATATTTACAGTTCAGATCAAAGTGGTTTGCCTTTGTATTCTGCTCAAGTTCAATTACAGCCGGGTTCCAATGTATTGTCTTTAAAGCAACCTATAAAAAGTGATCAAAACACTGCAAATACCTTTAAAATTGATTGGGATAAACAGGGAGATCAATTGTATTTTGATACAGAGACAAAAAAAGTTTTGTCAGAGCTGGCAATGCGATACAATATTGCTAAGTTTGCATTGTTAAATTTTGATCAACAAAAAGTTTATATCAGCTTTTTTGATCATCACCTGCAAAAACAAACGTCTGCCTTTGAAGTCAAACAGATAGATCATATTGTAAACTACTATCAGCAGAGTTTTGGAGCCAACTGATAAAAGAGAGTTGTATTTAAATGAAGAAAAAAATAAAAAAAATTACGGTTAAAACATCATTGGTCATAGCCGTAGCCTTGTGTTTTTTACAGCTTGTAACTGCTTATGGGCAAAGTTACAGAAATATTTATGTTGGGGCTTTGCATATTGTAGATGATGGCGACCGCAGGTTTTCTAGAGAAGATTTAAATAGAGAATTGTTGACCAGTGTTGAGAATGAAAAATTTTTTAGAATGGTATCGTTAAGCAAAGTTAACAGTTTTAAAAGTAATTTTGTTGATGAAAGTACGGAAGAAACAATAAACAATCAAGATTTACAACGTGCCACAAAGCTTTTGACTGTTGGCAAGCGTATGTATCATGAGCTCAATTTTTCAAAAGCAAGAGACAGTCTTTCTTTAAGTAAAAAATTATTTATTGAAAACTTACAATACTTAAGAAGCAATAAAGATTTACTTGAAGCACATTTGTATTTAGGAATGACCTGGTTGGCCATTCAAAAAGAAAAAGATGCTTACAATGAATTTAAAAAAGTTGCTTACTTAGATCCAAATTTTGAAATGAATGCCACCCAATATTCCCCAGCTGTTATTCCAGTATTTGAGACCGCTAGAAGTGAAGTAAAAGCAAAAACAATCAGCGAAGTGACCGTAACAGCAAGTCAGGATAATATGAATGTTTATGTTAATGGTCGTTTGATGGGAAAAACACCGGTTAGCATGAAGCTGTATGCAGGAGACTATTTTTTTCTTGTTGAAAAACCGGGTTTTGAGCCTTGGTATAAGTTGGAAAAAATTAGACGAGCAAGTCAAACCGTAGAAGGTCAAAATAAAGTAAATGTTGATGAAAAACAATGGTCTCGTATGTTTAGAACCAGAGAAGGAGATGAGCAAAACTCAGAAGACACCAAGATGTTGATTGAAGAAGCAAAGAAACAAGGTGCAGACTATATTTTGCTTAGCAGCTTAGAAAAAAATATCAATTATCGTCTGATGGGGCAACTGTACAATATTAATAAAAAGACTTTTTCTCAGGTGGTGATGTTTAATGTAGAAAAGGGTTTGGGTGATTATCCTGGAGCGGTTGATGAGATGGTTGGGACGTTGAAAAATATGATTTTAGGAACAAAGCCTAACTTGCAACTCAATGTAGCAGACTATGGACCAGCCCCAGAAGCAAATAAAAACATTGGGCCAAATAAAAAATGGTACAAGCAATGGTGGGTGTATCCCGTAGCAGCAGGAATTTTAGTTGGGAGTATTTTTGCAGCTCAAGAGTTGGGCGGAGGTTCTGGCGGAACCATTGTTATCAATAACAATTAAGACATGATGCAAAGCCAGCACTATTTTTTTAAAATATGCCGGCTTATTATCAATAATTATATGATAACTTTAAGGGTTATCAGCTGAGAAAAAATGTTTTAACCTTCTAACCAGAAACCAAACTGAAACGCATTAAACTCACCGTAGGTTTGAAGATAGCCATCAAAAGATTTGTTAATGTCTATACCAGTACCTGGAAAAGTTTGGTCTCCTTGATAATGGAGACTGTTTTTATGGAGTATCACAGGGTCTTTAATGACCACTGCCGGCTGAGTATCCCTTACTTCTGTAACCACTTCAAAAGTATTGGTGATAGGATCAAGTGAAGGCTCAAACCGCAAGCGGCGCACTGTGTCTGCAAAGTGAAAACGGTCATTATTAATAGGTTTGCTGGCGGCGGTGATATCTCTATGATCTAAACTAAATTCACCGGTAAATTGAAAGTTGATACGGGTTGGAGGTTTATTTTTAATCGTTGCTACAACAATACCAGGCAAGTCTAAATAACTCCCAACTCTCTCCCCGTCATGTACATCAAAAGAAACAATGTCTAAACCTACTAAAAGCGCATTTTTTTTAGCGTTGCTTTCAATGACAATGTTTGAGTGAGGGTTTGATATTTTAAATACGCCAGCAATATCATCTTTGGCTGATGGTAAAGTGTCTAAAAAAGCCACATAATCATTTTTTGATAAGATACCTGTGTCCAAGGTATTAGAACAAATATAAACATTCCATAGCGTGCGTTTGGTGTTATTGGCTATATTTCTAATAGGATCTATAACCAATCTGTTTAACAGTTGTCCTACGTTGGGAACAGTTTGTGATAAATCAACCAACTTTTGCTGAGTTTTTTCAAAACCATCCACCAAAGTGTATCTTCCTTTTAAACTAACACCAAAACGATAGGCATAATTGTTACATAGCTCAATCATACTGCTCTTGCGAATCACAGTAGTACCGTACAAAGGATTTTCCTTTTTTGCTTGTGCAAGCACAGCATCATCGATTGATGGGCTCTGTCTAAAGTAGTCACCCGGATGATCGGTTTCTACTTCTTCAGAGCCTCGACGCATATTAGCTTCAAGATTTGCTATATCAATACTGTTATCTACGGCATTGTCTTTGACAACAGGTTCAACTGAGGCAATAATCTTAGCGCCCAAAGATTTAAAAATATCAATGTCATGCCGGGCATAACGTACTGAAGCAACGGACATGTCTCCAGTGATAAGGTAATCAAGTTTGTCAAAGGCGGATAAAAGAGGTGACGGTGGATAGCTTCTATGGGCAACATTTTTTGCTCCAATTTTTACCTGGACGCTACCATCAATCTCAGCATGAAGGTTTGCCAAGTCATTCAGAGGAATCATGAACTTGAGAACTTTTTGCGCTCGGGCATATTTTTTTTGGTCAATAGGAATTTGTGGACCCATGTCAGGGTTGGCGGTGTAACTGTAGTGAGTACCTTCAGCGTTGGGTAGAAAAAACAAAGTGTGTTGATCAAGGGTGCCCAACAATGTTTGACCAGTAATGGTTGTAAGGTTGGTAACGACTTCTGGAAAAGCAGTATAATACGCTTTATACCCAACCTCAATAACCATGTGTTTCTGCCCCGCATGATCCTCAACAACAATTGTTTGTTCTTCATTGTTTTCAAAAAACATGAGAGCTGCAGAAGCAGTCTCTTGAAAATTTTGATCGGTAAAACTGCCTTTGTAGTTTTCATCATTGAAGCATAAGTTGAGGGTATGTTGAGCGCCAGCTTTAGACTCCAATAAAGTTTTGGCGCTGTTATCGCCAAAGGTTTTATCGAGCAATCTATAATAATCGTTGTTTTCTAAGGTCTGATTTTTTGCCCGCAGTTGCTCTGGGCTCCACTCAAAAGCAACCAAATCTGGGCCCAAACAATCAGTACAGCTGATATTTAAGCTAAGTAAATTGTAGTCTTCAGGGCATTCAAGGTCAGTGCCATCAAAAGGATTAAAACTAGCATCAATACTGGCTTTAGGTTTATTAACAACCACAACAGGAGGCTCTTCTACGGATACAACATCGGCTGAAGTACCTCCTTGTAACCAAGAAGGCAGGGTATAGTAGGTGTCTTTATTTTTTTGAGTAACTTGAGAATTGACTGTTTCAGGTGAATTATCTCTTGTGTTATCTACAACAGTAGGTTTTTCAGACTCGCTAGAGTTTTCTCCAGAAGCAAGGTCTGCTACAGAAGCATTTTTAGCCATACTAGAGATGTCTGCAGCGCTAGGGACAACAACTCTACTAGTACCAGTATTGAGTAATACAGCACGTTCATTTTCTGGAAGAGACATGGCATTAAGATGATTTTGGATCCAAGTGAAGAAATTTTGTAAATCGGGGGTACCGTCTTCTCTTAATACATTAACTTTCATATAGATATTGCTGACACCAGCGGAGTCACTAGAAAATTGAACCTCATTCATGCCATTGAGTTCGGTTTTTTGGTCAGTTGGTATAATATATTGCCCTGGGGTAAAAAGGATCTTTTCATTTTCAGGGGTATCTTTATTAATGCCTTCACCTACTGCAGTGGCAAAGGAACCAAACTTTAGCTTTAAACTGCCAGGCAGTTGATCACCTGCAACAGTTTTTTCATATCGAGCGGTAATTTGTGAATCTTTGATGCTAGAATTAATCAAAGGATAGACAGCAACTTTTAGACTGCTTAAATCAACATTGGT
This sequence comes from Oligoflexia bacterium, assembly GCA_035326705.1. Lineage (NCBI taxonomy): Bacteria > Pseudomonadati > Bdellovibrionota > Oligoflexia > Oligoflexia bacterium. The sequence continues at coordinate 33,234 of DAOLES010000007.1, forward strand.
GTCCGCTAGGGCTGGTTTGATATCTAGGAGGGTATTAATAAAATGGTGTTGTACCCAAGCCAGGGACAATGATGGTTCTTGTTGAAATAAAGGTTTCATGGGCGGGGCATAGGCAGTTTTTTGTGCAGCAAGGGTGTTATCTGTAATCCAACCGTAAATGGTTGGGTCATCTTCACTTTTTTGACAATAGTTAACCCACTGAACAATAGGCTCGCTTTTACCGGCAACAATTTCTTTTCCTAAATCATCACCGAAGATGGCACCCGCCAGAACTTCAAAGCTGTACTTTTCACTTTCTTTCTTATCTTTTTGGGCATCATCTAGTAAATTGCGGACAGCAGGTAAGTTTAAGCCAAGGTCACCTGAGATATGGGCAATTTTATGTAAAACAGGGCTATCCCCACATTCTTCAGCGATTTTACTAACAAAGGTTCCTAGAGCAATAGATTCACCGGATGAAAAACTGGCTGAAGCCAAAGCAGCGGCATCCTCTTCATCGTTACCAGAGTCACCCGTACCAGTCGTGTTGTTAGGGTCTTTCTTTTTAATGGAAATGGTTTGAAAACTTCCATCGCCATTAAGCATACTGGATCTATCTTTATCACCAGGCTTAGAAAGTGAACACGCAGATAGACTTATAACAAGTGCAAATACTGACAAGTGCTGTAGGTTTTTTGTTTTGGTCATAATATTTTTTATAGTTTGATTATGTTTCATGGTCCCACCTAATTTTTGCTCAGCATACACTATTTTTTAATAAAAATTAACTTTTTGAAAGTAAGCTGAGGATCAATAAAATAAAGGGTTTTAGCCATATTTTCTTGGCTCAAAACCTGATTTTTGACCAAATTTTGAGCCAGGTAACTTTTATGCTGCAAAAATAGGTGCATTTGTCAAGTTACCGATAAAGGTTGATTGAAGTGGAATTGAATTCTCCACAAAACGACATTCTCTTGGTCCAGTATTCTTTCACCGGTTTCTTCATTGAATAAAATAGCCAATGGTGCTTCACCAAAAAAATTAACCAGTTGTGCTACATCACAGTAAATTTCAATGGGCTCAGTGGTCATCATGGTGTTACCTGAACGTTCAATGACCCCGCGTACATTGCACCCAGTTTTTGGGGTGGTGCCATTGGTGGACTCAAAACCAGTAATGGTTATAACATTGCCTTCAACATCGCCAAGCAGGCCAGCAAAGTCTGGTGGGCGAATAAGCCCTTTTTCAATGACAATTTCTGGCGTTGCTAAAACATGTAAATCATAACTCGCGGCCATATCATACAGTAAGGTGCTTTCTTTATTATCACTTTGAACTGTTACTTCTAACATGGTTTTAAATAAATCTTCTGGGATAATTTCAAAATGATTGTTGGGGACTTGTGAAATAACCATTTGATCACCGCCTTTATTGGTGGTGAAAAAACCAAAGTTAACGCCATGGATGCCGGCATGCAGCTCTTTTAAGGCAAACTCAATGCGCATATCCCCCTGAAAAGATTCTACGGCCAAAGGTTTATTGGGGGCATCTACTTTTAAGCAACTGCATAAGCTAAACGTTATCCCCAATAAAAAAATGCGCTTTAAACATTTTAACATCAAACTTTGTGTTTTCATGGGCTCTGCTTTAGCAAAAAATCAATATTATTGCAAAGCGTTATTTTTTTAAAAAACCATGTCTTTTGTAAATGTCAAGCCAAAAATAACGCTAAGTAGCATAAATGCTAGACAAAAGTCTTTGCAAAACAAGTGCTTACAGCATAAACAAATCATATGGCAAATATACTTCAATCCATCAATGCTGAAGCATTGGCTAAAACCCATTATGAAAACTTTCCAGTAGCACGTTTTGTTCATAAATCACTTAAACCGGCCATTTATGCCATTTACGCTTTTGCCAGAACAGCCGATGATTTTGCAGATGAACCTGAGTTTGAAGGGCAAAGGTTGCAGCTTTTGCAACTTTGGCGTGAACAACTGCATCAATGTATACAAGGTCAAGCTGAATTGACAGTTTTTAAAGCCTTACTGCCAGTGATTCATGAAAGTAAGCTGCCGGTAAAATGGTTAGAAAATTTACTGGATGCCTTTGAATATGATGTTAGACACCCACGGCATCAAAGTTTTAAAGAATTAATTGACTATGCCCAATTGTCAGCCAATCCAGTGGGCCGCTGTGTGTTATTTTTACATGACTATAAAAGTGAAGCCTTGTATGAACAATCAGATGCACTGTGCACAGCATTGCAGTTGACCAATTTTTGGCAAGATGTTGGTTTGGACGCGCAAAGACAGCGCTTTTATTTACCGCAGAATATGTTAAAAGAGTATAACTGTACCGAAGAGCAGTTAATCAATTGGCAATTTAGCCATGGCTTACAAGCCCTGATGCAGGCTGTGTGCTTAAAAACACAAAGCTATTTTGATCAAGCGCAAAGTTTGGCCCAAAACTTACAATTTCCCTTATCTTTGGAAGTGTCTTTGACGCACCTAGGTGGACAGGAAATTTTAAATAAGATTGTGGCCCAAAACTACAACACATTAAACAATAGACCAAAGTTGAATAAATTGTCTTTTGTTAAATTATTTTTTAAAAGCCTATGGGGACGACATAAAAAGTTGTCCTAAAAAATATAAGTGAGTAAACAAAATGACTCAAAACTAACCATGCAAGCAAGATTACAAAGAAAAAAATCCAGTTTTTCCAAAGCATTTTGGGTGGTGAACGCACAGCAGTTTTGGGCTTTGGAAACCTTGTATGCCTATTGTAGAGAAATTGATGATATTGTTGATGAAGCTCAAGACATTCAAAGCGCAGCTAAAGCTCTACAAGCATGGGAAGATTTTTTATTAAAAAAGGTGCCTGCCTACAGCGAGTTAGAACAAGACATAGGACAAATGCTACTTATGTTTCCTAAGGTTAAAGTAGCAGACTTGCTTTGGATTATCAAAGGCATGCGCAGCGACTTACATAAACATCGATATGAAAGTTGCCAAGAGCTTTTGGACTATTGTGATAGTGTGGCCAGTGCAGTGGGTTTATGTATTTTAGCTATCATGGATTTGAATCGTGAACGCTATTATGATTTTGCTTTGTCCACAGGGAGAGCCTTACAGTTGACCAATATCATGCGTGATCTTAAAGAAGATGCCGGGCGCAACAGAGTCTATATTCCAAAAGAAATTCTTCAAGTCAGTGATTGCAATGAAGAACAAGTCTTATCCGGAGATGATGTCAAGGGAGGTCTGACAAAAATGATGATAAGGATGGACAAATGGGCGCAAGAAGAATATGAAAAATCTGAAAAATTTTTATTTGAGCGCATAGAGGATGAGGTCAAAAGTTTACCTGCCCAGATTATGCGCAAAACGTATCAATGTTTGTTAAAAAAGATACGTGATAAAAACTACAAAGTTTATGCAAAAAAAATTAAACTGAGTTTTTATGAAAAAATTTATGTATTGATGTGGTCTTTTTGGCATTATTGCTCGTACCAAGTGAAGCAGTATCGGGCAAAGGCTTGATAAATAAAGCTTTTAAGCAGTTGAGTTAAAAGATTACAAGCAACTTTTTTATAAGTTGCTACATGAATATGATGAATAATGATGATTGGGTAGTAAGTGGGTGAGACTGTTATGAAGAATGAAAAAGTTTGGGATTGTATAGTTGTTGGTGCCGGTGTTTCAGGTTTAGCATGTGCAAGCAGTTTAGCCAAAAAAGGTAAGTCAGTATTGGTGTTGGAAAAATCACCTTTTTTAGGTGGAAGAAGTTCGTCAGTATTGAATAAACGGGTAGGAGCTGTCTTGGATAACGGCCAACATATTCTTATGGGCTGTTATCAAGAAAGTAAACGTTTTTTAAAACGCATAGGTTCAAGCAAAGACGTTCAGTTTTTAAAGAAAGAACCAATTATTCTTAAAGGCTTGGAGAAACAAGGTGTTTTTTCAATTGGAAGTGGTAATGCAATTTGGAGTTTGTTTTGGGCAATGATGCAATTTAAAGCCATTCCATTCTTTGATCGTTTTAAAGTGATAAAAGTTGGAAAAGCCTTAAAAGAAGAAAAAATAGAAAATTTAAGAAATAAAACTGCCAAGTCATGGTTGGAGGAGCTCCATCAAACGCAAATTCTGCTGGATCGTTTTTGGCAGCCATTGTGCTTAGCAACTTTAAATCAAAGCATGGATCAGGCCTGTGCAGCTGAACTTGTGGTGGTGTTAAAAAAAACATTTTTAAGCTCAGACCCTGAAGCCAATAGCATTGGTTTGGCTAATAAAGGCTTAAGTGAGGTTCTAGCATTGCCAGCTAAACAGTTTATTGAAAGCAAGCAAGGTAAAGTTCTTAACCGTGCGGCAGTGATATCGTTTTATAAAACCAGAGAAAAAATATATGAGGTTGAAACAGATCAAGAAGTCTTTTTTAGTAAAAAGTTGGTTTTGGCCCTCCCCCCAGATCAGTTATTGTTTTTAGCAAGAGAATCACGCATTAAAAAACTCTTGGATAGTCTACGCTATATCACCAATTTAAAAGCATCTCCTATTGTTACAATTTATGTAAAATTAAAAAAACAAGAAGATAGAAAAACATTTTTTTCCATTAATGAAAAACAGTCAGCAAAAATGGTAGGTTTTTGGAACAGTCCACTGCATTGGATGTTTGATCGACCTGCATTTATCACAGATAAAAAAGATGAATATATCAGTATGATAACATCGGCAGCAGACACTTGGATAGATAAGAAGCCCAGTCTTATCTTTTCAGAAGTATGTAAAACATTGGATGCTTTGTATAATATTCAGTTTAAAAACATGGTTGAACATTATTATATTCGTAAAGAAGCCAAGGCTACATGGGTACTAAAAAATTTACGTTACAAAACCAATATTAAAGAAAGAACCTATGATCCTGATCTTTATTTATGTGGTGATTGGCTAGATATTGAATTGCCCAGTACCATTGAAGCGGCTGTAAGAAGCGGACAAAGGGTTGCCAAACATATTTTAAGACATAATAAAAAAACAGATGGTAGCAGGAAAAAACAATGAAAAAAGTTATTTGTAACATTGAAGACAAAACAACAGCTGAAAAGCGAGAAATTCCATTAAGTAATGTGATTATGTGTCCCCCAACATATTTTAAAATTATCGATGTAAAGAATATTCATATGCAGGGACAAATTGGAAACGTTGATCATGACAAAGCTCTTGCCCAGTGGAACGCTATGAAACAAGCGGTAATTGATGAAGGTTATGTTGTTTACGAGATTGATCCAGTAGAAAACTTAGAAGATATGGTTTTTGCAGCCAATCCAGCCTTTGTTGGCCGAAACAGTCAAGGTGAAAAAATTGTTTTACTCTCTAATATGAAGCATGCTTCAAGAAAAAAAGAAGTGAGCAGTTATGCGCAGTGGTTTGAAGAGCATGGATATCAAGTGAAAAACTTACCCAATGCCGACTATAACTTTGAGGGTAATGGTGATGCATTATGGCATCCACAGAAGCATTTAATTTGGGGAGGCTATGGATTTAGAACAGAGTGGGAAGTATATGATGAGATTTCTAAAATATACGATGCTCCAGTATGTAGAGTTAATTTACAAAAACCGCATTTTTATCACTTGGATACATGTTTTTGCCCATTAAACTCAGAGAGTATTTTATATTACCCAGAAGCATTTGACCAAGCTGGAATAGATTTAATAAAGTATTACTTTAAAGATCCTATTGAGGTTGATCAAGATGAAGCTCAGCAAAACTTTGCCTGTAATAGTATGGTTTTAGGGAAAAGTGTTTTTATTCAAAAAGGAAGTCCTAAAACAGTGGCTGCTTTAAAAGAAAGAAACTTTAAAGTCATAGAGCTCGATACTTCTGAATTCATGAAGTCCGGTGGAAGTGTGTTTTGTATGAAGTTACAAGTCTATTAGAATAACCGAGTTTACACAGTCTTTTGTAAAAATAAGATTAACTTGGGTTTGTCAAACAAAGGGTCTAAATACTTAATCTGCAAAATGATTGAGTTTAATTCGGATGTCGTCTTCGGATTCGTTGATTTGTAGAGGTAAGCCTAAGACAGCCCAGTCTGGTTGAAATGAAGCGTCATCACTGCTGAGAATTTTAGTTTTAATTTGTAAGTCTTTGTATTGATCTACAATAGAAAACGCAAGTATAAGGTTATCGCCTGGAATTTTTAAGGTTGAGATATTGAGAAAAATTTTATGATCACGAATTTTCTCCAGTACAAACTGTTTGGCTTGTTCTTGGGTATCAAAAGAGACTAAAATTTTTCTGGTATTGCAGCCCTGTTTTTTACGCTCATTTAAAATCATCTTTGTTGCGGAGGCATCAGAATCTTGAGTATCCATCATCTCAATTTTATAAATATACTCTAGCCAATACATATAGGCCTGTGAATCAATCTCTAAAAACTGTATACCCATAGAGTGGAGGTTGTTTTCATGGTTTACACGTACAACACGTGCAGTGATAGGAACAATTTTTTTATGTGGTGGGAGCGCTGTTTTGAGCTTAATAACAGCTCCCATGCTTAAAGCTTCAGTTCCTTGAATAAGCATACCGTGGTGACTCACATTAAGGCTTTGATATCTAGCTTGAATGGGATGATTAACAGCAATAGGTAGTTTGGCTGATATACGAGAGCTTGCAAATTTTCTAAGTTCTAGCAGCCTTTTTTGTTGATCGTTAGACATAAAGTATAAAAGTTATAAGTAATAGATTGAGTACGGGTTAATAAAATTTAAAACGGCATAAAAAACTTTATACCGTTTTAAAAGGTAAGAATTATAGATCTTGTGCTTTTAATGTCGTACGTTTGTTGCCTTTGGCTCTTTTGCAAGCTTCTTCAACTAACGCTTTTACTTTTACGTTTAATGCTGGAAGCAACTCTGAAGAGGTCATGCACTCTTTTGATTTGATAAGTTCTCTGATTTTACTTCCTACAATAAGATCTGTATTGGACATTTCGACTCCTTTTTAACTAAATTATAGATTACAATCACATCATAATGTGACAATAAAAGCAGATTAACCAGCTTTGCTTGGACTAGCAAAGAATTTCATCAAATTTTTTAGGTTTTTTATGGACTTGATTAAGAGGGAGTCTTTTTCCATTAGTATAGTAATATAGCATCAGCTAGTTTAAGATAAGTCGTATGGGTGAGACCTAGGCAACAAGACCTTGAGATTTTTGTGTCGCGTCTAAAAATATGGTATAAAGAAGCGATAGAAATATTAAGCACTTATGTTGTAGCTTGTTTTGGCACGGTTTGTGCTTAACTGCTTAGGTAAGATAGCAATATTGAAAAAATGGCTTAGGAGAGCGTATTATGGCAACAATTGAAAAAAGAAGAGAAAATAGAAACAGCGGAGAATCACTGGTCTGCTTTGAAGGGGATAATTTTTCTATTTTTTCAAAATTACACGACTTTAGTGACCATGGAGCATTTATTGCTACACATTATTTATTGGACCCAGGGACACAAGTTACTTTGTCTTTTATCGATGGTCGCTTGAAAGACAAAAAACGCAATGCTAAAGTGATTCATTCTAGTGCTGCAAAGTTAATTAATGGCAAACCAATTGTAGGTTTAGGTTTGGAATTTGTGGGAGAAGCTTAATCATAAGTTGTCAAAAGCCATTGAGTTTATAAAAAAGCCCCCTATATTTAGGGGGCTTTTTTATAGGTTTAAGTTTTGACAAAAATTAAATATATCTTGCCAGTCTTGCTGTGAGAGTTTTGGCTTGATTCGTTTAAAGTCATGTTCAAAAAGTCTTTTGAGGTTGTGGGGAAGGCTAAATACGTCTTCATCAATATTATTTTGCGCATCAAATTGGCTTTGTTGATATGCATGGTTGGCAATGAAAGAAAGTTCAGGAATCAGGAGCTGTTGTAACCAGAGTTTGAGGGCTCTGTTTTTGATGTGTACCTGATAACGTGGATTGAGATTTAAACCGGGGTTCCAAGCACATAAAAGTCTAAAAAAACTTTCAGGATAGTCATGTGGATTGAGTTGCAGTAACCAATGCTGAAAAATGGTATGAATAGAAGTGTTTCGTAAATAAAAAAGTTTGGCAAACTTCTTTTTATTCAAACGTACACTGTTTTTATCTCTTGATAAAATGTCGTGTCTTCTAAACAAATGTAACATACGTTTAAAAGATTTATGTGGCTTTATTGTTTTATCTTCATGGAAAAAGTGATCAATAAGTTGGTGGTAGTCTTGAAGTAAATAGTCTATGTAAATCGGTTCATTGATATCTTTGGTATAAAATAATTGTTTAAACAAAGCTATAGCTAAAACAAAACCTCTTGAGCAAGCAGTAACGCTAGCGATATCACGCAAAATATCTTTTGCCAGCAGTTGAATGCTACTTTTTTCTAGGGCATGATTTTTAAAAAAATCTTGGGCAGAGATGCCTTCATGAAAATGCAAGCGCACCCTACCACAGCGACGCAAGACTTTTGGAAAAGACCAAATAAAACTAAATATATTTTCTTTCTTTTTTTTAGCTCCAGCAAGTTGTCGTGTGATTTCTGTTAATTCAGGAATATAATCATAGTTAATACTGACAGGCACAAAAACAATATCGTTATTTTTTTCTAAAGCCTGCAATTGATAGGTTAGAATTCCCAGTTTAGGATCAAGTAACTTTCCCGTTCGTGAACGCCCACCTTCAAAAAAAACAGCCTGCGGTATTTTTTCAACAACCAAATAACGGATGTATTGGGCAAGTAAAAAGGCATAATGTTTATTGCTGCCAATACTACGCCGGATAAAAAAAGCGCCTAAGCGGCTTAAAATGGGTCCAACTGGAAAAAAAGATAGATTGATGCCAGCTGCAATGTGAGGAGGAAAAAAAGAATACTTATAAAGGGAAATGGATAGCAATAAATAGTCAATATGACTTTTATGGTTAGGGACATAAACAACGGAGGCATTGGTTAAATGTTTGCGTAAGCCAGGGGCATTGACAAACTTGATTTCAAACGGTTTAAAAATTTTAAGACAAAATAGTTTAACAGTTAAATAGGCCAAAGCACCCAATACATGATGAAATGAACCGATCATATCATTAAGAATTTGATTCACTTGTGATTTTTTTAATTTGTTTTCTATGGTTTCATTTTGGTAGTAGCTGGTTTGTAATAGTTCTTTGATGGTTTGAGATTTTTGTAGGCCTGGGCCACACACCGATTGAATCATTTTTTGTTTTTTAAGTGTTAATGATTGTTCAGTGGAGTTGGCTAAGATTTTTACAAAAGAAATATAAACTTTAAAATGCACCAACCTGCCCAAAATATTGGAACAGATATAAAAAAGAATGGATTGTAATAGACTGATTTTTTCTATTTGAATGTAGTTGTCATAACTAAAAACATTACAACTGTATAAGTTCCGATGATTTTTTTGATCTAAGAGCAAACTAAAATCAGATATAAAATGAATATTATTGCTTGAAATTTTAAACTGTTTGACTAAACAGCGCTCAATTATTTTGCGAAGAAGTGCCGGGTTGTTTTGAGTTAAGACAAAAGTATATTGTTTTTGTGGATCAATATAAAAATTATCCAAATAAACCGGAACGGTATTGGTATGAATAATGAGGTATTGTTTGATTCTATTGAAGAAATCTTTATTCATTTTTAAACCTCAACGATAAGTATCTTATACACAGAGATAAAACAAGTTTACTTAAAATTGGATAAATAGAATAAGATATCAATAATCTATGCTATGATGGCTTTTTAAAACTACGATACAATCATGAAAAAACCTGCTGGATTACTAAAAAAAGATCGTGTGTATATGGTTGCCTGTAGCAGCCCATTTGATCAACAAAACTTTAAAAACGCCAAACAGTATCTGTCTGACGCTGGATTAAAAGTCACTTATGCTAGGAGCGTTTTTGCTAAACGTCACTATTTGGCCGGGACAGACAAACAACGTTTGCAAGGCATGCAGCAAGCCTTAAAAGATAAAAAAGCCAAAGCCTTGTTTTTTGCCAGAGGCGGTTATGGATGTACAAGGATTTTGCCCTTTACAATTGATCAGGCGTGGCCAGATAAAATTATTATGGGTTTGAGTGATGTGACCCCTTTATTAAATTGGTACGCGCTGAAAAAAAAATGTCAGACCATCCACGGACCGGTTTTATGTGGAGAACAATTTCATAGTTTAAATTTAAGACAAAAAAATCATATACTGGGATTGCTTTCTTACCCCGGAAAGAAACAAATTTTACAGATTGAAAGAGATTACAAAGTTCACAAAGTTAAAAGCGGCAAAGCAAGAATTTTGGGGGGTAATTTAAGTATGTTGTGCAGTTCAGTGGGTACTAGCTATGCAGTGAAACCTAAAAATGCATTTCTCTTTTTAGAAGAGGTGAATGAGCCAGCTTACAAAGTGGATAGAATGTTGACACAGTTGTTTCAGACTGGGTTTTTAAATGAATGTAAAGCTGTATTTTTAGGGGATTTTACAGATCTTAACGGTGATTTTCATGCCAATGCTTGGTTATTGGCTTTGATTCAGGACTTAATGAAAAAACAAAAGATTAATATACCTATTGTGTATGGCTTAAAAAGTGGACACGTCCATGCCGATATTTTATGGCCAATTGGTGGATGGGTAGAGATTGCAAAAAATGGTAAACAAATAGTTATAGATTGTTTGGTGCAATGATATGCAAACTGTAATTAAACGGGTTGATCAAGCAATTGCTGAGCATTTGTGTACGGCATGTGCGGTGGCTATTTTTGATCAGTATAAGGCTGAACAATATTATTTTGGCTATCACAGCCAAGATAAAATTCATCGTACCAGTCAAGAGAGTATATTTGATTTGGCTTCACTGACCAAAGTGTTAGCCACGGGATCTTTTTTAGCAGAGTTGATTGAAAAAAAAATTATACGTCCAGATCAAAAATTCAACTTTGATAATAAAGAACAGTTTTATTATTTACAAGATTTGATGACGCACCAAGCGGGCTTTGTGGCGTGGTTAAATTTTAAAGTTTTGTGTAGCGGGGATGTAAGTCTACTGAAAAAAGTTGTAGCAGAACTGCGTCCAGAATTTGAAGCCGGTAAAAAAAGTATTTACTCAGATGTTGGTTTTGTTGTGATGATGCATTTATTGGAACAAAGTTTAGGACAAAGTTGGCAAAAACTCATACAAAATTTTTTATGCTCTCAGCCTGATTTTTCAAATTTATTTTTTGCTCAAAGTAATGATAAAGTAGAAAAAACTACTCTGAACTTTGTTGCAACTGAAAATTATTCACATCGCCCTAGCTTAGGTTATGTCAATGATGAAAACTGTTATTTTATGGGAGGGATCAGCAGCCATGCCGGATTGTTTGGAACGCTTCCAGCCTGCATCAAAGCTGGGCAAGCTTGGTTAAAAGCTATCAAAGGCAATTCAGATTGGTTGAGTGAAGAAACAGCCAAGATGATGACATCTCCCATAACTGCTCAAGATGGAACAGTTAGAGCCATGTGTTGGGATAAACCTAGTAATCAAGGACACGGATCAACCGCAGGAAAATATATTTCAAGTCAGGGTTTTGGCCATCTTGGCTATACAGGAACCTCTATTTGGATTGATCCTGAAAAAAATCAAGGCGTAATTATCTTAGCCAACAGAGTACACCCCAAAGATGATCATGTAGATGAATTCCGACAATTTAGAAAAGACATGCACAATATGATATGGGCATAAAATTAAAATAAAGACGAGATTTTAAATTGAAGTCAACCCGGGTGGGATGAATTGGACAAAAACGACGTTTTTTGTCCAAGAAGGGGGGAGAGAATCCCCCCTTGAGAAACAAAAAGTAAAGAGCGAAGCGGGTGAAAAGACATACACAATATGATATGGGCATAGAGCTAGATTGAAGTAGGGTATTTTTTATGGACGTTTGGCAGATCGGGCTTATGCCCTCAAGGTCTGCATATACCATAAAACATAATCTCTATCTTTGTTGCTATGGCTAAAAAAGATTGAACTGTAAGGGAATAGGAATGGAAAATAAAACGGTATATTTGATGGGTATTGGCGGTATGGGTATGGTGGCTTTGGCGGGTTTATTTAAAGCCAAAGGCTGGCAAGTGACCGGTTCTGATAAAGGAGAAATTTATCCACCGGCTAGTACAGAGCTTGAACATTTGAGCATAAAAGCTATTGCTGGTTATGATGCTAAAAATATTACAAAAGATTTAGATTTGGTGATTGTGGGAAATGTGATCAGCAAAGGGCATCCTGAGTATGAGCGTGTTTTAGAACTCAAGATTCCTTATACATCCATGGCACAGGCCTTGGGTGAATATTTTGTACAAGACAAATCTTCGGTGGTGGTTTGCGGTACGCATGGTAAAACCACAACAGCATCTTTGATGGCGTATATTCTTAATCAATTGGGTGAAGATCCTGGGTTTTTTATTGGCGGTATTCCACACCAATTTAAACAAGGCTATCAATTGGGGCAGGGACAATATTTTGTGCTTGAAGGAGATGAGTACGATACCGCTTGTTTTGAAAAAACGCCCAAGTTTTTGCATTATAAAACCCAGCACTTGTTGTTGACCAGTATAGAATTTGATCATGCAGATATCTATGAATCTTTGGCTCAAATTAAAGATCAATTTAGAAAATTATTTGAACAAATTTCAGACAACAAAGCCATGGTGGTCTGTGGGGATGATCAAAATATTAGGATGCTGATGCAAGAGTATCCAGACAAACAGTTTATTAGCTATGGTGAGAGAGAAAGTAATGATTGGTATGTCAAAGATTACACTTATCAAGGTGACGGGATTTTTTGTTACGAATTTTATAAGCAAGATGAAAAATTAGCAACAATTAAAACTAAAATGATGGGCAAACATAATGCTATCAATGCTCTAGGCTGTATGGCGCTCTGTGAAACAATGGGCTTAGATCTTCAAAAAGTGGCACAAGCCATTGGCAGTTTTGAGGGGGTAACCCGTAGACAGCAACACTTATCATCTCATGGCCAAGTGCATATTTATGACGATTTTGCTCACCATCCAACGGCGGTGGAAAAAACGCTAGCAGCATTTAAACCCATAGCGCAAAAAAATGGTGGTAAGCTGTGGGCCTTGTTTGAACCGCGTTCCAATACCTCTAGAAGAAATACTTTTCAAAATGATTGGCCTATAGCATTTAAAGAGGCTGATGTTGTGCTCATGACCAAAGTTTATGAAAAAGCCGATGGGCTAAAAGATAAACTGGATGTCCAAAAATTAAAAGAAGACTTACAAGCACAAGGAAAGACAGTGTTTTTGCCGCAAAACAAAGAGGAACTGGTGCAGCTGGTAACAAGCCATGCAAAAGCAGGAGATACACTTTTGTTTATGTCCAATGGTGATTTTGGCAATGCAAGGGAAGCCGTGGTTGAGCATTATCAGTCCTAGGGAGATATCGATGTTTACAATTTTAGTGGTGGTTAGAAAAAAAGAAAACATCAGCACAGAAGAGTTTCGCAGAGTCTGGAAAGAAGAGTATGGTCCGTTTTATGCTAAAATGCCTGAGGTCAAGTCTTATAAACAGTATCATCTTACAGACAGAAGAAAAGATGAAACTGAGGACCCCATTGATGGGGTTGCAATGTTAAGCTTTGATTCTGAAGAAGCAATGAAAAAAGCGTTTAGCACAGAGCTCTACAAGGAAGCTGCAAAAATTAGAGAAAGTATCATGCGTGAAACGGCTGTGGGGGTGCATGTGACTTCCATCGATGAAATCGTAGCAATCGTTTAGTGCAAAAGTACTAAAAGGTAGCCGGTGTACCTTTTAGTATTGTTCATTTAAAACCTTAAAATAATCGTTTATGATTAATCAATAAGTCTTTTAACTCATCAAAACGTTCTAAAACTTTGCCGCTGCCAAGGACCACACAGGATAGAGGGTCTTGCGCTATTTTAGCGGGTAGACCGGTTTCTTGCTCTATCAGAACATCAATATTTTTAATCAAGGCACCGCCCCCTGTTAACACTATGCCTTTATCATGAATATCAGAAGCAAGCTCAGGCGGTGTTTTTTCTAAAGCAATTTTAATGGCATCAATGATGGCCCGCACAGGCTCTTGCAAAGTTTCACGAATTTCAGTGGAAGAAAATTTAATCACTCTAGGCACACCACGCACCAAATCGCGACCTTTGATTTCTAAATAACTTTCTTCTTCTGAAGGAGCTAGCTCACCCAATTCAATTTTAATGCGCTCAGCTGTACGCTCACCAATCAGTACAGAGTACTTTCTTTTGGTGTAATTGATGATGGCTTCATCCATTTTATCACCGGCAATGCGTACAGACTTAGCAAACACAATGCCGCTTAAAGAAATAACGGCCACTTCAGTTGTGCCGCCACCAATATCCACCACCATATTACCGGAAGCTTCTTTGATGGGCATGTCTGAACCAATGGCAGCTGCAACGGGTTCCTCAATAAGGTACACTTCTCTAGCACCAGCAGAAAGCGCAGATTCTTCTACCGCTCTGCGTTCTACATCAGTCACACCAGAAGGTATGCAAATAATAATTCTGGGTCTAACCAAGCTTTTACGCTGATGGGCTTTTTCTATGAAATATTTGAGCATGGCCTCTGTGGTGGCAAAGTCTGCAATGACACCATCTTTAATGGGCCGAATGGTTTCTATGTATTGTGGGGTTCTACCCACCATTTCTTTGGCTTCTTGACCCACAGCAATGACTTCTTTTTGATCAGTATCATTGTTTTTAACCGCAACCACAGAAGGCTCATTGATGATGATGCCACGGCCGGGTTGATAAACCAAAATATTGGCTGTTCCTAAATCAATGGCTAAATCGGAAGAAAATAAAGCAGCTAAACTTTTAAACACAAGCACATTCCTCAATAAAGTTAATCATTTGCCTAAACTACCACCTATTTCACATACTGTAAAAAACAATGCTAGACAACCAAATGCTTATTTTTGTGCAATTATAAAGGGATAGCACCAGCATGAATTTTAAGTATTTGACACTGCTAACGCTCTACATTATTAGGTTCATATGCGCGTAGTGGGGAACTGGTGTTTATTATTTACTTTTGTGATGACTTTGACCTATGCAAAAGATGAGACAGATTTATTGGGATATGTTGGTCAAGCTATGTGTGGAATAAAAGTAGATAGACTGATAGATCCAGATTTAATTCCGTTCAAGCAATTGCAAGAGTTGTTTGATAATAATATGAAAATAACTGATCGGGTTACAGTAATAGATGCAAAGCCTTCTTATGCGCAATGCGTGGCAGCTTTACAGGGAAAATGTTTGGCATTAAAAAAAACACTATACACAGCTGCGTTTAACAATGGACTTATTTTAGGTGAGGCAAAAATTTTTGATTATCATTGTTATGAGAGAGATGAGACCAACGATGATCCTTCACCCTACCTAAAACCTAGACCATCATATTATCCGAAATTTAATCCTGAAGATTACCATAATCCAAACTTCAGTGATATCCCCTGGAGTGACCCGGCCTATACGCCAAGATATCCACGAATAAAAGTGCCTGAGTTTGACTGGGTGATAAACTATATCAAAGACCATTGGCAAGAGTTTACTTTGGGTTTAACCTTGGCCATACTGACGGCAGTTACGGTCTATTTTGGAGGCAATGCTTTTTTAGCGTTTATCACCGGAGGCGCTAGCCTCCCTAGTTTGGGTGCAACCGCGCCTATTTTAGCAGCAGTCTTGGTTGCTATTTTGATGAAACATGGACATTTAAAAAACTTGCCCAGTGATGTTCCAACTGCATCCATTGAGGGTTTAATCTTTGAGATGGATGAAGAGAACAATCAATTGTGTTTTAGTGGCAGCGTAAATCAACAACAACTAGACCATGCTTGTGTTGATATGAATGAATTGCAAACACTTTATTTTGATATTGTACAACAAATGGATGTCAATAAAGATCTTACAGCCAAGGATGAGTAACTGATGGCCAACAGTAATTACTAGTTAAAAAATATTATGTCTTGACGCAAAAAGTTTAAATCAAGTAAGTCAAAAAGTAGAATGATCTTGCAAATAAAAGTTAGAGTTTTAAGTCTTATGGTGTTGATTGGAATGAGCTTATTTCAAAATACATATGCGAATACGACGACTGCAGGTGGATGGATGGGGCCAGGGACTTGTCATATAAAAGTTAGCAAATTTACGGTCAAAGGTGGCGCAGCAGCAGCAATTAAAAAACATATTTGGGACAATGAAGGGCACATTGTTTCAACCGTTCATTGTGTGGTGGCACAAGAATCAAGACAATTGTGTAGAGAGGACTTAGAGTATCACTGTTCTAGCAAAGCTAGAAGACATTTTCTAAGCTTTGACGGTGACTTTGAGTATTCTCATACCTTTATCAGTGAAGATCAATGCACATACACAGATGAAGGCGAGCCAGAGTTAGATCCACAAACCAGGCCCAGCGCTATTATTCGTGAATTAAAACCAAGAAATAGAAATCTGTATGAAGACTTTCCTTCTCAGCTGCAGCCAGGTTGGTTACTGGAAAATTTACCGGATGCTTTATCTGAGTATATTAATTTAGAGCGCTTTACCCAATGGTTTGATGGTTTTGTTGAGGAGGTGTTGCATATTTTGGATGAGATGAGTCGTGTTGGTGGCTATTGGATGCAGCAGCTATCAGATATACTATGGAAACTTTTGGTTATCTCTGTTGTTGCTGCGGTGGTGTTGATGTTAACGCCGGCAAGTGCTTTGGCTGGCTTAGCGCAATTGGCAGCCGTGGCCTTGTTAATTATTTCTGTGGCTGGAGCCAGTGGAATAAACTTTGATAAAAACAAACTCAATCCAGCATTCAAAGGCGGTCCACAAGCGTTTTTAGGTTTTGAATACATAATAGACAATCAATTGGTAAAAAATAACGATGGGCAAGTTTTGGGTAGTGTGAGTGTTTCGTATCAACTAGAAGAAAATAATAGAGTCAATCAACACCAAATCTTTTTTAAAGCTGAAAAACACCAAGTTGTATTTAAAATTTATAAAAATGGAGAAGCATTCATTAATAAAAGCTGGGCTATAAAAAACCCAGCCTAATTATAGTTTTTAAAATCTTATAAAGCTTCTTTACGTTGGACCAATATTTTTTTTACCGTTTGAATGTCCTGGTTATCACGGGTAACAATGCTGACATAGTTGTTGCCTGGATCTAGCGGTACAGTGGTTGAAAAGTTTTGTTGCTTGCTTGCTTTGTCAAAACTATCGTAATGTACTTTTTTGGCGTTGACCAAAATATAATAATCTTTAATGGCTTGGTCATCTTGCATTTTTCCAGACAAACTTAAAAACTTGCCTTGCCGTTCACTATGCAATTGCTCAGTATTATCTAAAATAATTGTGGGGGGAGAATATAGAGTTTTCCCTTTTTTAATTTTTTGTGCATTAAACATAATGCTATCTGTCCTAAAAATATTATTTTCAAAATCGCTGATGTTTAAACTGAGTTTAATCTCTTTATCATTGAAGGGCTTTTTTGCTTCAATGCCCAAAGATAACGTTTGATTTTGTTTGCCATAGAGTTGTTTAACAGAAGCGTGGCCTTTTTTAACTTTTAAATCAGAGCCTTCAGCAGCTTCAATCGATACAGAGCTCTGATCAGAGTTTTTATCACCCAAATTTTTTATTTTTACAAAGATGTCAGCTTTTTCTTGATCTTCAATTTTGTGATTTTTATTTTGATCAATCAACCAAAGTTCGTAAGCAAATTTAGGCATATTTTGTTTTTCATTGATTTTTACAAAGAAGGATTGATCAAATAAATGTTTATTATCATCCAGATTAAAGGATAAATTCACTTTTGAAAGCCCCATAAACATAGCCTTAGGAATTTCTAGTTCTATAGTTTTAGAAATTTCTTTGCCAGATGGAATTTTACCAAATAAAATCTCTTGAGCATCAAAGAAGAATTGTTCTGACTCAGTTTCTACCCATGCACGGTGATAATCACAGTTGGAGGAGTTTTTAATAGTCACATGTAATTTGGCTTTTTCTCCAGCTAGAACATAGTTATCATTAGAGTTAATATATGCAGTGATGCTTGGCGCTGATTTACAGGTTTTACTGGAGCTGTGCCAATCAATATTATTTTTGGCTAACTTATTTTCTATCAATTTATTTTGTTCATTATTTGCTTCCTGAGTAATAGCACTGGCGACATTAAGCATAGGCTTAAGATTGCCAGAGCTGGTTTTTTCAATAATTTTTCTAGCCAAAGTCACTTGAAAATCCTGTAGGATTTTTTCTCTGCGTTTACTTTTGCTGTCACCCAAAGTTTGTCGTGTAGCTAAAAAACCATCTTCATCCAAGCTTTCTAAATACCTAACGTTGTATTTAGCCAAAATTTTATTTTTATCTCTTTTTTCTTCAGAGTTGGGGTTATCCAAGTGACCATCCAAACTGGCCTCACCATAGTCTTTTTGGCTGGGATAAATATTGGTTACATCTTTGGTCAGAAAAACGCTGTGCAAAGCAACATGAGGTGTTATGCCTAAGCCTTGAATAGAAATTTCTCCTGGGGTTAAATACTGAGCTATGGTGAGTTTTAAAGCAGAATCTTTGGGTAAGTCAAATAAGCGCTGCACACTGCCTTTACCAAAGGTTGTATCGCCAATAATAAGAGCACGTTCTTTTAAAGCTCCAGCTACAATTTCAGAAGCACTGGCACTGCCTTCATCTACCAGAATAACCAAAGGATAGTTTTCTTCTGTATTACGCGCTTGAGCACGTTCTTTTTGATTCACTGTATTGTTTAAGCCAACGGTAGAAACAATAACGCCGGATTTTAAAAACATATCTGAGATTTTTACGGCTTGATCAAAGATACCCCCAGGATTCCCGCGCAGGTCTAAAATTAAACCTTTAAATTCTCCTGCATCTTTGTGCATGGCTTTAAGCTGTTTTTTTGCACTACTGGCGGTGTCTTGTTGAAAACTTTTAATGCGCATATAGGCAATATTATTAGGGAGGAGTTCAGATTCAACAGCAACAATATTAATGGTATCTCTTTTAAGTGTAAACTCGCGCTCTTTTTCCCAATTCTCTCGAGCAACTGCAATTTTAATTTTAGTTCCTTTAGGGCCACGCATCCGTTTAACAGCTTCATTGAGGATCATATTTTTTGTACTTTCAGTTCCAATTTTGGTGATGTGGTCGCCAGATTTTAAACCAGCTTTGCTGGCTGGGCTGCCTTCAACGGGGCTAATAATAGTCAACTTTTTATCTCTGATTCCAATAACAATACCCAAGCCACCAAACTCACCGGATGTCCCAACCAACATTTCTTCATAGATATCTTTAGAAAGATATAAACTATGTGGGTCTAAGGTGCTTAAGCAAGCATTGAGTGCAATGGCTTCCAATTGATCCGGAGTCATACTGGTTTTTCTATGTTCATTAATAAAAACAAGGGCTTTAGATAGTGTTTGATGCAAAGCATGAAAATGCTTCACTTTTGTAGAGATGCTTTGGCGTTTTTTATTTACAATGAGCTCTGCTTTATTGCTTTGTGGGAATAAAACTTGGACTTCAGGAATATTGGCACTTAAGTCTTTGAGGGCTTTTTCCAACATATCTTGTTGAGAAACACGTTTGGGATCAACATAAGCCGTATCAATATAAAAAAATGTTTTAGCGGTTTTATCTAAGCTCACCAAAGGATTAGACTGACTTAGCTGATTAGAAATGGAGTAGCTTGTTGGAACAAATTGAATGATCCAATGTTTAAAATCTTGGCTTTTTTGAATGTAAATGCCAAGAGCTAAAATACAGATAGAAGCTAAAACAAGCTTGTTTTTATGCATATAAACTTTCCTTAAAAACTTTTTGAACATACAGGACTCTAAAATTAAGTATACCATGATATTTTAAAGAAGGAATGCTTGACAGTAATTTAACAAAAATATATGACATCAAGACCAATTGCGGGAGTAGCTCAGTGGTAGAGCATCACGTTGCCAACGTGAGGGTCGAGGGTTCAAGTCCCTTCTCCCGCTCCACTGTTTTTTTGCAGTGGGGCTCACGCCCCCCTTGAAAACAAAAAGCGTGGTTTTTGTTTTCTCACCCCCGTGCCTTCAGCCATATAAAATGGCTTCAGGTATTCACCAGTAAACTTGAAATTATTTGCAAAGGTTTGTCCCATAGCGACAAAAAATTAAAATTTGTTTCAGAATAAGAAATATTGGACATGATCTCTGGTTTCTAGAACAAAAAAAGCACTGCTTTTTTTTTCTGATGTTTGTAGTTTCGCCGAAGAGGCGAAACGGAAAGTGCAAGTCCCTTCTACCACACCACCTGTCTTTACAGGGGCAAATTCCTTCTTACGTCTCTACGAGATAAAAAAAACAATTGAATATAATTTTGAGTTTAGCCATTAGTCTTCTTGCGCAGTTAATGTAAGTGCAATGGCGGTACTGGAACGTTTCAAACGTTTTTTTTTGGTTTGAAAATTATAAATATTGATCCAGTAAGCATGCATTCCTTCATCCCATTCAATAGAAGTCCTAAAAAAATCTCCCTCCCAGCACTTTTGATCTGGATTGTAATAAAACTGAAAAACGGGCAGTTCACTGATACGGCGTAGGGTTAAAGGCCTATTTTTTTGCATATGATAAGCATCAAAAACAAATGTTTTGGCTTGTGCATAGAAATAATCTATCTCAGGATTTTGTTTTATAGTCCAAGAGCTCATGAGGGGATTACGGATTTTTGGAGCTGGATAATCAGCATAAGTGCTGAGGGTTTGAGTATCCAAAACACAGTAATCTTTTTCCAAATCCATTTTTGAAAAATCAATGGTCAAATGTAAGCTTGCTCTGTCATCTAAAGTATTGCCTGGTGTTACCGTTAAAGTATTGACCCTTAAATCAATTATATCAGAAGAGTAGGCTGTTTTTGCCGGGATCAAATCTAAATGAATGATATTTTGCGCGTAAATACAATGAAAAAAAACAAGGGTATAAAAAACAAAAGATAAACGAAACATGCTTTAAGCTAACGTATAATATAGAGAAATAGCAAGTTTTTTGACGCATTGCTTTTTAGCTCAAAACGGTTTTAAGTAAGTATGTGGTGTAAGACACATAACAGACCAGCAAAACCAAGCCTTTTGTGCGTCCAATTTCTCCCTGTTTTTTAAAGCCATAACCAAATAGAAACAGAGATAAAGTTAAAATCAGCATGACCAGAATATCTCGGTAGAGAATTTCTTGTGCTAAAGTTAAAGGTTGAATAATGCCTGCAATACCTATAACAGCCAAGGTGTTGAATAAATTTGAGCCCAAGATATTACCCAAAACCATATCAGGTTCATTTTTTTTTGCAGCAGCCACTGAAGCAGCCAATTCAGGTAGTGATGTGCCTATGGCTACAATGGTTAAACCTATAACAATATCTGAAACACCAAAAAACTTTGAAATTCCAACAGCACCCCAAACCAAAGCCCGTGAACTGAGCAGTAAAATAACGATTCCAACAATTAAACTTAGAATGGTGGATTTTAATGGTTTGTTGAGTGTAGTAAGGTCTTCTTCAACACTTTGTGCATAGGTATCATCAGGTTTGCTGAGGCCTTGATGAATTGTCCAAGCCATCAATGCAGCAAAAACAAATAAAATAATGATGGCATCTTGGCGGCTTAACATAAAGTCAGACAGTAAAAAAACCACAAATAAACTCAGCAGACTGAGTATGGGCAATTCTTTTTTTAAAATCGCTGAATCAACCACGATGGGTGAACAAACAGCTGTAAAACCAATAATTAAAGCAATATTGGTGATGTTTGAACCAAAAGCATTACCCAAGGCAATACCAGGGTTGCCTTCAAAAGCAGAAATAGCAGAAACCACCATTTCTGGAGCAGAGGTGCCAAAACCAATGATGATCATACCAATGAGTAAAGGAGACATACCTAAGTGCTTAGAAATAAGAGAAGCATCATCCACAAAACGATCAGCACTCCAAATCAGAAGGACCAAACCTAAAACAAGAACAGCAATATACATGAACATGCCATTTTCATACCGTATCAGCCGGTATAAGGATAAATAAAATTGATTTTTTGAGCAATAAAGGTATACCAGCACTCTGAGGCGACGTACCCAAGTGGTAAGGGACTGGTTTGCAAAACCATTATTCATCGGTTCGAGTCCGATCGTCGCCTCCAAAAAAACGTTTATCCCGTTAGGGGTAAACGTTTTTTTGTTTGCGCTGGTTGAATGGGACATAAGATCCGGTTAGGAGGAGACAAAAGCATGCTTTTGTCGACGGAATGCTGGGAGATTCGCCGAAGAGGCGAATCGAGACAGTGCGAAAGTCCGATCGTCGCCTCCACTGTTTGTTTTTTAAGGGGGGCTTTGCATAAGTTAGAGTAACAACAAGTTGCAACTCTAACTAAAAACGCTTCCCCCCTGCGGTCGACATCGATATAAAATCTCGTCTCCACCAAATTCATAAAGTTATACTTGTGAAGAGCAAGGCTGCGAAGTCTTGCGATGAACTAGTATATCTTATGCCGGTTACGGCAACCTTTGCGCTCGCAAGCGCTATCGTATGCTTGCTCGTTTTTTATAAGTATTCACTATTAAGTTCAAGAGATATAGTGTGTGTATGTATTTTCTCAAAACTTGCTTAAGTTGAAATCGGGTCTATATTTGTATCCGTTGATAGAGATGAGAAAGAAGGAATAATGAATACGAAAAAAATAAAAATGGCCTACAGTGTTGAAGACAAGCATTGGGTGGGTGATGGCTTTTATGTCCATGGTCTTTTGCGTCCTACGGAACAACTTAATCCTTGGATCAGCCCGTTTATTTTAATGGATTATGCCTCACCGCATGCTTTTCCTCCCAGTGAAAGGCCCAAAGGTGTGGGTGAGCATCCACACAGAGGCTTTGAAACCGTGACTTTGGCTTATCAAGGTGAAGTGGAGCATAGAGATTCCTCTGGTGGCGGGGGTATCATTAAAGAAGGCGATGTGCAGTGGATGACAGCAGGAAATGGCATTGTTCATGATGAGTTTCATTCTAAAGCTTTTTCAAAAAAAGGCGGTATTTTTGAAATGGTGCAATTGTGGGTTAATCTTCCCAAAAAACATAAAATGACGCCAGCCAAGTATCAAAACATTGTCAGTAAAGATATTCCCATAGTGGACTTAGGAAAAGCAAGCCAAGCAAAAGTGATTGCAGGTAAGCTTGAAGGCCATCAGGGCCCTGCTCAGACCTTTACCCCCATTAATATCTATGGCCTGGAAAGTAAAATGCAAGATGAGCTTAAGATTGCTTTAGATACAGGTAGCAATACAGTGCTATTGGTGATGAATGGTCATGTTGAACTAGAAAATCAAACTTACACCAAACAAAATATCATTATTTTTGAGCAAGATGGGGAGGCCGTTCATTTTAAAACATCAGAAAACTTTAAAGGTTTATTGCTCAATGGTCAGCCTATTGATGAGCCGGTCGTGGCACATGGGCCATTTGTGATGAATACAAAACAAGAGATTTATCAAGCCATAGAAGATTATCAAAATGGAAAAATGGGGCAATTATAGTTGTTTGAAGTATTGTAGATTGACAGTATGGTCTGAATTCAATAAAATATAAAAGATGGCACAAAAGGTTTTTTTAAGTATTTTAGGGGCGTTACTGATTATTTCATGTGGTAAGGAAAACAATGGGGGTGGTTTTGGTAAGCCTTCCCAACCCTTATTAGATCCAAGTCAAGCACAGTATCCCAGCTTTACTCAACAGATAGAGTTAATTATTGATAGCAATCACGATATTCGCTACTCTCATGGCGTGGATGAGCTTCCGGTTGATCCTAACTGTGTAGGAACAGGCAATGTCTATTCTGGGCCGTTTTTGATTGGGGGTCCAGATGAAACCATTAACATTAAAGCTATCGCATGTAATGGTGGTTTAGCATCGCAGATTGCATCTGGACAATATGTATTTGGTCCATAAAGAATCATTTGGTTGTAATAAATAATTAATTAATGATAGGGGGTAAAACATTATGATGAAGAATAAAGTTTTATATGGAGTTTTGGGTTTAATGTTATTGGTCATGATGAGCGCATGTGGTAAAAAAGATCCGGTTGCTGATCCTATTTTGAACCCAAAAACAGTGTTACAAGATCCTTTTGTAGAAAGTATTAATTTTAGTATCATCAGTGGTTACAATGTATTTTATACTTTTTCTCTTGATGGTGCTGCCTCTGAACCCAATTGTTCAGACAATGGCGTTAATTATACCGGTCCATTTTTAATTGGTGGTCCCGATGAAACAGTCAGTATCAAAGCCATTGCTTGTGAAGGAGAAGAGTCTTCAGAAGTGGTCAGTGGAACCTATGTTTTTGGTTCTGATAGTTAACAGCTTATTTAATTAAGGTTTTAAATGAAAAGAGTGGCTTCTGTTGTTATAAACAGAGGCCTTTTTTTTTGCGATTGCGGTGTGTTTTCTATTCAAGGCGGGTTGTTGCATTTCTCTATAACATGCGGCCATGTTTAATTCGTAGGCAAAGTTTTTTGGATCAAGGGATATTGCTTTTTTAAAGTAAATCTGAGCCGTTTTATAATTTTTCTGGCGAGCATACCATACACCTATATTATTATAAGCATCGCTTGAGTAGGGATAGTGTTGGGTCACTTGTTGCCAAGCTAAAATAGGGTCCGTGTAAATTTGATTTTGTTTATAGACAGTGGACAATTGTAAAATACTATAAAGCATTAAAGGTACGTACAAAATAAAGTACTTAAATCCTTTTTTTATTGGAAGACATTTTAGTCTGGCATCAATATAATCTAAACCATAAGCCCATAATAGAGAAAGAAAAATTAAGCTAGGGTAAAGACGCCACTCACGGATCACTTCATTTTTGGGAATAATGCTGTTGGTAGGAATGATCATAAAAAGAAAAGAAAAGAATAACCACCCTAACAAAGAAGATCGGTGTTTTACAATCAGAAAGATCCACAAAGTCAGCAATAGTATGCCGGTCATAACTTCAAGATAAAAAACTGAAGCATAAAAATAAAGATCGTGTACCAAGGCTGTTTGAAAAGGGAAAAAATAGAATTGAATCAATGTTAGTGCATTACCTAGCTGTGAGATCAAATAAATTTTTGGAGAAACAATGGCTTTAGATATATTAGGAACAATATCCAAATAAAAAATGCCTATAAGAAAGCATAAACAAAGAGTAGTCAGAGAAATGTAAAGATAAGTTTTTTGTTTAGAGTTTATGGTGTTCCATGAATGAAATAAAAAAATCAGTGGAAAAATAATAAAACTCTGTTTGCTTAAAAACATACAAAAAAACAAAAAAACAATGCCAAGGTTTAAATAGACAGACCGATACTTTTCAGTTTTCTTATTAAAATTAGAGAAATTAAAATTTAAGGCCAAAAGCATAAAAAAACTTCCTAAAGCATAGGGCCGACCATGAATTTGGCTAACACAAGCTGTGGCTAGAGGATGTAAAGCAAAAAAAAGTGTGCAAAAAACAAAGTGTTTAAGACCTATTTTTTTGCTAAGGAAAAAAATCAAAACAACATTTGCAAGGTGAATGAAAAAATTTGTCCAATGAAAACAAACAGAAGATGGCCCACATAAACCATGGTTAAGGTGATAGCTTAATAAACTTAGAGGCTTATAAAATAAACCTCTAAAATTAAAATACGATTGCCAGAATAATGAGTCATCTATGAGTTTTGGATTTTGCTCTATGCCAACAACTTCATAATATAAAAAAGGAATATTGCTGAGTAAAGCATACGCACACAATGTTGTTGCAAGAATCAACATAAGATAGAAGTAATTTTTTTTATGATATGCGTTCAAGTTTGAAATAATGACATTTTTTTAAAAGTGAGGAAAATTTTAAGACCAATTAAAAATTTATCTTCTAGCGTTTAGCATCACGTGACGATGATAGCTTGCCAGATGCATGTTGGGTCAGTATAGTGAATCTATACCTGAACTATAACATATAAAGTTAGATGCTTGGTTAAAACAAGCAAAAAATATTAAACTAGGAATATAGGCATGAAGATGTTTAAAAAAATTTTATTCACAATCAGTCTTGTGTGGGGATCATGGGCTTTTGCACTTAACTCCCACTTAATCCGACCAGTAGGAGATCAATATGGCGGATTCTCAGTGCATGGAACGCGGATACTTAAGCCCGGAACATTTGAAGTAGGTAGTGTTTTTCAGTATGTCAGCAATCCAATTGATTTTAGACGTTTTAATATTACCAACCAAGATGCAGTTGAAAATATGGGAGTATTGGATAGTTATTTTAGTTTAGGCTTTTTTGATTGGTTATCTTTTGGGGCCTTGCTGCCCATTAATATCACGGGTAGTGTTAATGATTTTAATAATTTAAGTCTAGATACCGGGCCATCTTTAGGTGATTTATATTTACATGCTACACTAAGTTTTTTTGATCAAGAAAAGTTTATTGGCTTGGCTTTGGTTCCCTTTGTGACATTGCCTTTAGATGTAAATACATTGGATCAATTCAATGACTCTGCACCCAGTTTGGGAGCTTACTTGGTCTTAGATAAAGATATTTTAAATAAACATTATGTTGCTGTTAATTTAGGTGGACAGTATCGTTTTGAAGAAGAAGGCATTTTAGGAAGTGCATTTAGCGTTAGCCATGCATTTTTATACGCACTGGCTTATACCTATCACCTTGACACAGAAAAAAATACAGATCTTTTTATTGAAGCAAGAGGCGCTAGCAATTTAGACAATCTTTTTACACAACAAGAAACCATGCCTATAGAAGCGCTAGCAGGTATGCGTATTCGGGTATTTAAACAAAAGTTATCTTTGGTTTTTGGTGGCGGAAAAGGCTTTAGCAATGCCTATGGTAGCAGTGACTATCGAGCGTTTGCCGGCCTTTCTTATTTAGGCGATCGTGAAGTTAGAAAAAGCCAAAATGATGAAAATAAAAAACCTATAGCAGAACAGCCCGTGCAAGCTCCTGTTGTGGCAGAAAAAAAGCCAGAAGTTAAAGCACCAGAGCAAATTTCACAATTGTATGTGGTCATTAAAGATGAAAATAAAAAGTTAATTATGGTTGATATGGATTTGGTGAATGAACAAGGTGAAGTTGTTCAAAAATTTTCAGGAACCAGTTGGAGAAAAAACACAGCTCCTGGTTTTTATACCTTAAGGGTCAATAAAAATGGTTATGAACCCATAGAAAAAAAATTACAATTGAAGCTTAGAAAAAGACATAGTTATGATTTAACCTTAAAAAAGGAAAATACTTCTCCACCAATGTTAGGTAATAAAATTGACTTTCTAGGCAGAATACAATTTAACTCGGGTAAAGCAACCATTAGACCCGTGTCTTACAAAGCATTAAACGAAGTTGCGGGGATCATGAAAAAATATCCACAAATTAAACTTTTACGAATTGAAGCGCATACAGATAGTTTTGGTTCTGACAGTCTCAATTTAAAATTATCTCAGCAACGTGCTGCGAGTGTTGAGGCGTTTTTACTTGCAGCAGGGATTGAAGCAAGTCGTTTAAATGCAATAGGCTTGGGTGAAACGCAACCTATAGAAAGTAACTCAACTCCACAAGGAAGAGCAAAAAACCGTAGAGTTGAGTTTACTGTTGTTAAATCTGATCCTGTCCAAGGCTTAGGTTTAAAAAAATAAATAATTGCTTATTGACAGTAGCCATTTTGAACTAGGAGTTGTGGACTTGTATCAGAACAACCATCGTTATTGCAGGCGGCTATTTCAATTGAGATTGTATTATCATACTCGCTGGTAAGAGGGATATGACCAATAAATGTATACGATCTCCAGCCTGTACCTGTTGTTTCTTCTGCACTGGTTTGGTAAGTTTCCCATATTTCGTCAGTAAAACTTGTATAGGGACTGAAAGTTATAACAGAACCAAACAAAGCATAAGCAATTTCATCATCTGAGTTATCATACCAGTGAAAACGTGGGTAACATTGACCGTCTAGATAAATAAAATCAACAGAAAGATTACTTGGTGTTTTTGGGGTAAAAAGCAAACTACCACTATGTGTCACTTCAAAATCTACGCGGTTTGAACTTCTATGCATATCTTGACGGTGAGCTTCAACTATATAGGTATAGCTTTGACCAGGTACGAGGTTAAAATCTTCATAACTGTGTGTTTGAGCCCCTAGTTCAGCTAAAATAACATAACTGTTGTCATTGATTTTACGTTTAACAATATAGCTACTGACATCATTGTTGTTTTGTGTCCAAGTCAGTAAAATAGATTGAACACTGGAAGCTTCTTCAACAATTGATAATAAAGGTCCTGTGAGTTCATAATGGGTTGTACAGGCATCGCCTAGTCCATTATAATCAGAATCTACTTGATTGGGATTGTAGATATCAGGACAATTATCTGAATAATTTGCTATGCCATCAAAATCAGCATCATTGTTATTAAGCTCAAAAAAGCTACCAGAGCTGTCTAAAGATCGACCGCAGCTCTGTAAACCAACAAGAGCAATAATACTTAAAAAAGACCAAAGCATGAAGGATGTTTTTTTATTTAATAAAGCCATGTCTTTTAATACTACAAAAAACATGCCAGCTAAAAAAGCTCTAAGACATTAGAAATAAAGGGATAAATCAGCTAAGCAGAGTGCTGTGTTACTGCTCAACTGGGGCACCAAAGAACACTTTAACAATGCTGCCTAAGACTTGGATTTTTTTCATTTTTATATCTGAGTTAAGAATATCAATCACAACGTGAAGTTCGGCTGGGGTTTTACTTTGATGATATCCGGTTCTTATTCTATAAACACCGGTTTGTTCAACAGGGATTGTACGGTTAGAAAAGTCTTTTTGCATCCCTTTTAATATAATCAACTCTCTGGCTGGGCCATTGCGAAGTGAGTTATGAACTAGGTTATTTCTATCCATGGTTTTATCAGTTTCAATGACTAAAACCCAATCATCTTTATCAACTGTCCATGTTAAGTTTTTCACTCTGAGCAAGCTTGGATCAGTTTCCAATTGAGCCGTGGTTTCAGATGTTATAGGCGGTTCTGGCTTAGAACTTTGTTTTTCAGCAACAGGTGTTTTGGTTTGAGAGTTTGAAGCAATATTGTCTTTGGATCTTGCTTGATCTTCTTGCAGGTTATTGGCTACATCCGATTGTTTTTTTGCAGGGTTTGATGCTTCAGCTGTTGTTATTTCTTCTACATCAGGTTCAGTGGTTTTGTCATCGGTATTATCAGCTGTAACTTGTTCAACAGGTGTTTCATTTTGTGTAAGGGCTTGAATTTTTTCTTCCACAGGGTCTGGTTGAACCACGGTTGGAGGCGTTATGTCTTCTGGCAAATCAAGGTATTGGGCAATAAAAGGTATATCTTTTAGGATAGGTAAATATAAATCTTTAAGTAGATAAGCACCTGCTAAAAGCGAAATAAAAATTAAACTCAAAAAAATCTTCACACCAAGAGATGAAGGTTTGGGGTTAGACTTTTGATCATTATCTACTATGCCCGCACTATCAAAATCAGGGTCATTCATTTCTTCATCAAGAGAAAGTTCAAAACTATCACTCAGCCCAGAACCTCCTTCAGATAAAATGGGATCATCTTCCATACTGGCAAAAGTATGTTCATCTGGACTGGTTAAGGGATCATCAACATCATCAAAATTTGAATTTTGACGGCGGGAAGGATCAAAAATTTCAGTATGCGTTGCTTGGAAGGCGTCGTTTTCGTCATTGAGGCTTGGATTAGACACTGTATTATCTATTAAATGAGCATCTAAATTGTCAATTGCAGCATGGGTATCATTGGGTTGTGCTTGAGTGGTATCACTTGAAGAGGGTACAGAGTTTAAAGCATCTTTAAGAGGCTCTGAGCCATAAACCTCTTTGGCTTCATGGGCGGAGATGGTAGATGTTACAGCATCAGGTTGGTCATCAATATCAAATGGCCGATCACCTTGGCTTTTGGTTTGAGTAACAATGGCTTTGATTAAATCACGGCTGCGATCTGAAATTTCTCTAAAACGAATGCCCATACCTGCCGGTTCATCGGCAGAAATGACATTAGACCGTATCCAAGACACTTCACCCAGACCCTGAATAAGTTGAAAAGAGTCTTTGAGTCTAAATTCAAAACTGACAATACTGCCAATAGGAAGTGGGTTAGGAGTTTTTATAAACATTCCGCCTGGAGAAATATTGTGTGAAAACTCAGAAACAAATCCACTAAACTTCTCAAACTCTAAGTGGACCTTAGTGTTCAAAGGTACTCTATTGGAAGATCTTTTATCAACGCTCATACGATCAGTAGCATAAGATAAAACTAAAAAAATCGCAATCTTATAAGGGACTTATGCTTATAAATTCTTGTGTTTAGTTTTAGGGAAACTTTTTAAACACAATTGTTTTTTTTATGCTGGTTTAATAGCTTTTAATAAGCACAGCATTCAGAGGACCTGTAATTTTAAAGGCTCCTTTGCCTGAGGCATCAAAACGAATATTGGCCAATTGTAGCATGCTTTGTAAAGATTGCCCCTCTTTGCCAATTTGTATTTTACCATCTATGTCAGTAATACTGCGATCTATAACCGGTCTTAAGTCAACGTAACCATTGAGTGATCCAGAAAGCATGGGGCCATCCATTTTTAAAGATTTGATAACCGCCTTTGATTTTTCTGTAGCACTATCCAGCTTTATTTGATCAAATTTTATGGCGCTCATTAAGGGTGGGGTTATGGTTGCTTGTTTGAGTGTTGTTTTAAGTGTTCCTTCCAGGGACGAGAAATCATTTTTTTGTAAGGCAAGAATATTACTTAAAAAGTTAAATTCGGTTGAAAGTTGGCCTTGAATTGTCATTTTTGCGCCAGCACTAGGGATAAATAAATCATGATCCATATTTAAGCCTTTGGCACTGCCTTTGGCTTTGACAACATCTTTGCTAATCTTGATATTGCTTTTAAAAGACATCTTCTGTTGTTGCCCCGTAACACTAATAGAACCTGATTTTTTCAATGGATAAGTGATAAGACTTAAAGGTGAAACCTTAATTGAAAATTTTTCAAGTTTGACACCAGTTTGGGCTAAGGCAGGAATTGGTATATTGGTTATATGAACATTGTCAGCTTTTAATCCAACTGGAAATGCCAAACGAAGATCATCCGTTTGAATTGAAACCCCAGTTTGTTTTTCTATCGTTTTAATAATGTTGCTAAGAATCCCTTGTGCTGGAAAGTGCCAAACAAAACCAAGACAAAAAACAATGATACCCACTAAAATATACTTGCGGTTCTGTTTTAAAAGTTCCTTATTTGGGAAAAAAGTAAGAAGTTGATTCAAAAAATTTTTCATGATGAAGCCTTTAGTTTAAAGGTTGATACCACAAAACTAACATTAAGCTGAGCAGGGTCTTTGAAGTTAGGCTTGATTTGCAATGACGATATACGAATCAATTTATTTCCATGCTCAATATCGTATAAAAAATGGATTAAAGTTTTTAAATCAATACTACTGACTTTGATTGTTGATTGGATTTCATTGTATAAATCATTGGGTTGCCCAGGACGATCGCTTAAAGTGTCAATGCTTACGCCATATTTTTCAGCAATACGTTCAAGCTCTGTTGCAAGTTGAAAACCTACCTCAGTTCTTCTAATTCTTTGTTCAATATCATCAACAGCATTTTTGGAGTTTTGGAGACTTGCTCTAAGTTCTTCAATTTCCACCAAGCTTTTTTTATTACGATCAATTTTACTTTGTACAGATGAAACAGTGCTTGCTATAAGCATATAGATCAAGAATAAAAACAAAATATAACCAGCCATAGTAGAGCCAAGCACAATATAGCGTTCACGGTCAGAAAGGCGGTGATAGTAAGATTTTAAAGTTTCTATTTGCTCTAATGCTTGAGAAAATGATTCTTTTGAAAAATTAAATTTACTCATTAGCGTCTCCTACGGGTAGAATTTTTTCGTTCCTGCGCAGTTTTTGTTTCTTCACTTTCAATGGTGATGGTTAAGGTGAAGTTAACTTTATTGTCACCGCTTTCTTTTCGGTCACCTAGATCAATAGTGCTAAAAGTTTTATGTTCTTTGAGACTGCTAACAATGCGATCAACATCCTGAAAGCTTGATGTTAAAGCATTCAATGTGACCTTATTGTTATCAATGGATAATTCTTTCACATCAATAGAGATATCAGGTGAAATAATATTAGATATTGTTTTTAAAACACTTAAAGCTGTTTCTTCTCCTAAACCGGCAGTTAATATTCTTTGTTTTTCTTCATAATGGTTAACTTCATTTTTAAGTGTACGAAGAGCCATTTCTGAATTAGTTGGTTTACGCTTTACTTTGGGTAAAACGCTAGAGAACTTTTTAAGAATATTGTTTTCAGATTGACGGTATTGCCCGCGAAGTTGTGCAAACCGTATGGTTTGGAAAAGGATGGCTACAATAAATATTGCAGTAATCCATTTGCCAAAGAATATAGCAATTTTATTAATATCCGATAAATCTTTAGCAAAGGCAAAATCATTTTTTCTTAAGTCTATATGCGATATTTTTTGTAACTGCTTACCTTTAGCAGCGGCTCTTAAACCTAAGCCAATTGATAAATTTAAGCTGGCTTCTTTGTCTTGCAACTGAGATTTAAATGGATGTTCATATGGAACAGAGTCCATCAATTCACAGGGTAAATTAATTTGAGAAGACATCCAAGCAGGAAGGTTTTTTAACTGACTGCTGCCTCCGTTGAGGTATAATTTTTCTAAGGGTAACTCCAGTTGTGTCGAGGCTCTGTAGAGACCAATATTTTGTTTAATTTGATTTAGTGGGTTAACAAATGCAGTGTACAAAGTTTCAGAAAGCTTTTTTAAATCCTCACTTCTTAATGGATTAGATGGAAGTTCAAGAACACCATGTGAATGTTTGACTTCAATAGCTTGTTCTAAAGTAAGGTCTAGATTTTTTCGAATCGCTTCAGTTAAGTGAGCGCCACCAAAAAACTGACTTCGTATATGTTGGATTTTTCCATGATGAATAAAAACCAAATAACTACAACGATGACCTAGATGTAAAATGCCATAATGTTCAGGTAAATTTCGTTGAGGATCTAACATAAGCGCATTATTTAAATCACATGCATCAGTTGTGACGATGGCAGGATCAATATTGGCTTGTTGAAGCAAATCTAGATGTTCTTGGATATATTGATTTTTGATTGCAGCAGCAAGAATATGTGAGTTAGGTTTTTCATATTTAAGTAGGTCATGATCAAAGGTCATCTCATCAATGGAAAAAGGTAAAAAGTTTTCCATTTCAAACGGTAATATTTTTTCAATCTGAGTTTTACTCAAAGGAAGAACCATGGGTTTAAAACTAACTAGAGTTGACGGAATAGAGCTAATAACAGTTTTAAATTCAATTCTATTGTCAGCTATCAATTGCTTAATAGCATCCACTTGTTTTATAACCAGTTGTTCATGGTTATCGTGTTCACCAATATTCAGTGGGGCACTTTCATAAATATTGACGAGTTCACTTTGGGTAAAAGAAGATTCAAACAAAGCAGCTTTGATTGAAAATGTTCCTATATCCAAACCTAAAATTTTTTCTGACATATTATCTTACTCTCCAATACATGATTTGTGGTTTTTTAGAATCTTTTCTTGAAACCACTGCATCAATGGTAGTGGTTATCTTTCCTACCGTGCCTTGAGCCTCAATTCTAAAATAATCAGACCGTACAGCTAGGATTTTTTGTACGATGTTAGAAACAATAGGGAATTGCCCTTCTTGTTGGGACTCTGCTCCACCACACTGTGAGTTGAGAAAGGCAATAAAGCCGCCGTCACCTTTGCCAACACTTCTAAATGCCTGTAGTTCTCTGGCTTGAGTAACCAGCTGCGCACACTCTAAACGAGCTTTTAGATTGGGTAGGGCTTGTCTATTAAATAAAGCGGCTATAAGTTCTAGTGGAGCTGTATTGATATTAATGGTGCCTAAAGGATTAACAGGTTGAGTAGATAATTTTGGAAGTTTAGCATCAAAAGGATAAACGGTAATAAAGGGCTTTATTTCCTCAAACATATCAGATGTCATGGGTTTAAGTAGTTTAACTTCATCAACAGTATAAAAAGGTCCATTTTTAACATGAAAATTTGGAATACTATCAAGTGCATATTGTGCATCTTCAATACCGCCAGACATATGATTAACTTTACTGTCATCATCAACCCAATCTTCTATAGCCCATAATAATTCTCTATGATCTTGGTCTTTGACAAAACGCTTAAAACGATAAGATAAAATTAAATTTTCCAAAACCTCAGCGGTGCCAGACCAGGTTTTTTGAGTTTCTGGACCACCCGATCCAACATCATTGAGATTGATTTTAGCAGTTTCATCATAAATATTAGAAATAAAGCTTCCTCCCAATTCTTCACTAAGTTGTTCCGGACTTTTTTCCAATAAGCTGCCTCCAATAGGTAAAGGGTAAGGTAAAGGCATGGCCCACTGCATTTCACTTAGGTCATCTTTTTTACCACCATAATTGGTGCCGGGTATGGCAGGAATTTGATCTAAGGCTGTATCTAAGCTTAAACGCATGAGAGACCATCTAAAACTTGCTTTGGCCAGTTCATAGGCTTTAATATAATCACGTTTATTAACGACAAGACTGGCACTGACTTGAGAACGGTAAGATATTTCAATGGCCAAAGTGGTGATGATGGCAATGATCATTAAGACCATGGTCAAGGCCACAGACCCTCTGTTTTTTGAAGGGGCAAAACGCTTTACCCCTCTTGACCAAGACGCGGTCTTGGTCAATTCACCCCATTTGCGGTCGGAATCGGCACAGGGCCTCTCCTCCAAAAAATCAAAGTATAATTTTTTTGTTTTCAAAACAAAACTTCTTTTAAAAAGTATTAAGATGTTTTTTTCACGTTTTTTTATCAAGGTGTGCCTCCTTGTGGGGTTGGACTTGGATTGGGGTTAGGATTAGGATTAGGATTATTTGGGTCGGGTGTTGGGGTGGCTTGTTTTTCTAAACTTAGGTTTTGCCACATCGGTAAATCAACCGTATTAAAAAAGCTGTATTGACGTTCTTGTTCATCTTGTAAAACCAATTTTATTTTTATCAACTGTGGCAGTTTATTTCTTTGATCAGTGGATGTGATATCCCATGCTGGAATATATTTTTCACCATCAAAATATTCTAGGTTAAACTCAACAACTTTATCGCTTACATCAACAAAATCAGCAAGGGCTAAATCGGCATCATCTTGTGGCGCAATAATAGGGGTTTCTCTTCTTTGTAAAACATTAAGTTGTGCATTGCCAGAACTGGGAACAACTTGGTAACTGACCAAGGCTTGATCACTTTCTTTGGCTTCATCAGAGCTGGCCATATGAACCAAGGCAGTAAAATCTATTTTATCTAAATTACCACTGTCTTCACCTTTAAATTGTGTGATGGGGCGAGTTGCATCCACATGAAAGGTTTGAGAAAGGTCTACCTTTACTTTATTGACAACCGCTGTCCCCAATTCTTGGATATCAGACTTGGCATCAACGGTTTGCTGAGTTCTAAAGGTGCCCCACAAAGCTGAATAACAAATAGTACCAATGATAGCTAAAATCACAGCACCCATCATGAGTTCAAGGACAGTAAAAGCATTGTTTTTACTTTTATAAAGAGGAGATTGAATCATTCTGATGCTCCTTCTTCATTATTACCGCCGCCAAAGGCTTGACTCATGCCTTTGACCATACCCGCAATATTGCTGGCAGCTTGTTCATCAACCAAATGGGTTACTACAGCATAACTTTTTTCTGAGTTACCTTCTTTCCATAAAATTTCAACCCGCAACTGCAGTAAAGCCTTGCTCCAGGCCTCAGTTACACTTTTAAGCGGACCATCCAGCATACTAGCGTTACCCTCACTTGCAGTATCAGATTCATCTGATCCCATGGCAACTTTGGCCATGGCAGCAAAATCAGGGGCTTCAACGGGTTGGGTTTGATAACGCCAAGAAAATCTTTGTAAGCCTTCATCTTCAAACTCCCCTTCACCAGTTTCAGGAAACTCAGCAAAACTTCTACTGTTGGCTTGGACCGTAAGTTCAGCCATCTTGCCTTGCGCTAAAGAAGTGGCTTGATCCAAGAGCAAAGATTTTTTAGTCAACTGCAATGAGCTGGACTGGTTTTCCATCAGGGCAACAAGCGCAATAGACAAAATCATCATTGCCCCCAAAACCTCAACAAGACTAAACCCAGCACTTTTTTTTAAAGGAGCAAAACGCTTCATTTTTCTTATTGAGTCTTGCATAAAATATTGGCTTAAAAATAATAATGATTGGAAAAGAAGGTTTATCCTGTCTTTTCCCTGGGTGGGTTGAATTGACCAAAAACCGCGCTTTTTGGTCAAGAAGGGGGGAAGATCCCCCCTTGAATAAAAACTAAAAAACATTGATCTCTCCTTTTTCTATGCGGCTTTGGCCACCTATAGGAGGGATGACGATGCTGTAAACATTGTTGTAATCATTTTCTAAATAAACAATAGATTGAGTAGAAAAACCATTGGGGTAAAAATCTAAATAGATACGTCCTTCATTATCTTGATCACTGGAACTGTTTTGGTCATTGCCAATGGAAGCTTTATAAATGTGTTTGATGCGTAAGCCACTGGGAAGTTTTGACTTTTTTAAATTTCTATCATTTAAGGTTTCAAAGGTAGGATCTTGTTTTTCAGGTTCACTATCACCAATGCTGTCTTCTGCTAATTTTTCAAAGGCTAGAATAGCATCATCAATATCTGTAGAACTATCAAGCAAAGGCATCTTCTCTACTGGAGTAAATACGCTGGCCCAATAGGTATTGGCATCCAGATCAAAATAAATTCTAATATGTTCACTGCGCATGATCGATCGGTCATGTGCGGCTTTAAAAAAACCAGAAAGTTTGGTTGCGGTACTCCTTAAATTACCTCTGGTAACTTGATTAAATTTTGGCAAGGTCAAACGTGCAAATAAAGCCAATAGCACAATAACAAACATCAACTCAATGAGTGTGAATGCTAAAAAGTTTTTTTTATGGCTATAAGTGGCAAGCATTGTACAACTTTAAAAAACATGTGCGGCATATTAAAACCGCACATGATTCAAATAAATTTATACTTATTCTATAGACTCGCCTGCCCAGTTGGTAATATCATCAACGGTACCGTCTTCTTTGTCTGGACCCATAGACCATAAGTCAAAGCCACTGGCATTGTTCACACCATTTTTTTCGTACTGGTACTCTTTTCCCCATGGATCCAGCTTGATTTGTTTTTTGTTAAGAAAACCACCTTCAGGAAAACCTGGGCAACCACTGCTGGGTTTTTCAATTAAGCCTTGCAAGGTGTCAGGATAACCCCCACACTCCATATCATAGATATCCAAGGCTGAACTAAAGGTGGTAATCTCGCTCTGTGCAGCTTTAATCCTAGAACTTTTTAGCATCTTAGATACACCAAGTCCTGCTAGTCCGGATAAGAGTGCAATGATCACCACTGCAGCCATCAATTCCACCAAAGAAAAACCTGAGTTTTTCTTGTATAGTTTAAGTTTATTATTTTGTTTCATTTTTTTCTCCTTTGTCGTTGGTTGTTGTTAAAAAGTTTTTATATTGATTACCCCAGCGCCTGATTCATATTAAACATGGGCAACATAACAGCAAGAACAATAAAGCCAATGCCTAGCATTAAGATCAACATCATTAACGGTTCTATCAAAGATGTGATGGTTGAAACTGCACGATCCACCTGCATTTCATAGGTTTCAGATATTTTTTTAAGCATGTCTTCCAATTCACCTGTTTTTTCACCCACTGAAATCATATGTGTCACCATGGGAGGAAACTCACCCGAGTTTTTTAAGGGAACAGATATAGAATCCCCTTCACGCAAGTTATTGCGAACCTTATCTATGACTTCAGTCAACACTAAATTGTTAATCACATTTTTAACAATGTCCATAGCGGTTAAAATAGGAACACCACTGGATAGCAGTGTAGACAAAGTGCTGGCAAATCTAGAAATAGAAACCATTCTAAACAATCGACCAAAAATGGGCATGTTCAAAAGAAAACGATGGTAGTTGTAGAGCCCTTTGTAAGTGGATAAGTATTTGCGAACAATAAAAACAGTAATAATAATTACACCCAGAGCAATGTACCAATAAGATGTAAAAATATTACTCAGAGCAATTAAAATTTGAGTAGGTAAAGGTAAAGCTTGTTCTAAGTCATTAAACAAAGTAATCAGTTTAGGAATAATCAGAGTAAAAATGACAATGACTGCCAAGAAAGCAATGCAGACCATGGCAATGGGGTAAGCTAAGGCAGAGCTGACTTTACCTTTAAGCTTATCTTGGTTTTCTGTGTAATCAGCCAAACGGTTTAATACAATATCAAAAGCACCGGACACTTCACCCGCGCCAATCATGTTCACATACAATTTATCAAAGGTATTAGGCACATGCGATTGCATAGCATCAGCCATACTGCTTCCTTCATTGACTTTTTCTTTGATATCACTGAGGGCTTTTTTGAGGTTCAAGTTTTCAACTTGTTCAGACAAAGCCTGAATAGATTCTACCAAAGGAATACCAGAAGAAATCAAAGTGGATAACTGCCGGGTCATCAGGGCAATATCTCCGGTTTTGGGTTTACCGCCACCCAATTTAATTTTTACATTGCCAGGAACACTCTTTTCATCTTTATGCTGCGATTCTTTTGCATCCGATAAAAACATGCCGTCACGGCGCAATTTTTCCCGCAAGTCATTGCGGTTGTTGGCTTGTAAATGACCATTGATGGTTTTGCCTTGAGCGTTGATGGCTTGGTACTCAAACAAAGGCATTATTTGACCTCACTTTGAGACTTGGGGGAAATGGCGATTTTTCCGGATCTCTTCGTTGCCAGGGGTTCAAAATCCTCGACGTAGCTATAGTACGCCTGCGGTTTTTCACCCCTTTGCGCCTCGATATCCGAAAAACTTGCCATTTCTTTTTTACTTTCATTACTGTACTCCGAAATTAAGTTAATCATCAAATCCTATTTCATCTTGGGTTACACGTAAGATTTCATCGACACTGGTGGTACCATCTAAAACTTTTAAAGCACCATCTTCACGCAAGGTCAGCATGCCATGTTCAACAGCTGTTTTTTTAATGGTGTTACCGTCGGCGCCACTTAAAATTAAAGGTTGGATATGATCATCAATGGGTAATATTTCATGAATCCCAGTACGGCCCTTATAACCGGTTTGTCCACACTTGGCACAACCTTTGGCTTGATAAATGGTTTTACCTTGAATTTGTTCTTGCGTGACATTGAGTTGTTTTAGTTCAATGGCACTTGGAGTATAAGGTTCTTTGCATTCTTTGCACAACTTACGAGCCAAACGTTGGGCCATAACCGCTTCTAAGGCATCAGCAATTTTAAAAGTATCCACACCCATATCTTTTAAACGGGTTACGGTGGTGCTTGCATCGTTGGTGTGCAAGGTTGAAAATACCATGTGACCCGTCATGGATGCTTTAATGGCAATTTCTGCTGTTTCTTTATCCCGGATCTCCCCAATCATTACCACATCAGGGTCCTGACGTAAGATTGAGCGCAAGCCAGCAGCAAAGGTTAAGTCTACTTTTTCGTTAACCTGAATTTGACTGATACCAGCCAACTGAATCTCCACTGGGTCTTCAACGGTGATAATGTTTCGTCCTGGTGTATTGATACGTGATAAACAAGAGTACAGTGTGGTACTTTTACCAGAACCGGTAGGTCCTGTGACCAAGAAAATACCATGACTTAAATGCACCACTCGATTGATAATGTCCAATTGTTGTTTGGTGAAACCCAAGTCTTCAATATTGAGTAAAACATTGGATGTATCAAGCAAACGCATAACAATACGTTCACCAAATGATGTAGGTAAAGTTGACACACGAATATCAACATCCCTACCGCCAATTTTAATTTTTATCCGACCATCTTGCGGTATGCGGCGTTCAGCAATGTCCAAGTCCGCCATAATTTTAACCCTTGAGCTGATAGCATTGTGGGCTTTACGAGGAGGGCGCATAATTTCATTAAGCACACCGTCTATTCTAAAACGTACAGAAACATCTTTTTCACCTGGCTCAATGTGAATATCACTGGCACCATCTTTAACTCCTTGGAACAACAAAGCATTCACCAATCTGATAATGGGGGCATCATCTTCACTGTCCAAAAGATCTTCTGTTTCACTCAAGTTCATTTGTGCAAGATTTTGGCCTTCAATATCATCAATCAAATCTTGGTTGATATTATTGTCTGCTCGGGTGGCTTGGTTGTATATTGAGTTGATGGCACCTACGATATCATCTTTCCAAGCCAAAACAGGATGGATATCCGCTTGTAAAAGCAATTTTAAATCTTCTAAAGCTTCCATAGACTTGGGACTAAAAATGGCAATGGTGTAAGCAAAAGCTGTTTTTTCAATAGGCACCAGCGTAAATTTTTTAGCAAAGTTGATGGGAATATCCGCAATCAATTGTGAGTCTAAATCTTTAAGTTTATCAGGAGAGATAAGCGGTATATTCAGCTGAAGACTACGGGCTTGCATGAGTTGGGCAGGGGTAATCCATTTTTTTTTCAACAAAAATTCAACCAAAGCATCTTCATTTTTCCCTTGTGACAGGGCTTCAGCCAACTGTTGAGGATCCATGGACGTAGTCTGCGTTAAAATTTCTCCCAAGCTCATGCCTAAAAATGAAATATCTGTTGGAGCAGTAAATTCTTGTTCTTCAGAAGCTTTATTGGTCAACTGTGGAGCTTGCCAAATTTCTGTAGCCTCAGAGTCTGATGCAACCGTTATTTTATTGGCTTTAGTACGTTCATCTTTCATCATGATGCACCTTCTTGTAAAGACATTGCAGTGGTTTGTTGTGAGTCAAAAAAATCATTGCTGGGTCCAGTGATGGGGGCTGGAGGTGTATTTTCTTTTTCTTTATTTTTAATGCGAATGGTCTCTTCCAGTTTTTTGTATTTTAAGTCAGGATGGTCGTCAATACGATTACGTTTTAAGAAACGCTTGCGCTCTTCATTTTTATCTACTGTAATTCGTTCAAGGTCTTCTGGGTAACGTACAATGTGTGGTGTGATGAATAAGACCATGCTGGTTTTTATCCGAGACTTGGTTTTATTTTTAAACAACCAGCCAATAATAGGAATATCACCCAAGACAGGAACCTTGCTCTCAGAGTCACTGATTTTATCACTGATTAAGCCACCAATGGTCACGGTTTGGCCATCCTTAACCAAAACTGTGGTTTTGGTAGAACGTTTAGATGTTGTTGGGCCAAAGGTTTCTACATTAGCGCCAGCTACTAAATCTTGGCTCTCCTGAAAAATTTCTAGGGTTAGTTCATCAGAAGAGTTGATTTGTGGTGTAATTCTTAAAGTGGTAGCCACATCTTCACGTTGCACTTGGTTGATGGGTTGGTTGTTGACATCTCTTCCCTGAGCAGTGATGAAAGGAACAACCCTACCCACAACAATTTCAGCTTCAGTGTTGTCTTGAGTTAAAATGTTTGGAGTAGATAAAACATTGATGGTTCCATTACTTTGTAACATTTTAAACAAACCACCATAGGCAGGTAAGGTTAAAATGTCACCTCCGGCTAAAGGTAAGTCAAAGGTAGGTCCTTGGAGTAGAGCAGTAAATCCTTGCAAGGAAGTTGGGTCAGTTGATGGAAAGGCAGAGCTGTTGTTACCAAACGTTGTGGCACCAAAAATTTTAGCACCACCACCAAGGTCACCGCCACCATGGCCAGTTAAACCAAACTCAGAAGCTTTATCCAAATTAACTTCCAAAATCATGGCCTCAACAAATGCTTGTGGTCTTCTAATATCAAGTTTGTTAATCACTGGGATTAAGCTTTCATAATCAGTGGGTGAAGCAGTGATAATCAATGCATTGGTGTAGGGGTCAGCAGTTACTTGAACTTCATCACTAAGAACAGGAGCACCGTCGTTAGGCTCATTGGGGTTGTTTCTATTAAGATTTGGGTTGCGATAAGGCTGACCAGAAATAATGTTATTACGAAAACGAGAGCTTCTGTTATTTTCGTTATCAGAAGAGTTGTTAGTGGACACCCCAGATAAAATGGCAGCCATTTCAGTGGCGTCGGCATATTGTAAATAATGAACATGCACACGACCTTTACCAGCAAGATCTTGCATGGCATGATCCAATTGAACAATGACATCTTTTATTCTTTTAATACCTTCTTTGTTGGCTACAACAATCAAAGAATTAGTGCGTTCATCTGGAATAATTTTAGAAATGAAATGACTTCCTTCTATGACTGAAAAGTCATTGTTGGCAGGGTTGCCGTTGTTGGCAGGATTAGGCCTGTTTGGTACTGTTGGACTTCCTTTGCTGTTGCTTTGGATGTCAAAAAGTCTTTCTATTTTTTCAGCAACATCTTGAGCGGCTGCAAATTCTAAAGGTATAAACTGAATGCTCTCTTGAAATCCTTCTTGGTCCAAACGATCAATGATTTTAAGCATACGTTGTATGTTAGCAACGTTATCAGTTAAGATAAGCATATTGGTTGGGGCGTAGGCAATCAAGTCCCCATTTTTTGAAACTAAACCGCGCAAAGATTTAGCAAGCTCTTGAGCATTGCTATGTTGTACAGGTATAAGACGAGTAATGAACTCATCATAATTGCCATAAGGTTTGTTTGAACTTGTGCGCAAGGGTTGAGTTTTCATGTCTCTGATTGGAACAATCTTATAAAGTTTTCCAACTTTAACAACAGTGAAGTTTTTTACTTCCAAGGCTGAGATAAAAGCTTGATAGGCCTCATCAATCGATACAGGACTAGGAGAAACTAGGGTTATCTTTCCTCGTACTTTTTC
Organism: Oligoflexia bacterium; assembly: GCA_035326705.1. NCBI lineage: Bacteria > Pseudomonadati > Bdellovibrionota > Oligoflexia > Oligoflexia bacterium. The sequence continues at coordinate 76,273 of DAOLES010000007.1, forward strand.
ATCAAAAACAAAATTGCGCTCAGTTAATTCACTGATAGATTTGGCAATTTCAGCAATTTCAGCGTCAACAAAATCCAAGTTTACTTTGCCTTTGTCGGTTACTGTAAAAACACCCGTATCTTTTGGTGCTTGTGGTTTTGCTGTTGGTAGGACTTGTGGTGTTGGAGAGCTAGGACTGTCTTCCACTGTAGGATTGTTTTGCTCTTCTACTTGAGCTTGAGGTCTTTTTCTGGATAAAGCTTTTCCCTTATCCTGTACTTGCGTTAAAGGGGGTAAAGGTGATTGAGCAACAGCAGCAGCACTAAACAGTGTCACTACTAGTAAAGTTGATATATTGAATGTTTTGTATTTCATTAGCCCTGTTGTCCTTTTTCATCCATTATTGAATTGTTATATCCAATGTTTTTTTACTGCCCCGACGCACCATATCTATATTGACGTTACTTTCAGTTTTAACCATTTGTAACATGGGCAAAGCTTTTTCCAAGCTGTCAACTTGTGTGCCATTGATGCGTTGAATTTCATCACCATTTTTTAAACCCAATTGATCAAAAATGCTGCCCCTGCGTATGGCAAAAATCTTAAAGCCCGTAACCTTACCGTTGTTATAGCTGGGTACCATGCGGGCATCTTGTAAAATTTTATTTAAATCATTAAGGGTAGACTCTACTTTTGCACGTGAAAGGGTGATTTTATCACCATCTATTTGAATTCCTTCACTTGCAGGACTTGCAGGGCTTGTTGGTTTACTTGGACTGCGAGAAAACTGGGGTAACTTAGCAACTTCAATGTATTCTCTTTTGCCTTTACGATTGAAAAAAACTTTATTGCGTTGGATTTCATAAATTGTAGCTTCGCCAGCAAAAGTTTCACCTACTTTATAAGTTTTAGATGCACTGCTACCATTGACGGTGATACTTGCATACGAACTGGATTGAGAAAGGACCATGGTTCCTAAAAGTTGAGCATTGATATCACTTTTAACCGGGGCAGCATTGGGGTTAAACTGTGGTTCATTGTTAATGGTAATGTCATCTGTGCAAGCGGTGCGTTTTTCAGAGTCAAAAATATTGCGTTCACAAATTTCCATAAAACGATCCACGCTATCACGTTCAGCAAAAATAGAAGGAGCTACAACTTCTTTTTGATTGCTAACCGTTGTCAGACTGACCCCACTGGGAATAAACATGGCAACGATTTGTGCTAACAAAGCAGAAAGAAGCCAAGCTACAATGGCCGTACCAAGGTAGTTGGTTAGGGTTCGATAATGTTCTATAATATAGGCGCCGGCTTTCATTTTTCTCTCTACTTGTATTGTATAAATTCTTAAAGCAGTGGTCATGCTATTTGATGTGGGATAAACCATTGAAAAATAAAGGCTTTATCACAATATTCGGAAACTTAAGTACATACAATGTGTGCTTTTTGCCAAAATGGCAGAGTTTATTGCTGGATTAAACAGAGTTGTAAGTCAGTTATTGAGAAGATTTTTTATACATTTCAATATAATTACTACTGATTGGAATTGTATTCATCAAGCTTTCTATAGATCGTACGTTCACCTACACCCAAGAGTTTAGCAGTGAGTTTTTTATCGCCATCGGTTTTTTTGAGGGTGTGCTCTATAACCGTTCTTTCAATGTCATTGAGTGGTGTACCAATAGGAATATTGATATAATCTTTTTCCAAGCTTTCTTGTTTGTGTTTGTAGCTTTCCAAAGTCTTTTTTAAGCTTTGGTTTTCTTCTAATAGGGCTTGCCGTTCAAAACACTTTTCTATACTTCGTAAAAGCGAGGCTTTTCTAAATGGCTTACTGATAAAGTCACTGGCACCTTTTTTAATGGCATCTACGGCCAGCTCAATACTGCCATGCGCGGTCATTAAAATAATTTCAATATTGGGATTGATGGTTTTTAAAGCACGCAATAAATCCATACCATCCATTTTTGGCATTTTAATATCACTAAGGACCAGATCAATTTTATGCTGGTTCATGATATCTAAAGCTTCCAAACCTTGAGTGGCGCTAAACACAACATAGTCTTTGGATAAAATTTGATTTAAAAGCTCATTGTTAGCGGTATCATCTTCAACCAACAGGATATTTTTTTTCATTGTATTAAAATTAACGCTATATTGACATAAGTTCAATAAATAAATGAGCGGCACATACAGCCATAAAAAAATATGTTATGGGGACGATGTGAAACAAATAACACGAGCCCATTTAGCCCTTATTTTAATCACCATTATTTGGGGTTTAACCTTTCCATTAATTAGACAAGCTTTGCTTAATTTAGATTCCACCTGGTTTGTATTTTTACGTTTTGCTTTGGCAAGTCTTTTGTTTGTTGTTTTATTATTGGTACAGAGAAAATTTTATTGGCATAAACAGTTATTGTTATGGGGTATAGCCGTAGGGGTAATCAACAGTTTAAGTTATAGTTTGCAAACTTTAGGTTTAGAAACAGTGGCATCTGGAAGAGCGGCATTTATTACTGGGCTTAATGTAGTGATGGTTCCATTGTTGGCTGTTGCTTTTAAAGTAGCCAAGTCCAATTGGTTGGATTATTTTTGTGCAGGTTTGGCGTGTTTAGGGATTTTTATTTTATGCAACCCTAAGCAAAGCCCGTTTACTTTTGGGGATGCCATGGTTTTTATCAGTGCAATTTTCTATTCTTTATTTGTTTTAAGTTTACAAACAGTTGCTAAAAAATTTCCCAAACAATTAAACCTATTGGCCTGTTATCAAGTCTTTGGTGTGTTGTTGGCCAGCGTAGTATTTTTGCCTTTGGCTAAGGAAGTTCCCAGCAGTTTAAGCAGTCAAGCCTGGGTGGCCATTGTGTTTTGTGCCACTTTTGCAACGGTAGGTGTGTTTTGGCTACAAACCAATTACCAACATTATACAACACCGCAAAGAACATCGTTGATTTTTTCATTAGAGCCGGTCTTTGCCGCCTTGTTTGGCTATCTTTTAATTGCTGAAAAACTAGGCTTTAACGAAGTTCTAGGCGGCGCAGTAATATTAATGGCCTGTTTAATTCCAGAGTTTTTAAAAGTAAAACGAGTTCAAAATTAATTTTCATGAGCCGTATGTGCGTGCAATAGCTTTTCCCAAAACATTCTTTTTTGCAAACGGTCTTTAGCAGTCATTTGAGCGTTAAAATGACTATCCATGCTTAAATTTTTTTGTAGATAATTTTGATCAGGATAAAAATTGACGGCCAGTCCAGCCAACATACCGGCTCCTATGGCTGTGGTTTCTAGGTACTGGGGCCGATGCAGGTTAAAGCCTAGCAAATCAGTTTGAATTTGCATCAATAAGTCATTTTTACAGGCACCACCATCTACCTTGAGGTGTTCAAAACTTTGTCCGGTGGTTGTTTCAAACGCTTTAATTAAGTCACAAACTTGCTGAGCAATACCCTCTAAGCAAGCGTATGCAATATGGGCTTTGTTGCTGGATCGAGTTAGGCCTGTGATCATGCCTTTGGCTTGTGGTTGCCAATAAGGGGCACCCAAACCACTTAAACAAGGAATAAACATGACACCATCACTATTGTTGACAGCTTTGGCTAAAGTTTCAATCTCTGAGCTATTTTTAATAATGCCCAGTTGATCACGCAACCAACTAACAGCTGCACCGGCAATGAAAACAGACCCTTCCAAGGCATAATGCGTTTTTCCATTGATTCGCCAAGCAACTGTTGTCAACAAGCCTTGGTCAGAGATAGGACGCTTGTTGCCAAGGTTTTGTAATAAAAAAGCGCCAGTGCCATAGGTGCATTTGGCTTGTCCCTCTTCAAAACAAGCTTGACCAAATAAGGCCGCTTGCTGATCGCCAGCAATTCCAGCAATGGGGATACCATCGGGTAAAATACGCAAGCCTTGAGTATGACCCACAACAGCACTTGAATCACAAATCTCGGGAAGGATTGAATGTGGAAGATTGAATAAGTCTAAGAGCTCTTTATCCCATGTTAAATCGTGAATATTCATTAGCAAAGTTCGTGAAGCATTACTTACATCCGTACAATGTTTTTTTCCTTGGCTAAGCATGTGGAGTAAAAAACTGTCCATGGTTCCAAAAGCCAATTGACCACTTTGAGCCAAATTCTTGGCTTTGGGGTGATGATCCAATAACCAACGAATTTTACTGGCAGAAAAATACGGGTCCATGAATAAACCGGTTTTCTCATGAATTAGAGCTTCATGCTGTTTGAGTTGTTGACAAATGGCATGGCTGCGCTTGCATTGCCAAACAATTGCTGGAGCAATAGGTTCACCTGTTTTTTTATCCCATAGAACAGTGGTTTCTCGTTGGTTAGTAATGCCTATGGCAGCAATCTGTTGACCGGTGATATTTGCGTTCTCTAAAACCGTTTCAATGGCAGTGAGCATGCTTTGCCATATTTCACGGCTGTCATGTTCTACCCAAGTGTTTTGTGGATAATGTTGCGTGAATTCTATGTTGTGTTGGGCAGCAATATTGAGTTTTTCATCCAATAAAAGAGCAGTATTTCCTGTGGTTCCTTGGTCAAGACACAAAATAAATTGTTTCATATGAGCAGTGTAATCGCTTTCTTTTTAAAGGGCCAGATTTCAATTTTAGTGTTGGTTCCGGTAGTCAAATGCAGTGCTTTATGCTAAGCATGGCGCTATGAAAACACACCCTATTTGTTTATTACCAGGTGATGGTATTGGTCCTGAAGTTACTAAAGCAGCGCAAGAAGTATTAGCCGCAGCGGGAGCTCCCATTGAATGGATTCATTGTGATGCTGGAGCAGAATATTGTGAAAAAACAGGTGAGTTGTTACCGCAAGCAACCTTAGATGCTATTGAAAAACACAAAATAGCTTTTAAAGGTCCCCTAACAACCCCTATTGGTAAAGGCTTTAGAAGTGTTAATGTAAGTTTACGTAAAATATTTAAGCTGTATGCTTCTGTGCGCCCGGTAAGAAATTTAGAGGGCATTAAAACTCGCTTTGAAAATGTAGATCTTGTGGTAATGCGTGAAAATACTGAAGGCTTGTATGCCGGTTTAGAGCACCAAATAACAGAAGGTGTGACTGAAAGCATAAAAATTTGTACCCGTGAAGCCAGTGAGCGCATTGCACGTTATGCCTTTGAATACGCTAAAGAAAAAGGTAGAAAAAAAGTAACAGCCTTTCATAAAGCCAATATCATGAAACTAACTGACGGCTTGTTTATACAATGCGCGCAAGAAGTAAGTCAAGACTACCCAGAGATTGAGTACAATGAGCTGATTATAGATAATGCTTGTATGCAAATGGTGAAAGATCCTACTCAGTTTGATGTCTTATTGATGGAAAATTTGTATGGAGATGTGGTGAGTGACTTATGTTCTGGCCTGGTGGGTGGTTTGGGCGTAGTTCCTGGCGCTAATATTGGTGATGAGTATGCAATTTTTGAATCAGTACATGGCAGCGCTCCAGATATTGCCGGTCTTGGTGTGGCCAATCCTTTAGCGTGTATCATGAGTTCAGTGATGATGCTGCGCCATTTAGGTGAAGATGCTTGCGCAGATAGAATTCGTGATGCTTACAATAAAGTTTTAGCCAGTTCTGATCTAAGTATCAAAACCAAAGACATTGGTGGTACAGGCAACACACAAAGTTTTGTCAATGCATTAAAAGATCAATTGTAAAATACAATTAAAAAATTCATGGAATAAAATTTCAGTGCGAAAAAGTTTGCAGGCGATAGAAGCCAAAAGTATGCAGCAAGGCATTGCCTTTGTTTTTATCAGTGCTTTGTTTTGGAGTTTTGGAGGCTTATGGATTAAGCTAATAGCTTGGCCAGCTTTTACCATTGCGGGCATGCGTGCGTTAATTGCATGTTTAGCCTTGTTTTTTGTTTTTAGACCCAAGCGATTTGAATTTTCTTTGATGAAACTTCTAACCATGTTGGTGTTTGCAGCCAATGTGATCAGTTTTGTTGTGGCCACCAAATTAACTACGGCAGCCAATGCTGTGCTGCTACAATTTACAGCTCCTTTATACATTACTTTATTTAGCCCCTTTTTTCTAAAAGAAAAAATACGGATAACAGATATCATTATTCTTATTATTGGTGCTTATGGTCTGAGTTTGTTTTTTAAAGACAGTGGTCTTGATTTAACTCAGGGTATAGGGATGTATGTTGGTCTTTTTGCTGGCTTTACCTCAGCGTGGTTAACCATGTGTTTACGTAAACTTAAACAGTTCTCTGGTATTGAGTTGGTTTTGTGGGGAAATGTGCTTACTGCAGTGTTATGTTCACCAAGTTTTGTTCATTTAGATTTACAAGTGAGCAATTGGTTGTATGTAGCCTTACTTGGACTTGTACAAGTGGCTTTGGCCTATGTCTTTTACACACAAGCATTAAAAGTGTTGACGGCATTGCAAGGCATGTTGTTTCAATTGTTTGAACCCTTACTTAACCCAGTCTGGGTATTGATTTTTTTTGGTGAAGTGCCCAGCTACTATACCTTAATTGGGGGGAGCATTATTTTAGCAACCGTTGTTTTAAAATATATTTTTGATCGACAATTTAAGGGCAAGCTGCAAAATACGACAAAATTTGTAAACAATGTTAAAGAGAATACTGACATCAATTGAAGGATTGACCATGGCAAATAAAGCACGCAAAATTAATATTAAATCTGAACCGAGAGCAAAAAGTAGTAAGGCGCACAAAAAACTATCTAAAAAAGGGTTAAAGAAAAAAGTTCATCAAAAGTTGGGTGAATGGCAAGCCACAGGAATTTGTGGCAACGATATTACATCCAGCTGTTTGTATGTTGCGGCCATTGCAACCATTTATGCAGGAGCTTTGTCACCGCTAGTTTTATTGATGGTTGGAGGTTTGTTGTTTTTATACAAATCAATTTATGCTGAGGTAGGGGATGCCTTACCACTCAATGGTGGAGCCTACAACTGTTTGCTCAACACCACAACAAAGTTTAAAGCCTCTATTGCAGCATGTATGACCATCTTGTCTTATTTGGCCACAGCAGTCATCAGCGCCAAAACAGCGGCTGAATATATGGCTTCTTTGCTGCCAAGCATGCCTGTGGTTATAGCCACTATTGGTATTCTTAGTATTTTTGCTGTACTGACCATTATTGGGATTACTGAGTCAGCCAAAGTTGCGTTAGGAATTTTTATTTTTAATATTGTGACTTTGGTTTCTTTAATTTTTTTAGGCGTCTATTCTTTATTAACCCAACCAGAAGTTTTTTTAAGTAATTGGCATTTGCCCAAAGATGATGGAATATTAAAAGCATTGTTTTTTGGTTTTTCAGCCGGTTTATTAGGAGTGAGTGGTTTTGAAAGTTCGGCTAATTTTATTGAAGAACAAGATGAAGGGGTGTTTCCTAAAACCTTACGCAATATGTGGGTGGCGGTTACGGTCTTAAACCCACTCATTGCTTTAACAGCATTAGCAATTTTACCCATTGATAATATTATGCATGCTCAAAAAAGTTTATTGGCAGAAGTTGCCTTGGTAGGAGGTGGTAATATTTTAAGTACCATTGTGGTCATCAATGCCATTACCGTACTTTCAGGTGCGGTGCTGACCAGCTTTGTTGGTTCTTCAGGTTTGATTGGACGTATGACTTTGGATAGATGTTTACCGCAATTTTTATTGGCTACCAATAAACGTGGAACCCACCACTGGATTATTTTATCGTTTTTATTTTTAAGCAGCTCTATTTTAATTATGACTGGCGGTGATTTATTGGTTTTAGCGGGTGTGTACACTATTTCTTTCTTGGGTGTGATGTGTTTGTTTGCAATAGGCAATGCCCTACTTAAAGTCAGACGTGATCAATTGCCAAGACGTTACCACGCCAGCTGGATGGTTATCTTTTTAGCTTTAACGGCTACAATTGCCGGAATCGTTGGTAACATTATGTTGAAGCCAGAAAATTTAAGATACTTTTTGTATTATTTTTTACCGACCATGGCTTTGGTTGGACTAATGTTGGCCAGGCACCAAATTTTGCAGTTTGTTTTACTGTTGATCAATGAAATTTCAAAAGCATTTCAAAATTTTAATGATAAACTTAAACTGGCTGTAGAGCATAATTTAGAAGATTTAAATAATCATGACATCATTTTTTTCACCAAAGGTGAGAGTAAAGCTACACTCAATGAAGCCATGCTTTATGTACAAAAAAATGAAATCACCAAACATATAACTGTTATTCATGTATATGAAGATGAAAACACTGTTCCAAAAAATTTAGAAAATGATTTACGGATTTTGGATGAAATTTATCCGGAAGTGCAAATTGATTTTGTTTTAATTAAAGGTAAGTTTGGCCCAGACATGATTGATGAGCTGTCTAAAAAATATCACATTCCAAAAAACTACATGTTTATAGGAGCACCATCAAAACGTTTTCCACACCGCTTGGCGGACTTAGGTGGCGTCAGATTGATTATATAGATGTTTAAGATACGCTCCAAAGTTAATGAAATTTAGTATATCCATATCTGTAATAAATAATTTATAAACATAAATCTTTTAAATTGCAATGTAAGGTACTTCTTTTTACAATGCAGAGCGTGAAAGCTCCTCCTGTTCCTCCTGTATATCCGGGTAAACGTTTGTTGTTTATCTTAGTTTTATACTGCTGCATCATTATGGCAGGAGTTGGCGGTTATATGATTTTAGAGTCGTGGCCATTGGTGGATGCCATCTATATGACCATCATTACTATCAGCACGGTTGGCTTTTCTGAAGTTTATCCACTTTCACAAGAAGGCAAAATGTTTACCGCTGGGTTGATTATCTTGGGTGTGGGTGGGTTTACATATACCTTCACCATATTGACGGATTATATAGTTAAAGGACAGATCCAAAGTTTTTTAAGAGAAAGGCGTAAAAGTATGGAGATTAAATCATTGAGAAATCATTATGTGGTCTGTGGTTTTGGTCGTGTGGGTCAAATGGTCTGCAAAGAACTCAAAAAAACCGGCAAGAAAATTTTGGTTTTAGAAAAGGAAGCAGAAGCATGTGAAGAAGCAAAAAACATGGGTTTTTTGGTTGAACAAGGCACAGCCAACGAGGAAAACAATTTGGATAAAGTTGGAATAAGGTACGCTAAAGGATTGATTGCAACTTTAAATACGGATGAAGCTAACTTAATGTTGGTACTTACAGCAAGAAGCATGAATGAAAAACTAAATATTGTGGCTAGATCCAACTTTGAAGTGAATGAAAAAAAATTGGTAACGGCAGGTGCGGATCGTGTGATTTCACCTTACAGTATTGGTGGCAGAAGAATGGCACAGTTGGTAACACAACCCAATGTTATAGAGTTTTTGGACACGCTGATGCACAATGAAGAAGTATCGATGTGGATGGAAGATTTACAAGTATCTAAATCTTCAGCCTTGTTGGGAATGAGTATTGAAGAGGCAAAAATTAGAGAGAAAACGGGTGTTAATATTGTAGGGATTCGCAATCAACAAGGGCAGTACCATGTGTCACCTAAACCAGATGTTAAACTGAATGAAGGTGACTTGGTCGTGGCCTTAGGAACCAAAGAACAACTTAAAGCTTTCCAAAAACTTAGTTAGTTGTTTTGTTTATTTTTAAACTGTTCATGCTTTCTATAATTTTGGCTGATGCGTTTCCAACGTTTTTTTTGTTTAGAAGCAAAATTTTTATCCATTTTCCGTTTTGAAAAATCAGCTTCACGTTTTAACTTAAAATAATTGTTCAGTGTTGTTTGATCCAATTGTCCATTTTCAAGGGCATTTAAAATAGCGCAACCAGGCTCATTGTTATGGCTACAGTTCTTGAATTGGCAACTCTTCAACAATTGTTTAATTTCAGTAAAACTATCTTCAACTTGATCATCTTCTGCAAATACAGAAACTTCTCTTAAGCCAGGCGTATCAATGAGCATACCACCGGATTCAATAAAAAATAAGGAGCCTCCTGTGGTGGTATGCCTACCTTTTTGATCATCCTCTCGCACAGTATGAACTTTTTGAACATTATGCTTTAATAAAGCATTGACCAAAGATGATTTACCAGCACCTGATGAGCCAATAAAAACTGCCGTTTTACCAGGCTTTAAATATGATTCAATTGATTCTATGCCATCATTGTAAAGCGCACTGCTTGCAATAATAGGAATAGAAGGATGAGCTTCTTTTAATGGATTTAAATAGCTTTCAAGATCATCAACCAGATCTATTTTAGATAAGACAATGATAGGAATGACGTTTCCTTGTTTAGCTAAAAGAATATAACGTTGAATACGATTGATGTTAAAGTCTTTTAATACCGAACAAACAATAAATGCATAATCAATGTTGGCAGCCAAGATTTGTTGATCATGGGTTTTGCCCGCAGCAATACGTGATATATGGCTAGATCGTTCACATAAACTTTGAATCAAAACTGTAGCTTTGTTATGATCACCTTCAAAAACTGGACTGCAGATGCAAAAATCACCCACACTAGGATAATCTGAACTTTGATTGACTGAAAATTCAAAATTTCCAGATAGCAAAGCTGTTAAAACAACACCCTCATGGTTGATGGCTTGATAAATGCCTTTATGGCGATGAGTAATACGAACAATATTCGCTTGGGGTGGATGATTCCACCCTAAATTGTATAAATTCAAGGGATGCTCCTTTACGTCACTGCATCACAAAACATGCAATGAAAAAATTAAAACTAAGCTGAAAAAGGTATGTATTGTTTTAAGAAGAAGCCTGAATAGAGGCCGCTTTAAAACTAGAATGTAATGCAATCATATGACCTCCTTAAATAATAAATAATACTTAATAAGATATTTCTCATAAAAAAAATAAAATTTCAACAAATAGTTATTGAGATTAAGATGACTTGCATTAAATTTTATTTAATTATTAGTTCTGTTCGGTCAGGGTAGAGAGCGACTTTTTTTTCTTTATAGAGCATACCTAAAGCATTTTTAAAGGTTTTTTTACTCATCCCCAGTTGTGTACGAATTAACTCTGGTGAACTTTTATCTGTAAGTTCTGACTGCCCATTGTTTTTTTTGAGATGGTTAATAATAGTTATTTTTGCTTGTACAACATTAGAAAAACCTTGTTTTTGTAAGGCGGCATCAATTAAACCATCCTCACGAATTTTTTTAATCACACCTTGATACAGCTCTGAACACTGAACATCTGTAAATATTTCATTATGATAGATCATGCCCAAATATTTTTGATTGATAATAACTTTATAGCCCAGTTCAGTTCGTTCCACGGGGATAAGACTAACAAAATGGTTTTCTTCAATATCTGAATAAGGAAAATCTTTTAAATGTGCTTTTTGATCAGTGCTGCCATACAGTCGGTTGGTGGAAGGATCAATGCAAATTCGAATAATATAGATATCTTTGATTTTTAAATGATAATTTTGTTCATGATGTGGAACCAAAAGATCTTCTTCTAAACCAAGGTCAAAATATGCACCCTGTTGGCTTTGCCCCACCATTTCTAAAAAACCATATTCACCAAGATAGGCATAAGGTAAATCTAAACTAGCAATGGCTTGTCCTTCTTTGTTTTTATAAACAAAGACATCAAGCATAGAATTTTCTTTCAGTTCTTGTTTGCTTTGCTTAAGGTTGATGGTTTCTAAACTTTTTGGGTCTTTTAAAACACATGTTTTTGATGATACGTGTTCAACAAGTAGCCGATTCATTTGGCCAAATCTAATCATGGAGTCCTATTCTGTATGTTGTTGTAAAAGGGTCATCATCCAATGTTCAATTTGTTTGCTGATATGATTGGGAATATTATCAAACTGAACACCTACTTTGTACTGTTGACCAGCAATGATTTCTTTGACATGAATAACTTTTCCACTGCAACTGAGCAAGTCATTTTCATTGTTTAAAGGCAATTGAATATCAATAGGATCATTGACGCTAAGATATTGAGAACAAATAATAGATAAACCACCCATAGATATATTTTCTAAAATTGCCAAGGCTTTTTCTTTAGGTAAAGCCTGCATTGCAATTCGTGTGGTAATTCTAGGTTGCTCTCTTCGATTACCACCATCTTGAGATAAGATCTGATAAACATAATCAGCAATTAGTTGTTTTTTGTCTTCGTTAATATCGTTAAACTTTATGCCTAATTTATTGTTATCTTGATCAAAAGAAAAAGCATGTAAAATAGTGGCAGTAAGGGTAAAAACTTCCGTGCCAACACTATTAAATAAGGTGAGTTGTATATCTTGCCCCAGAGGAACGGCTATATTTTTTTTGACCAGGCAGCCGGCGCCATGATGTGAAACATCAATTAACGTAACATCATAATTTTGTTCAGATGTTTTAATTATGGCTTTACTGCGGGTTTCAATACGCGCAGATTTTCTTCTTTCAATAACGGTCATATCTATGGCTTTCTATATACTGTCCTTAAGCAGATGGCAAAATCTCAAAAGGTACGGCCTTACTTTTGAGATCTTAATGAAATTTCAGGTTTCTCAAAAGTAAGGCCGTACCTTTTTGTTTGTGGCGTAAAAAAGGAGGAGAGGCCATGTGCCGATTCCGACCTGGGTGGGATGAATTTGACGGAGACCGCGTCTTCGTCAAAGAAGGGG